>JALDYL010000215.1:0-7672 GCA_032153965.1 Achromobacter sp. | reverse complement strand
ACCACTTCAACGTGCCGGCCTCGCCCGCCATCATCCTGGCGGCGGGCGCCTGCTACCTGTTTTCCATCGTGGGCGGCCCGCAAGGCGGGCTGCTGCCGGCGCGGCGCCGCCTGCGCCGGGTCTGACTCATCCTATAGGAGATACGCCATGCGTTTCCATCCCCTGGCGCGCCGCCGCGCGCTGCTCGCCATGGCAGGCCTGTGCCTGTCGGCGCTGTTCGGAGGCGCGCAGGCCGCCGAGCCGCTGAAGGCCGTGGCCAGCTTTTCCATCCTGGGCGACATCGTGCGGGAAGTCGGCGGCGCCGACGTCAGCGTGGCCACGCTGGTGGGGCCCGATGGCGATGCGCATGAATACGAGCCGACGCCGGGCGACGCCAAGAAACTGGCCGCCGCGCGGGTGCTGTTCGTCAACGGCCTGGATTTCGAAACCTGGATGCCGCGCCTGGCGAAGGCGTCGGGCTTTGCCGGCGCCACCGTGGTCGCGTCCCAGGGCGTGAAGCCGCGCACGTTCGCGGGTGGCGGGCATGATGATGGTCACGACCACGACCACGACCGCGACCACGACCATGGGCATGGCCATCATCACGGCGGCGCCGATCCGCATGCTTGGCAGAACTTGGCCAATGGCGTCATCTACGCCCGCAATGTGGCCGAAGGGCTGGCCGCTGCCGATCCCGCGCATGCCGACGCCTACCGCCAGCGCGCCCAAGCCTACATCGCGCGCCTGCAGGCGCTGGACGTCCAGGTCCGCAAGACCTTCGCCGCGATTCCGGCCGAGCGCCGCAAGATCGTGACCTCGCACGATGCCTTCGGCTACTTCGGCGACGCCTATGGCGTGGCGTTCATCCCTGCGATGGGCGTTTCCACCGATGCGCAGCCCGCGGCCGGCGAGGTGGCGCGCATCATCGAACAGGTCAAGCGCGAGCGCGTGCCGGCGGTCTTCGTGGAGAACATCAGCAGCCCCAAACTGGTCCAGCAGATCTCCCGCGAAACCGGCGCCAAGGTGGGTGGTACGCTTTATTCCGATGCCCTGTCCAAGCCCGGACAGCCCGGCGCCACCTATCTGGAAATGTTTGAATGGAACGCACGTCAGCTTGCCGCGGCCATGCAGCCCTGACCGCGGCGGCGATGCTGCTGGCGGCGGGCGCCGCCAGCGCGCATCCGCACATGTGGATCGACGCCCGCGCGGTGATCGATATCGATGGACAGCAGCGCATCACGGCGCTGCGGCAGGTTTGGCGGTTCGACGAGATGTTCGGCGCCTACGCCACGCAGGGACTGGAAAAGGGCAAGGACGGCTCGCTGTCCGCCGAAACCCTGCAGGGCATGGCGCGGGACTGGATGCGGGCGCTGGGCGAGCCGATCTCGCACTACTTCACCCGCGTCACCGTGGACGGCAAGACAGCGGCCTTCGCGGCCCCGCGCGATGCGCGCGTCGACTGGAATCCGAAGACCACGCGGTTGACGCTGTCCTTCACTTTGCCGCTGGCCACGCCAGTGGCGCCGGGCGCAGGCGGCGCGCAGGTGGACATCTACGATCCCACCTATTTCGTGGCCTACGCCTTCGATGAAAGCGGCGCGGTATCGCTGGGCGGACAGGACGCCCGGGCCTGCACCTCCGCCTATCGCAAGCCCAAGGAACTGGATTGGAAAACCATGCAGCAACTGGCCGCGATCCCGGCCGACCCGGACGCCTTGCCGGACGAGCTTTTCGCCATCACCAAGGGGCTGACGCACCGCATCGAGGTGCGCTGCCCGTAGCGCTTGCGCTGTTGGCCGTGCTGTTGCTGGGCGGCGCGGGCGCGGCCGCGGCCCAGGGCGCGCATCCCTTCGGTGTGCCGGAGAGCGGCGCGGGCATGGGCGGGCCGGGCTGGCTGGCCGGCTTCTTCGGCCAGGTGTCGGCTTGGCAAAGCCATTTCTATCGCCAACTGACGGGCGCGGTGCGCGCCTGGCAGGCCGATGGCGGCGCGGCCTGGGCCTTGATCGGGCTGTCCTTCGCCTACGGTGTGTTCCATGCGCTGGGGCCTGGGCATGGCAAGGCGGTGATCTCTTCCTATGTGCTGGCCAATCGCCAGACCGCGCGCAACGGCGCGCTGCTGGCGCTGGCGTCCGCGCTGATCCAGGCGCTGGTGGCGATCGTGTTGGTGGCCGTGCTGGCGCTGGTCTTCAACGCCACTGCGGCAACGATGAACAACGCCACGCGTTGGCTGGAACTTGGCTCCTATGCGTTGGTGACCTTGCTGGGGGCGTGGCTGGTGTGGGCCAAGGCGATCCGTCCGCTGTTGCGGGCCCGGGCGCGGCGCGCGTCCGATGGGGCCGTGCTTGATCACGGACATGGGCACGAACACGGCGGCGGTCACGGGCACAGCCGGCAGCATGGGTTGCAGCTTGCTCACGCGCAGGCCCATCACCATCACCATCACCACCACGACCACGATTGCGGCTGCGGCCACGCGCATGCGCCCGCGCCCGACCAGGTCTCGGGTCCGCTGAATTGGCGCCGCGCGGCAACGGCGATCCTGGCCGTGGGCCTGCGCCCCTGCAGCGGCGCGCTGATCGTGCTGGTGTTCGCGCTGGCGCAGGGTTTCTTCCTGGCGGGCGTGGCCTCGGCCCTGGCGATGGGCCTGGGTACCGGGCTGACGGTGGCGGCGCTGGCCTGCCTGGCGGTCGCGGCCGGCGGCGCGGCCACGCGCATCGGCAGCCGTCTGTCCAGCGCCGGCGCGGCGCGCCTGCGTTACGGCGTGGAAGCGCTGGCGGCATTGGCCGTGTTGTTGCTGGGCGTGATGCTATTGGGCGGCGTGATCGCCGGAGGCGGCTAGAGGCCGGTCGCGCGGGCTTGAGTATCCGTTTTCGCTGAATGCGCCGGATCCGGCGCGTTCAGGATTTGCGTCCGGCGCGCGGATGCGCCTGGTCGTAGGCGCGGGCCAGGTGCTGGAAGTCCAGCCGCGTGTAGATCTGGGTGGTGGAGATATTGGCGTGGCCCAGCATTTCCTGCACGGCGCGCAGATCCTGCGCCGATTGCAGCACGTGGCTGGCGAAGCTGTGGCGCAGCACGTGCGGATGCACGTGCGTGGGCACGCCGGCCTGTTGCGCGATGCGCGCCAGCTGCAGCTGCACCACGCGCGGCGAGATGCGGCGACCGCGCGCGCCCAGGAACAGCGCGGCCGCGTCCTCGGGCTGCGCCGTGATGGGCGCCAGCTGCGGCCGCACCGCGATCCATTTGCGCAGGGCTTCCAGGGCGGCCTGGCCCACGGGCACCGAGCGGCGCTTGCCGCCCTTGCCCAGCACGGTGACCTCGGCCTCTTCCAGGTTCAGCCAGCCGCGCGATTCGTAATTGCCGGAGCGTTCGTAGCGCAGGTCCAGCCCGACCAGCTCCGACAGCCGCAGGCCGCTGGAATAGAGCAGTTCGAGCATGGCCTGATCGCGCAGCGCGGCGGGTTCGGTCGCCACTTGCGCGGGGGCGCGGTCCAGCAGGGCCTGGGTCTGTTCCACGGACAGGGCCTTGGGCAGGCCGCGCGGCGCCTTGGGGGCGCGCACGCCGGCCACGGGATTGCCGGCCAGCTCGATCGCCGGGGCCCACCATTGATAGAAGCCGCGCCAGGCCGCCAGGGTGCGAGCCAGGCTGCGCGGTCCGCGGCCCTGGGCGTGCAGGCGCGCCACGAACTGGCGGATGTGGCCGTTGCCGATCTGGTCCAGCGGCAGCTTGGCGTTGGCAGCCAGTTCGCGCAGGAAATGCAGTTCGCGGCGGTAGCCGTCCAGTGTATGGGGCGAATAGCGCCGGTTGGTTTCCAGGTGGCGCAGCCAGGCGCTCATCGCGTCCGGCAGGGGTGTTTCGGGCGGGGCCGCGTCTTGCGCTTGCGTGGTTTTCGGCATGGCGTCCGCCCGTGTCGCCGCTAGGCCTTGGGCGAGGCCGGATTCAGGCGATGCAGCGCCGCCGAAGCCAGCTGGCTGATGGATTCCAGGAAGGTCGTGCTCATTTCGGGCGTGAAGCGTTCGGCGTCGTCCGAGCCCAGCACCAGCAGGCCGACGGCGGGGCCGTCCGCTTCCAGGCGCAAGGGTACCAGCGCCAGCGACTTGGGCTTGGCGTCGAGCCAGCCGGCCGCTTCGAATTCGGTGTCGGCGCCGCAGTACGGCGTCTTCAGGCTGTCGGTGAAGGTGCGCACGTCTTGCGTGACGGGTTCGCCGTAGCCGGTCGCCGGCAGTTCCGACAGGTCCCACAGGCGCAGCGCCACGTGGTTCAGTTCGAACTGTTCTGCCAGCCCCAGGGCGATTTCGCCCGGCACATGCTGCGGATCGCATTCGGACAGCAAGCGGCAGCACCATTTGGCCACGTGCGTGCCGATGCTTTCATTGGCGGTGGCATTGCGCACCAGTTCGTTCAGGCGCCATTCGAGTTCGCGGTTGCGTTCGCGCAGCGTCAGGATCTGGCGCTCGCCCAGCGAAATGGCGCGCGAGCCGTGCGGGTGCGGCACCTGCAGCGTGGCGAAGACGTCGGCGTGATCGTCGAAGAAGCCAGGGTTCTCTTGCAGGAAACCGGCGATGTCGTGAGCGGTAATAGCGGTATCAGTCATGGCTTATCGGTTCAGCCCCATGGAGAAGACGAGCTTGTCGATATCGACCTGCCCCGTGAAAACGGACTCGGCAGGGCCGGTCATGCGCAGTTGCTCGCCGTTCCAGGCGACGGTCAGGATGCCGCCGCGCGCTTGTACGCGCACCGGCGAGTCCAGCAGGCCGCGGCGGATGCCGGCCGCGACGGCGGCGCAGGCGCCGGTGCCGCAGGCCAGGGTTTCGCCGGCGCCGCGTTCGAACACGCGCAGGCGGATGTTGTTGCGGTCCACGATCTGCATGAAGCCGGCGTTGACGCGGCGAGGGAAGCGCGGATGGGTTTCGATCAAGGGGCCCAGGACGGACACGGGCGCGGTATCGACGTCGTCCACGACCTGCACGGCATGCGGATTGGAAATCGCCACGGTGGACAGCGCGACCGTGCGCGGCAGGCCGGCGGGCGCGTCCAGCTCCAGTTCCCACAGCGTGTCCTGGCCTTGTACGCGCGAGGTGAGGCCTGCCGTGTCGAACGGCAGCGCGGCGGGCTCGAAGCGCGTGCTGCCCATGTCGACCGTGACCTGCTCGTCGTCGCCCTGGTCCAGCACCAGGATGCCGGTGGCGATCTCGGCGCGCAGCGGGTTGCGGTCGGACAGGCCCTGTTCGTGCACGAAGCGCACGAAGCAGCGCGCGCCGTTGCCGCAGTGTTCGACCTCGCTGCCGTCGGAATTGAAAATGCGATAGCGGAAATCGGCATCGGGCCGGGTCGCGCGTTCGACCAGGAGGATCTGGTCGGCGCCGATGCCGAAATGCCGGTCGCCCAAGGCGCGGGCGCGCTCGGGCGTCATGTCGATGGTCTGGCGGACCCCGTCGAGCACGACGAAATCATTGCCCGCGCCATGCATTTTGGTGAAGTTCCAGTTCATCACCGGATTATCGCCCATATTGGGGCGCGAGCCGCGGACTCAGTAGAGTTTGGGTTCGCCCGGCGGACGCGTCTTGAAGCGGCGGTGGACCCAGTAGTACTGGCTGGGGCAGCGGCGGATCCAGGATTCCAGCTCGCGGTTCAGGCGCGCCGTGGCGTCTTCCAACGAATCGGTCCCCGGGAATTCTGCCAGCGGCGGCAGCACTTCGATGTGATAGCGGCCGGTATCCGGATTCCAGAAGCCCAGGACCGGCTTTACCACCGCATCCCATTTCCTGGCCAGCTGGGCGGTGGAGAGCAGGGTGGCCGCCGGGATACCGAAGAAGGGCACGAATGCCGCGCCCTGGCGGCCGAAATCCATATCGGGCAGGTAATAGACAGGGCGGGGGGCGCGCAGGTGGCGGATCAGTTCGCGCACGCCGTCCTTGCGGCTGACCACGAAAGACTCATTGAAACGAGTCCGTCCGGCGGCCATGACGGCGTCGATGTTGGGGTCGCTTTGCGGGGTGTACATCGTGGCGGCGCTGGGGATATCCATCGTCAGCCGGCTGCCGCCCGCGTCCATGGCGATGAAATGGGGTGCCAGCAGGATCACCGGCCGGCCTTGGGCGATCAGTTCGTTGACCTCGTCCACGCCGCTTAGCGTCACCATTTCCCTTACAGCTTCGGGCGTGCCGTACCAGAGCACGCCACGGTCGACGATGGATTGCGCCAGCGCGCGGAAGTGGTCCGCGACCCACTGTTCGCGGACGTGTTCCGGCTGCTCGGGAAAGCACAGCTCGAGATTGCGGCGCACGATGCGCACCCGCGATTTGACCAGCCGCGGCGCCAGCCAGCCCAGGCCGGCGCCGATGCGCAGCCGCGTCGACGGCTTGACGCGGGCGAACCATTTCAACAGGGATACCAGCGCGCGCGTTTTGAAATTAGTCATAGTGAGGAAAGAATAGCGGACGGGAGCGCGGCGGTTCAGCTGGCTGGAGACGGGCTATCGGCGACGGGGGCCGGTGGCGCGCCGCGCGGCGTCTTGTAGCGGTTGTAGCTCCAGAGGTATTGCTCCGGGCAGCGGCGGATCAGCGTTTCCATGGCGGCGTTGAGCAGCGCGGCCTGCGCCTGGGCATCGGCGGGCAGCGGTTCGGGCACGCGCACGTAGTGGATGCGCCAACCCCGGCCACCGGGGAGCCGTTCGCCCGCGGTCAGGATGATGGGTACGCCCGTCTGCGTGGCCAGCTTGCCGGGCAGCGTCATGGTGTAGGCCATGCGCCCGAAGAACGGCGCCCACACGCCGTCGCCCACGCTGGGCGCCTGGTCGGGCAGCATGCCCACGGATTCGCCGCGGCGCAGGGCGCGCACGAATTCACGCACCCCCTGCATGGTGGCCGGCACGGCATTGACCGCCGAGGTGTTGCGCGCGGTTTCCAGCAGCGGGGCCAGGATGTCCTTGCGCGGGGGGCGGAACATCACGGTCATGGGCATCTGGCGGGCCAGATAGCGCGCCGTGATTTCGAAGCAGCCCAGGTGCGGCGTCAGGAACAGGATGCCGCGGTTCTCGGCGCGGGCCGTGTTGACCACGTCGTTGTCGTCCGAAATCACCTGGGCCAGGCTTTGTTCATTGCGGAACCAGACGCGCGGGCTCTCCAGGATCATGGCGCCGATTTCGCCCGCCGCCCGGCGCGCAAAGGCTGGGTCGGGATAGCCGGCCTGGGCCGCGTTGGCCTGCAGCCGTCGCCGGTATTTGCCCGGCCAGGCGTAGATCGCGCGCCCGGCGAGGCGCCCCGCGGCGTGGGCGGCGGAGAGGGGCAGGGCGGCGAATAGTCTGAACAGGAAGAGCAGCATGCGGTGAGAAAGTGGGACGGGCTGGAAGTGCGTCTGGGCCAGGAAGAATATGCATACGTCCCCCGGCTTTGGCGGCAGAACCGCATTTTCGCTTAAAATAAGTCAGTCGCCGAGTTAACCGACAACTTGCGGGGCGACGGCAAGGGTGTAGCGCTTTGCGCGTCTTTTGCCAAATCCGCTAAAGCGTCGCGCCCAGATTTGCGTATGTCATGCGGTCAGGGGTGCAACGCGCCTCGTGAACCTATGCGCCGGCAACGCCGGCCACCAAGGACGCATCTGTGGCCAACAACGACTTTCTCTTTACTTCCGAATCCGTCTCCGAAGGGCATCCCGACAAGGTTGCCGACCAGATCTCCGACTCGATCCTGGACGC
>JALDYL010000214.1:0-7725 GCA_032153965.1 Achromobacter sp. | reverse complement strand
AGATGGATGACGCCGGCAGGCAGTCTGCGACGTCGCTGTCTTTCAGCGAGAGGGGCCGCGGCTATCTGGACGCGGCGCTGGCCGGCGGACAATCCCGCGACGGTAATTCCTGAATCGGGCGGCGTGGGTTGCACGGCGGACACGAGAAGGTTCGCCATATAGCCCATCGGTGTTCTGGCGGAAGCGGTGAGATTCGAACTCACGAACGGTTGCCCGTTGCCGGTTTTCAAGACCGGTGCAATCGACCACTCTGCCACGCTTCCTGGTACTGCGGTATCTTCCGGCGATTCGGCCATCAGGCAAACAATCTGCCTGGGTGGGGACACGATACGCCGTAAAGGGCGCAATAATAATCCATTTGCTGCAAAGGAGGCACGCGATGCACGCCGTAGAAATCTCTCGCCCTGGTGGCCCCGAGGTCCTGGTCCCCGTGGAGCGCCCCACGCCGGAAACCGGCGCGGGTGAAGTCCTGATCAAAGTGAGCGCCGCGGGCGTCAACCGTCCCGACGTGTTCCAGCGCAAGGGCAACTACGCGCCGCCGCGCGGCGCCTCGGACCTGCCGGGCCTGGAAGTGGCCGGCGAGATCGTCGGCGGCGACCTGGCCGGCAGCGGTTTCGCCCTGGGCGACAAGGTCTGCGCCCTGGTGGCGGGCGGCGGCTACGCGGAATACTGCGTCGCGCCCGCGGCGCAATGCCTGCCCATCCCCAAGGGCCTGTCCGACATCGAGGCGGCCGGCCTGCCGGAAACTTATTTCACGGTCTGGAGCAACGTGTTCGACCGCGGCCGCCTGTCCGAAGGCGAGGCGCTGCTGGTGCACGGCGGCGCCAGCGGCATCGGCACCACGGCCATCCAGCTGGCACGCGCCATGGGCCACAAGGTCTATGCCACCGTCGGCAGCGACGACCGGGCCCGCGCCGTGGAAGCGCTGGGCGCCGAACGCGGCATCAACTACAAGACCCAGGATTTCGTGAAGGAAGTGCTGGACGCCACCGGCGGACGCGGCGTGGACGTGATCCTGGACATGGTGGCCGGCGATTACATCGGCCGCGACATGCAGTGCCTGGCCGACGACGGCCGCATCGTCATCATTGCCCAGCTGGGTGGCTCCCACGCCAACGTGGATACGGCCCAGGTCATGCGCCGCCGCCTGACCATCACCGGCTCGACCTTGCGTCCCCGTCCGGTCGCCTTCAAGGGCGCCATTGCCCGCGCCCTGCGCGAACAGGCCTGGCCCCTGTTGGAAAAAGGGGCCATCAAGCCCATCGTGCACGCCACCTTCCCGCTGGCCGAAGCCTCGCGCGCCCATGCCATGATGGAAAGCGGTGAAAACATCGGCAAAATCATCCTGACCATGTAAGAAATGGGGGGCGCTCGGCGTAGCGCCCCGCAACAGGATACAATCACGGGTTTCGCCTGGAATTTTTTCCAGGCAGGCCCGTGGGCGGTTGCTATGCAGCCCTTGGCTCGCCCCAGTCCAACCGATACAGATACCTCGCCATGACTTCAGTCGAAAACCGCGCCCGCCTTGTGCTGGGCAACTGGAAGATGCACGGCAACCTGGCCGAGAACGCCGCGTTGCTGACCGAGCTGCGCGCCGCGGATGCTGCGAGCCACTGCGAAATCGGCATCTGTGTACCGTTTCCCTATCTCGCGCAGGCGGCGTCGGCCCTGACCGGCAGCAGCGTGTCCTGGGGCGCGCAAGACGTCAGCGCTCATGAAAAGGGCGCCTACACCGGCGAAGTCTCCGGCGCCATGCTGAAGGAATTCGGCTGCCGCTGGGCGTTGGCCGGGCACTCCGAGCGCCGCGTGCTGCACGGCGAGACCGACGAAGCCGTGGCCGCCAAGGCCCAGGCCGCGCTGGCCGCCGGCCTGACCCCGGTCGTGTGCGTGGGCGAATCCCTGGCCGACCGCGAAGCCGGCAACACGCTGGCCGTGATCGAACGCCAGTTGAAGCCCGTGCTGGCGCTGGGCGCCGAGGCGGTTTCGCGCATGGTCCTGGCCTATGAGCCCGTCTGGGCCATCGGCACCGGCCGCACCGCCAGCCCCGAGCAGGCGCAGGAAGTCCATGGCGCCATCCGCGCCGCCCTGCGCGCGCTGGGCGCGGCGCAGGTGCAAGTGTTGTACGGCGGCAGCGTCAAAGCTGCCAACGCCGCCAGTTTGTTCGCCATGACTGATATCGACGGGGCCCTGGTCGGCGGCGCGTCGCTCGTGGCCGAAGAATTTTTGCGAATCGCCGCTATCTAAGTTTCCGTTCCGGAGTCTGTAATGCCCTTGATGCTCAAAATCCTGCTGGCCGTCCAAGTGATCTCGGCGCTGGCTATCATCGTCCTGGTCCTGCTTCAGCAGGGCAAAGGCGCCGACATGGGGTCCGCTTTCGGCAGCGGCTCGTCCGGCAGCCTGTTCGGCGCCACCGGCGCGGCGAACTTCCTGTCGCGCGCGACCAAGTGGGCCGCCGTGGTCTTCTTCGCGTCCACCGCTGGCCTGGCCTATGTCAGCCACAAGGGCACCAGCGGCCCGGCCGTCGATTCCGGCGTGATGCAAAGCTTCCCGGCCGACCGTTCGGTGCCGCAAGTGCCGGGCGCGGCGCCTGCCGCTCCCGCTGGCACGTCGTCGGTTCCGGGCGCCAGTTCGGTGCCCGCCGCGCCGGCCAAGCCGGACGCCTCGGTGCCCTCGGTGCCGGCGACGCCTGCCACCCCGGCCGCGCCGGCTGCAGGCGACAAGCCCGCCGAAACGCCCGCAACGCCGGCGAAGTAAGCCACAGCAAACGGAAAGGCCGGCACATGCCGGCCTTTTTCATGGGCGGCTTGAGGCCGTCCGGATATCCTGTCATCGGCCGCGGTTAGCATGCGCCGTCGCCGCGCCGGCAGCGGGTAGGGTATCGTTGCCTGCGCATCCGGTTCCTGTTCCTCGATCTCCGCCATGGCCACATCCAAACGCTCTCCTCGAAGCCCGACCGCCGCCGATCCGCAGCGGGGCTCGCCGCAGGCCATGCTGGCTCGCATCCAGAGCCTGCTGCCGTCGATGGGGGCGGCCTCGCAGCGCATCGGCGAGTTCGTCATACGCAACCCGGCCGAGGTGGTGCACATGTCGGTCAGCGAAGTGGCGGAGCGCACCCAGTGCAGCGAAGGCAGCGTGGTGGGCTTTTGCAAGCTGCTGGGCGCCACCGGATTTCAGCAACTGAAGATCGCGCTGGCGCAGCAGATCGTGCAGCCGGTGCAATACATCCACGAAGACCTGGCCGCCCAGGACACGCCAGAACAGGTCGTCAGCAAGATCTTCCACAGCAACATCCAGACCCTGCAGGACACCGAATCGGTGCTGGACGTGGCCGCGCTGTCGGCTGCCGTGGACCTGATCCGCGGCGCCCGCCGCGTGGAAATCTACGGCATCGGCAGCTCGGCCGTCATCGCGCACGACGCGCACTACCGCATGCTGCGCATCGGGCTGCACGCCACGGCAGTGACCGATTCCCACGTGCAGGCCATCAGCGCATCGCTGACCGGGCCGGACGTCGCCGTGCTGACCATTTCGCACTCGGGCAGCACGCACGAAACCGTGCTGGCGACGCGGCTGGCCAAGGAAGCCGGCGCGCGCACGATCTGCATCACCAATTTCGGCAAGTCGCCGATCCAGGAACACGCGGACGTGGTGCTGCACACCATGTCGCGCGAGACCCGTTTCCGCACCGAGGCCATGACCAGCCGGCTGGCCCAGCTCGCCATCATCGACACCCTCATCGCCTGCCTGGCCCTGTCCGACTACGACAAGGCCGTTTCCACGCTGCGCAGCACCTTCGACGTGCTGTCGAACAAGCGCTACTGATCGCCCTCGATGCCCGCCGGCAGCGCGTGCCGGCGCGGGCATGCGCTATCCAGCAGGCCCGCCACATCGGGCGCATCCGCGTAGGGCGCATTGCCGACCAGCAGATAGCCGATGCCCAGGCGCACCGCGCCCAGCGCATCGGTGCGCACGTTGTCGCCGATGACCGTGGTGTCCGCAGGCGCCAGGCCCAGCCGGCGCAATCCTTCCTCCAGCAGCATGGCTCCCGGCTTGCCGAGTATGTGCGGCCGCGCGCCGGGTGCGCAGGCCAGCACCGACTGCAATAGCGCGCCCGTTTCCGGGACGATGGCGCCTTGCGGGCCGGGATGGGTGAGGTCGCCGTTGCTCACCATCAATGCCGCGCCCCGCGCCAACTCCCTGGCCAGGGTCTGCAGCGTGCCGTAGCCGAAACCAAGATCGCGCGCCAACAGCACGATGTCCGCGTCGCGCGCCACCAGCGTCAGCCCCAGGCCGGCGGCGCAGGTCCGCAGCGCGTCCGAGGCGCAGAGCAGCACCTTGGCGCGCGGGTGCTGCCGGGCGATGTGGCGCACGGCCTGCTCGCCGGCCAGAACCAATGTTTCGGCGTGCACCGGCAGGCCCATCGTCCGTAAACGCGGCGCCAGGCCCGCCGCCGTGTCGGTGGAGTTGTTGGACACGACGACGCAGCGCCCCGCCCAGCGGGTCAGCAGCTCGCTGGCGCCCGGTATCACTTCATGCCCGCGTATCAAGGTTCCGTCCAGGTCCAGGATCAGGCCGCGCGAGCGGACGGTCCAGGGCGGTTCCGCCGCCGGGGCTTGGGGAGAGGAAGAGAGGGAAGTGCAGGCAATGCGGGTCATGGATCGGCGTGGTGGCGTCGAGGCGCGTGCAGGGTTGCAGGAGTGGGCGCCCGCTACGGTTGGGGCATGCCCGGCGGCTGTGATTCTATCTGAACAAAATTCAAAAATTCATTTTTTTGATTTGAGAAATTTTCATTTGCCTGTCATGTGCGATGACTAATCTGCGTTCCGGAATCAGGGCCCAGCACGCTGCGCCCCGATGGCAACCTCAACAAGACCAGGAACAGACAAATGAAAATCCGCACCTGCGCGCCCGCACTGGCGCTCGTTTCCCTGCTGGCCGCCGCGCCTCTGGCGCAAGCCCAAGCGCTGGCCGACGGCTCGCAGCAGCGTCCGCTGCGCGTGCTGCTCATTCCCGCCGACGGCGGCACCGAGTCGGGCACCAAGGCCGACTACGCGCCGATCTTCAACGCGATCACGCGCAGCACCGGCCTGCATTTCCAGCTGACGGTGGGCCAGTCCTACGGCGCCGTGGTCGAAGGCATGTGCAACCAGCTGGCCGAGGTCGCGTTCCTGGGCCCGGTTTCCTATGTGCAGGCGCATGAGCGCCAATGCGCGCAACTGCTGGCGGTGGGCGTGCAGAAAGGCGAGTCCGCCTATTACGCCGCGATGTTCGCCAAGGCTGATTCGCCCATCAATACGCTGGCCGACCTGAAGGGCAAGCGCGCCGCGTTCGGCGACGTGAACTCGGCCTCCAGCTTCACCTTCCAGGTGGCATCCATGATCAAGGACGGCATGGACCCGGCCCGGGACCTGGCGGCGCTGCAACTGACCGGCAGCCACGCCAGCAGCCTGGCCGCGCTGGTGCAGGGCCAGGTCGACGCGGCCGCGCTGTCGTTCGATTCCTTCGACAAGGCGGTGCGCCAGGGCGCGGTGGACCCGAAGTCGGTGAAGGTGATCTTCAAGAGCGAACCCATCCCGTATCCGCCGCTGGCCATGAACACCAAGCTGCCCGAGCCGCTGAAGGCCACGCTCAAGCAGGCCTTTGCCAAGGTGCACCAGGCGCCCGGCGTGACGCCGGACATGGTGCGCGGCTATGGCGGCGCCAAGCTCGACCGCTTCGACACCGAGTTCTCCGAGGCGCAGTTCGCCGGCCCGGCTTCGAAGATGGCCCTGCTGACCGACGAGATCAAGGGCGAAATCCTGCAGAAGGCGGCACAGCGGTGATCGCCGGGGCAAGCGAAATGGACATGCTGCGCTACGACGCCGTCGGCATGCGCTATGCCGACGGCACCACGGCCCTGAACTCGGTGTCGCTGCAGGTGCCGCGCGGCCAGTTCTGCGTGATCCTGGGCGCCTCGGGCGCGGGCAAGTCGACCTTGCTGCGCATGGCCAACGGACTGACCGCGCCGACCCAGGGCGCAGTATGGGTCGATGGCACGCAGGTGCAGCCCTCGACGCTGGCAGCCGTGCGGCCCCGCATCGGCATGGTGCATCAGCATTTCAACCTGGTGTCGCGCGCCACGGTGGCGACCAATGTGCTGTCGGGCGCGCTGCCCGGCTTGCCGGCATGGCGCGCCTATCTGATGCGCTTCCCGGTGGAATTGCGTGAGCGCGCCTGCCGGCTGGTGCGCGAGGTCGGCCTGCAGCCCGAACATCTGCAACGCCGCGTGAGCGAATTGTCCGGCGGCCAGCAGCAGCGCGTGGGCATTGCCCGCGCCTTCATGCTGGCGCCCGCCTTGCTGCTGGCCGACGAACCGGTGGCCAGCCTGGATCCGCGCATCAGCCGCGACATCCTGGAGCTGTTGCGCAATCAGGCGCGGGAACGCGGCGCCACCGTGTTGTGCAGCCTGCATCAGGTCGACCTGGCCCGGGAGTTCGCCGACCGCATCGTGGCCTTGCGCCATGGCGTCATGGTGTTCGACGGGCCGGCGGGCGCGTTCGATGAGGCCACTGCTCGCGCGCTGTATCAGGCCCCGCAGTCGGAGAGCGGCGCGGCCGCGCCCGACCTGGCGGGTCGAGGCCATGCCGGACCGCGCACGGCCATGCCGATCCGGCCGGCGGTCTTGTCCGCGGGAGGCGCGCGATGAACACGCAGGCATTGAAAGCTCCGGCCGGCAACGCGGCCTGGCGCCTGGATCCGCCCTACGGCGCCCGCGCGCTGCTGATCGTGATCGCCGCGCTAATGCTGTTCCTCTATACCGGGCAACGGGTCGAGATGGGCCGCATGGCGGCGCTGACCCTGGATGGCGCGCTGGCCGCGGTCGGCCTGAAAGAGCAGTCCCAGGTCACGTCGGGCCTGGGCGCCCTGGCCGACAATCTGTTCCCGCTGCAGGTTTCGTACCGCACCGAGACCTCGCGCATAGAGGGCTTCGATCCGGACAGGCTGCCGTGGTTGGCGCATGTGGAAACGGTGCAGGTGACCGAGAGCCGGCTGAATCCGCACACGCTGAAGATGGAAGACGAGGTGTCCACCCAGACCTATCTGGTCGAGCCGCTGGGCTATCTGTGGCGGGTGGCGGTGAAGATGGTCGAGACCTTCGAGATCGCGATCTGGGCCACCCTGCTGGCCGTATTGGGCAGTGCGCCGCTGGCCTATTGCAGCGCCCGCAACTACGCGCCCAACCGGCTGCTGTACGTGGCGGCGCGGGCGATCGTCAGCATGTTCCGCGCCATGCCCGAACTGATCTGCGCGCTGTTCCTGGTGCTGGCCTACGGCTTCGGCCCGATTGCCGGGGTGCTGGCGCTGGCCATCCATTCGATGGGCTTCCTGGGCAAGTTCTACGCCGAGGACATCGAAACGGCCGACACCAAGCCGCAAGAGGCGCTGGCCGCGATCGGCGCCAGCAAACCGCGCGTGCTGGCCTACGCCGTGCTGCCGCAGGTCATGCCCAAGTTCACTGGCTACACCCTGTACATCCTGGACCGCAACGTGCGCATGGCCACGGTCGTGGGCCTGGTGGGCGCGGGCGGCATCGGCCAGGAACTGAAGGGCCGCTACGACATGTACCAGTACGCGCACGTCGGGACCATCCTCGTCGTGATCTTCATCACCGTGTTCTTGCTGGACCAGGTTGCCGCCCGCTTGCGGCGCCGCTTGAGCTGAGCCGGGGGGGGGGGGGGGGGGGGG
>JALDYL010000213.1:0-7733 GCA_032153965.1 Achromobacter sp. | reverse complement strand
TGCGGGACAGCAGGGTGAAGCTGCTGACCGTGGCCGCCGAACGAAACAGGCTCATTGGATCACTACGTAAAAAAGGGACCCCTTGGTCCCGCAACGATGATACCCCTTGAAAGGGGCAACGCCTCACCCACTGCCGCTCTATGCCGGAGCGTCTTTTTCCCGCCGGGCCACCCCAAGGGAAAAAGGGCCCCCTCGGGGGGGCAGAGAGCCCGCGCAGCGGGCGAAGCGTGGGGGCATTATTTCGGCGGCATGCGGATGGCGCCGTCCAGGCGGATGGTTTCGCCGTTCAGCATGTCGTTGGTGATGATGCTGTGGACCAGCTTGGCGTAGTCTTCCGGGCGGCCCAGGCGGGCGGGGAAGGGAATGCTGGCGGCCAGCGAGTCCTGCACTTCCTGCGGCATGCCGAAGATCATGGGCGTGCCGAAGATGCCCGGGGCGATGGTCATGCAGCGGATGCCGGTCTTGGACAGGTCGCGCGCGATGGGCAGGGTCATGCCGGCCACGCCCGCCTTGGAAGCGGCGTAGGCCGCCTGGCCGATCTGGCCGTCGAAGGCGGCGACGGAGGCGGTGTTGATCATCACGCCGCGTTCGCCGGTGGGCTCGGGCGCGTTGGCGCTCATGGCCTCGGCGGCCAGGCGCATCATGTTGAAGCTGCCGATCAGGTTGATCGACACGACCTTCTGGAACAGTTCCAGCGGATGCGCGCCGTTCTTGCCCACGATCTTGGCGGCGGGCGCGACGCCGGCGCAGTTCACCAGGCCGAACAGCGAGCCCAGCTCGAGCGCGGCGGCCACGGCGTTCTTGCCGTCGGCTTCCTGGGTCACGTCGCAGTGGACGTAGCGCTGGCCCAGTTCCTTGGCCAGGGCCGAGCCCGGCTCGTCCTGCACGTCGGCGATGACGACCTTGGCGCCGTTTTCGACCAGCATGCGCACCGTGCCGGCGCCCAATCCGGACGCGCCGCCCGTGACGATGAATACCTTGTTCGCGATTTCCATGTGTCTACCACCAGTCAGTTCTAGGGATGAAAGCGGCGCGGCAGGCGCCGGATATGACTAGGCCTTCGGGGCCGGCCGGACGCGATGCGTTCCGGTGCCAGCGCCGAAGGCCTGTGAGCCATCGAGGCGCCGATCAGCCTTGGACGGCTTGGAACAGGCGCGCCTTGATTTCCTCGACCGCGCCGACGCCGGAAATTTTGCGGTACTTCGGCGCGTCGGCGGGATGCTGCTGCGCCCAGGACGAGTAGTAGTCGACCAGGGGGCGGGTCTGTTCGCGGTACACCGACAGGCGGTTGCGCACGGTGTCTTCGCGGTCGTCGTCGCGCTGGATCAGTTCTTCGCCGGTGACGTCGTCACGGCCTTCGATCTTGGGCGGATTGAAGCGCACGTGGTAGCTGCGGCCGCTGGGCTGGTGCACGCGGCGTCCGCTCATGCGTTCGATGATGTCTTCTTCGGGGACTTCGATTTCCACCACGTAGTCCAGCTTGACGCCGGCGCTCTTGAGCGCGTCGGCCTGCGGGATGGTGCGGGGGAAGCCGTCGAACAGGTAGCCGTTGGCGCAGTCGGACTGCTTCAGACGGTCCTGCACCAGGCCGATGATGATCTCGTCGGAAACCAGACCGCCGGCATCCATGACCTTTTTGGCTTCAATACCCAAGGGCGTGCCTGCCTTCACCGCGGCTCGCAGCATGTCGCCGGTGGAGATTTGAGGAATGCCGAAGTGTTGGGTGAGAAACGCGGCCTGGGTGCCTTTGCCGGCGCCGGGAGGTCCGAGCAAGATGAGACGCATGAGTGCTCCTGAAGGGGTGTATTTTTTGTGATCCGGGGAATTATGCCGCAATGCAGCAGCCGATGCGGAGCCGCGCCATAGGAAATAACCCTTATATCTGCTTGCTGTAGACCTGTCGGACGCGCTCCAGGTCCGCCGGGGTATCTACGCCCGCGGCAGGGGCGTGGGACGCCCGATGGACGACGATGACGTGCCCGTGTTCCATGGCCCGCAGCTGTTCCAGCGATTCGAAGCGCTCCAGCGCGCCTTGCGGCAGGGTCGGATAGCGGCGCAGGAACGACACCCGGTACGCGTACAGGCCGATGTGGTGCCAGGCGGGCAGGCCGTCGGCCAGCACGCGCTCGCCCGCGGCCAGCGCGTCGCGCGCCCAGGGGATGGGGGCGCGCGAGAAATACAGGGCGCGATCGTTCGCGGCGCAGACCAGCTTCACCACATTGGGGTTGAACAGCGCTTCGGCGTTGGCCAGGGGGCAGGCGCAGGTGGCGATGTCGGCTTCGGGGCTGGCCTGCAGCTTGGCCGCGACCGCGTCGATGAGTTCGGGTTCGATCAGCGGCTCGTCGCCCTGCACGTTGACCACGATGGCGTCGTCAGGCAGGCCCAGCTGTTCCACGGCTTCGGCCAGGCGGTCGGTGCCGGTCGGGTGGTCGGCGCGGGTCATCAGCGCCTGCAGCCCGTGCGCCTGCGCCGCCTGCTGGACGCGGAGGTCGTCGGTGGCCACGTAGACGCGCGAGGCGCCGGACAGCGCCGCGCGCTCGGCGGTACGCACGACCATGGGCTTGCCGGCGATGTCGGCCAGCGGCTTGTCGGGCAACCGGGTCGAGGCGGTACGCGCCGGGATCAGGGCGATGAAGCTCATGCGCGGCGCTTTCAGTGCGTGGCGGGGGCGTCGTCCAGCGCGCGGGCTTCCGATTCCAGCATGACGGGGATGCCGTCGCGCACAGGGAAGGCCAGGCGGTCGGCGCGGCAGACCAGTTCGGCTTGCTGCCGGTCGTGTTCGAGGCGGCCCTTGCACAGCGGGCAGACGAGGATGTCGAGTAGGCGGGATTCCATGACCGGAATTCTAAAGCAGTTTGCCTGGGGCCGGGCCGCGGGCGCTGCCAGGCGCAGGCTTTGTTAAGCCCCGGCCGGCTGGCGCAGCGCCTGTGCCAGCCAGTCGAACAACTGCGGGTCGGAAAAGCCCGCGCGCACCGGCACTTCCCAGAGACGCGCATCGTTCAGGTCGGCGCACTTGATCGCGTCCTTGGACGTGACCAGGATGGCCTCGGCCGTGAGCGTCTGGAAGGGCGATTCGGCGTAGTCGTGATGATCGGGCAGGGCGAGCGCGGTTTCCAGCCGGATGCCGGCGCCGCGCAAGGTGGTGAAAAAACGTTCCGGATTGCCGATGCCGGCGGCCGCCGCGATGCGCGGTTGGCCGGCGAAGTCCGCCAGGGGGCGCGTGCCGCGGCCCGAAACCTGGCGCGTGTCGCCCGGTTCCAGCCACATGCGGACCTGGCGCGGCCGGTGGCCGGCGCTGGCCGCTGGCGGCTGGCCGTCGGGCGTGCCGATGTTCGTCACCACCACATCGACCTCCCGCAGCCGTTCGGCCGGTTCGCGCAAGGGGCCGGCGGGCAGCAGGCGGCCATTGCCCACGCCGCGTTCGTCCTGCACCACGATTTCGATGTCCCGGGCGAGCGCCAGGTGCTGCAGGCCGTCGTCCGAGACGATCACGTCCACCTTGGGGTGGGCCTGCAGCAGGGCCTGGGCGGCCAGGGCGCGCTTCGGGTGCACGGCGACCGGGGCGCCCGTGGCGCGGGCGATCAGGGCGGGTTCGTCGCCGAAGCGGGCGGCTTCGAGTTGGCCCAGCCCGACGCGGGCGTGCGGGCCGACCTTGACGCCATAGCCGCGGCTGACGACGCCCGGGGTATAGCCGCGGGACCGCAACGCTTCAACGGTGGCGATGACCATGGGGGTCTTGCCCGTGCCGCCGACATACACATTGCCTATCACCACGACGGGGACGGGGGCGCGGTAGGAGCGGCGCGTGCCGTCCAGGTAGCGCTGGCGCTTGCGCGCCACTTCCCAGGCGGTCAGCCGGGACAGCGGCAGCAGCAGATTGGAGAGCCAGCCGCCGTGCTGCCATTGGCGCGCCAGCAGCGTCGAGGCACGCTTGGCGTTCACCGGGTGGTCTGCGCGGCGAAGTTGACGCGGCCAATGCCAGCCAGGCGGGCGGCTTCCATGACGTTGATCACGGACTGGTGGGTGGCCTGGGCGTCGGCGTTGATGACCACCAGCGGCTCGGTCTTGCCGGCCGCGGCCTGGCGCAGGACTTCCGCGATTTCCGGCGGCGTGGAGACGTCGATGAGCGTGCCGTTGAGCGCGTAGCGCCCATCCTGGCTGATGGCGACTTCCAGCGCCGGAGGCGTGTCCTGTTCCATCGAGGCCTGGGGCAGCGTCACCTTCAGCTGGGTGAAGCGCGCGAAGGAGGTGGTTGCCGCCAGGAAGATCAGGATGACCAGCAGCACGTCGATGAGCGGGATCAGGTTGATATCCAGCTCATCGCGGTCGCCGCGGGGGCCGCGGAAATTCATGAACGGCCCTCGCGTATGGCGGAGCCGGGGGAGACGGCGCGGACCAGGCGCGCCGCGGTCTGTTCCATGGCGCTGAGGTAGCCGTCCACGCGGCCGCGCAGATAACGGTGCGCGATCATGGCGGGAATCGCGATGAGGATGCCGAAGCCGGTGTTGTACAGCGCCATCGAGATGCCGCGCGCCAGTTGCGCGGGATCGCCGCCGCCGGGGGTGTAGGAGCCGAAGATCTCGATCATGCCGATCACGGTGCCGAACAGGCCCATCAGGGGCGCGACCACGGCGATGGTGCCGATGGCCGAAATGTAACGGCTGAGGTCATGGGCCACGGCGCGGCCGGCGTCCTCGACCACGCTGCGCAGTTCCTCGCGCGGCAGGTGGCGGTGACGCATTACTTCGGCCAGGATCCGGCCCAGCGGCGAATTGCGCTCGAGGCGGTTGATGGATTCGGGCGTGTCCTGGCGGTTGCGCAGCATTTCAGCCACTTGATCGCTCAGGCCGCGCGGCATGACCAGCCCGCGGCGCAGGGAGAGGAAGCGCTCGAAGATCAGCGCCAAGCCCAGGACGGATGTCGCCAGCAGGGGCCAGATCGGCCAGCCGGCCTCGCGCAGTATGGAAAGCAAAGCGTTCAACTCCCGGGGGGAACCGGCGCGCAAGACGGCGCGAGCCAGTATCTGATCAAGCCGAAACTGTAACGGGGCGGCAGGGGGCGTGGCAAGTCGGTACGACCCCCAATCTATCCACAGATCTTGTGGATAATTCTGTGCAAAACTTCCCGGGAATGCTTGTGGGCACAGGGCTTGCACTTGTTTGCTTCAATTGAGAGCAGCTTCGTTTTGCTTAAAATCATATAAAAATCAATAAGTTAATTCGAATTTGCTGGCTTTCGGGCCGGTTGCGGAGAATTTGCTGGGACGCGGTATGATTGCGGCCCGCTACGCGGCTCCTGTGGACAGGTACGCATCGGAAAGCCCCATGACAATTGAATCTACAGTCACAAACAACGTATTTGCGCGGGATATCCTGACGGTTGCCCAGCTGAATCAAGCCGTGGGGCAGTTGTTGGAGCGCAGCATCCCGGCGCTGTGGGTGCGCGGAGAGATTTCCAACTTCACGGCGGCGGCTTCCGGGCATTGGTACTTCACGCTCAAGGACAGCCGGGCCTCCGTGCGCACCGTCATGTTCAGAAGCCGCGCCAGCGCGGTGGGTTTCACCCCGCGCGCCGGCGATCAGGTCGAAGTCCGGGCCCGCGTGTCCCTGTACGAGCCGCGCGGCGACTATCAGCTGCAGGCTGACGCCATGCGGCGGGCCGGACTAGGCAATCTGTACGAGGCCTTCCTGCGCCTGAAGGAGCAGCTGGCTGCCGAAGGCCTGTTCGATCCGTCCGTCAAGCGCGAACCCGTGCGCCTGCCGCGGGCCATCGGCGTGATCACGTCCCTGCATGCCGCGGCGCTGCGGGATGTGCTGTCGGCGCTGGCGCGCCGCGCGCCCCAGGTGCCCGTGATCATCTATCCGGCGCCGGTCCAGGGGGCGGATGCCGCCGGGCGGCTGGCGGCCCAGGTGCGCATGGCCAACCAGCGCGCCGAAGTCGACACGCTGCTGCTGGTGCGCGGCGGCGGCAGCATCGAGGATCTCTGGAGCTTCAACGACGAGGCGCTGGCCCGCGAGGTTGCGGGCAGCGCCATTCCCGTCATCAGCGGGGTGGGGCACGAGACGGATTTCACCATCGTCGATTTCGTGGCCGACGTGCGCGCGCCGACGCCGACCGCGGCCGCCGAGCTGGCCTGCGTGCCGCGTTCCGAACTGCTGGGCCGGGTCATGCAGGCCGCTGAGGCCATGACACGGGGCCAGCAGCGCCGGCTGGAACGCGCTGCCCAGCGGCTGGACCGCGCCGCCGCGCAATTGGTGTCCCCGGCGCAGCGCCTGGAGCATCAGCGCGAGCGCCTGAACAGCCTGCGCTTCCGTCTGGCGACCGCCTGGTCCGGCCCCCAGGAGCGCCGCGCCGCGCGCGTCAACCTGCTGACGCAGCGCCTGGCGCATCGCGCGCCCGATACCGGCCGCGCCGCCGACCGCCTGGCGGGCGCGGCGCGCCAACTGGGCCAGGCGCATGCGCGGCTGCTGGTGCAGCGGCGCAATCGGCTGGCCTCCGCCACGGCGCAATTGCGCGCGCTGGACCCGGGCAACACGCTGGCTCGCGGCTACGCCATCGCGCGCGACGCTCAGGGCCGCATCGTGCGGGACGGGGCCGCGCTGACGGCGGGGCAAACGCTGGATCTGAGTTTCGCGCAAGGCGGCGCCGAGGTCGCGGTCACGCGTGGCCGCGATACGCGCGACGGGGCCTGAGCGCCGACTGCCGAGCAAGCGCCGCGGCCTTGCGGCGGGTCGCATGGGCACGCGCTTTCCGTCATATGCACATGTGTCCCTTAACCCCGCGCGGGCGCGGGGTTAACGCGGTATCCTCAGTAGTTGCCGATACAATTGACCGGCTTGATCGTGCACTCAACAGAAGGAACCTCACATGGCACACACTCTTCCCCCCCTGCCTTACGAACTGGACGCGCTGGCTCCGCACATCTCCAAGGAAACGCTGGAGTTCCACTACGGCAAGCATCACCAGACCTACGTCACGAACCTGAACAACCTGATCCCGGGCACGGAATTCGAAACGCTGTCGCTGGAAGACATCGTGAAGAAGTCCTCGGGTGGCATTTTCAACAACGCCGCCCAGATCTGGAACCACACGTTCTACTGGAACAGCCTGGCCCCCAAGGCCGGCGGCGCTCCCACCGGCAAGCTGGCTGACGCCATCAACGCCAAGTGGGGCAGCTTCGACGCCTTCAAGGAAGCCTTCAACAAGTCGGCCGCCGGCAACTTCGGTTCGGGCTGGACCTGGCTGGTCAAGAAGGCCGACGGCTCGGTCGACATCGTCAACACCAGCAACGCCGCCACCCCGCTGACCACGGCCGACAAGCCGCTGCTCACCTGTGATGTCTGGGAACACGCCTACTACATCGACTACCGCAACGCCCGTCCCAAGTACCTGGAGAACTTCTGGGCGCTGGTGAACTGGGAATTCGCGGCCAAGAACTTCGCCTGACCGGCAAAGCCAGGCCTGCCGCGGCATTGCGCCGCGGCCCTGAACAGACCCCTCGCGCAAGCCTGGGGCTTTCTTTTTGTTCAGTAAAAATTCAGTTTGCGAAATCCCTGTCGATTGTCGAATCCATTGCGGGGAAATAAAGAACAAACCGGCTTTTCTTCCGGGTTATCCCTAGGTTTGGCAACCACTATCGTTGGCCCCGGTCGGCGACTGAACCACGGGGTCCACGGCTGCGGCATGCCCGCCATAAACCGTGGTAACTACAGGGAAGGGAAGCATGTTGCGGT
>JALDYL010000212.1:0-7806 GCA_032153965.1 Achromobacter sp. | reverse complement strand
CCGCCATGCCCTTCCAGAAGGCGGTGGTGGCGGCCGACGTGATGGTGATGCCGCGCTCCTGCTCCTGCTCCATCCAGTCCATCACGGCGGCGCCGTCGTGCACTTCGCCGATCTTGTGGGTGATGCCGGTGTAGAAGAGGATGCGCTCGGTGGTCGTCGTTTTGCCCGCGTCGATATGGGCGCTGATGCCGATATTGCGGTATAGCTCGATACGCGTCTTGCGAGTCATGGCCTCTTCCCTTGCAGTGAACTACCGGGCGAAGACGGCAAGCCCGACCGGGCCTTGCCGCGGCGGGCGCCATGCCGCGTAGGGTGCTTGAGAATGGCGAAATCGCGCCCGCACTGATGCATAAATATTACGCGCGGCGCGGCAAGAAACAAGCCTAGTCCCTGCAAAGGCCAAGGATAAAAAAAGCCCCTCCAGCAGGAGGGGCTCGTTTGCCACGCACCAGCCTGGGGCGAGCCTCTGGGGCTGCCCGCAGCGGCGTATCCGTGCAGGCTACTTCTTGTCTTCCTTGACGCGGTACACCAGCACGGCGGTGCTGGCCAGCGACAGGACCTTGGCGGTGACGCTGCCCAGCAGCAGGCGCGACAGGCCGCTGCGGCCGTGGCTGCCGATGAAGATCAGGTCGCAGCCGGCGTCGGCGGCGGCTTGCACGATGCCGTCGGCCACGTTGAAGTTCGACACGGCGCGCGACTCGGACTTCACGCCGGCGGTGTCGGCGCGGTCGGTGATCTGCTTGAGGTACTTGTCGGCCTGCTCGGCGGAAGCTTTTTCGTAGTCTTCGTCGGTGATGGCGTAAGCAGCGGCCATGCCGTCGAAGCCGATCGTGGCTGCGAAAGGCTGGGTCACGTAGAGCGCGACGACTTCAGCGCCCACGGAGCGCGCAAAGCAAATACCGGCATTGGCGGCTTGGGCCGAGAGCGGGGAACCGTCGGTGGGAATCAGGATCTTCTTGAACATCTTGCCTGCTCCTGTTTGTGAGGTACCTCCATGCTACCGGAAACGCGCCAGGTTCACATCAACCGAACCCGGCGCGCCTTGACGCGCGTCAAGCGCGCGCTCAGGCCAGCTGCTGGGCCGCGGCGTACAGATTGGTGCAGCGCGTGCCGGTGCGGCAGTAGGCCAGGACCGGGCCCGGCAGGGTGCGCAGCAGCTCGGCGAAACGCACCACGTCGGCGGCGGTCATGGCGCTGCCCACGACCGGCTGGTATTCGATCTGCAGGCCGGCGGCGAGCGCGGCCTTGGACACGTCCGCGGCGGTGGGCTGGTCCGGGCCGCCCTCGAAATCGGGACGGTTGATGATGACGCTCTTGTAGCCGGCGGCGGCGACGTCCGCCATGTCGTCCGGGCCGAGCTGGGGCGCGACGGCGAAATTCTGGGTCAGGGGCTTGATGGGTGCGGACATGGCGTTTCCTTCAATGGCTTCAACGGGATAGCTCTCTATTATTGATTGCTTGCAGCGTTTTGCGCGAAGATTTTTTCCAGATCGGTCCAGACGCCACGGTGATCGACGATGGTGACCGAAAAGCGCAGCATGGTCGAAGGCGCCTGGGATGGCGAAAACAGCGTGCCCGGCGCCAGCAGCATGCCGTGGTCGGCCGCCACGCGCGCCAGCGCCTCGGTATCGCGGCCGTAATCGGCCCACACGAACATGCCGGCGTGCGGCTCGTGGTGCACGGTCAATCCCAGTTTCAACAGGCCTTTCAGGCAGCGCTGGCGAGCGTCGTCCACCCGCAGGCGCACGCGCTCGATGTGGCGGCGGTATTGCCCTTCCATCAGCACGCGGTGGATGACCCGCTCGCCGAGTTCCGGCGAGGTCAGGCCGGCCAGCATCTTCAGGTCGGCGAGCTTCTGCAGGATCTCGGGATTCGCGGCCAGATAGCCCACGCGCAGGCTGGCCGCCAGCATCTTGGAATAGCCCCCCACCAGGATCACCCGCTTCAGGCGGTCCAGCGCGGCCAGTTTCATGGCGCCGCCCGGATGCAGCTCGCCGTAGGTGTCGTCTTCGACCACCAGGAAATCGTGGCGTTCGGCGATGCGCAGGATGTCGTAGGCGGCGCCGGCCGACAGCGTGTGGCCGGTGGGGTTGTGCACCGAACCGTTGATGATGAAGAGCTTGGGCTTGTGCTGGGCCGCCAATTGCTCCAGCAGCGCCGTATCGGGGCCGTCCGGGCCGCGCGGCACGCCGATCAGGCGGGCGCCGAAGGCGGCCAGCCGGCCGAAGATGACGAACCAGGCCGGGTCTTCAACCAGTACGGTGTCGCCCGGCTTGACCAGGTGCCGCGCGATCAGGTCCAGCCCGTGCGTGACGCCGTTGGTCGTGAGCAGATTGAGTTCCGGATGCGCCGGGACGCCCTCGTTCTGCAGGAAGGCCGCGATCTGCTGGCGCAGCGGCGCGAAGCCCTGGGGATGCCCATAGCTGACCAGGTGGCCGCGCACCGAGCGCCCCACGGCGCGCACCGCGCCCGCCACCATTTCGGGATCCAGCCAGTCCGCCGGCAGCAGCCCCGCCCCGCCCGGCATGCCCGAGGGATTGCTATCGCGGAACATGCTGCGCAGCAGCCAGGCGACGTCGATCCGGGCGGGCGGCGCAAGGGACGCGGGCGCCGCGCTGGCCACCGCGGCCAGCTGGCCGCTGCGCGCCCGCACGAAGAACCCGGCGCCGCGGCGCGACTGCACCAGGCCGCTTGCCACCAGCCGGTCGTAGGCCTCGACCACGGTGAAACGGCTGACGCCCGACTGTTCCGCCATCTTGCGGATCGACGGCAGCCGGGTGCCGGGCCTCAGGCCCTGTTCATCGATGCGACGCGCCAGCCCGTCGGCCAGTTGCGCCACCAGGGTGGCGTCGGCCTGGCGCACGGGTTGCCAGGGCATGGGGGAAGAAGCGGCGGCTGCAACTGTCATGGGGATTCCACCAGGCCAGTAAGTAAAGTGATATGCAAAAGTGTACCGGTACTGTACCGATAACTATGCGTAGAGTGACAGCAATGCCGAAAACCCGCAATAGCGGGCGGGCGCGATGCCCGCGGCGTTCCCGAACCTTGGTGCCGTGATGACCCGTCCCGCTTTCTATCCGACCGCCCCGAGCGCGCCCGCTACGCTTTGGGAGGGCTACGGCTATGGCTTTCTGGGGGTGCTGGTCTTTTCCCTGACGCTGCCCATGACCCGCCTGGCCGTCGGCGAGCTGACGCCTCTGCTGGTGGGATTGGGCCGCGCGCTGCTGGCGGCCGTACCGGCCATCGCCGTGCTCTGGCTGACGCGCGCCCGCCGGCCGAACCGCGAGGAGTGGCCTGGCGTGATCCTGGCCGCGCTGGGCATCGTGGTGGGCTGGCCGCTGGCCTCGTCGCTCGCCATGCAGACCGTACCCGCTGCGCAGGGCGCGGTATTCAATGGGCTGCTGCCGCTATCGACCGCGGCCTTTGCCGCGCTGCGCAGCGGCGAACGCCCCTCGCCCGCCTTCTGGGCCTGGGCTGTGCTGGGCGCCGCACTGGTGACGGCGTATGCCCTGCGCCAGGGCGAAGGCGCACTGCAGCCCGGCTATCTCTGGCTGCTGCTGGCCGTGGTGCTGGGCGGCATGGGCTATGCCGAAGGCGCGCGCGCCTCGCGCACGCTGGGCGGCGGGCGCACCATCTGCTGGGCCCTGGTGATCAGCGCGCCCGTGGTGGCGGCGCCCGTCGGCTGGATGGCGGCGCAGCAGGCCAGTTGGCCCACCGCCGCGGTGATCTACGCCTGCGCCTATCTGGCGCTGGGTTCGATGTTCCTGGGCTTTTTTGCCTGGTATCGCGGCTTGGCCGTGGGCGGCATCGCCCGGGTCGGCCAGGTGCAGTTGCTGCAGCCGTTCCTGACGGTGGTGGCGGCCGCATTGTTGTTTGGCGAATCCGTGGAGCCGGCGACGTATGTCTTCGCCGTTGCCGTGATCGCCGTTATCGCCGGCGGACGCCGCGCCATCGTCAGGACCAAAAAATGAATCTGCTCCCCTCCAACTGGGCCGACGTGCCCCTGATGTCCCTGTCCTTGCTGGGGCCGCTGGCCATGTTCGCGCTGGTCAGCTCGATTACACCCGGCCCCAACAACGTGATGCTGGCCTCGTCCGGCCTGAACTTCGGCTTTCGCCGCAGCGTGCCGCATCTGCTGGGCGTGAACCTGGGCTTCACGCTGATGATTTTCCTGGTGGGCATCGGGCTGGGTTCGGTGTTCCAGCAGGTGCCGCAGCTGTACACCGTGCTGAAGTACGCCGGCGCGGCCTATCTGCTGTATCTGGCCTGGAAGATCGCCAATTCGGGCGGCATGGACGAAGGCGAAGCGCGCGGCAAGCCTTTCACCTTTCTGCAGGCCGCGGCCTTCCAGTGGGTCAATCCCAAGGCCTGGGTAATGGCGGTAGGCGTGGTCGCGACCTATACGCCGCAGAATGGCTTCTTCGCCAATCTGGTCATCGCCACGATAGTCTGCGGCATCGTCAACCTGCCCAGCATCGGCATCTGGGTAACCTTCGGCACCGCGCTGCGCCGCGTGCTGCACAAACCCTGGGCGATCCGCGCCTTCAATGTGGGCATGGCGCTGCTGCTGGTGGCGTCGCTGTATCCGGTGGCGCTGGAAATGCTGCACTGACGCGGCCGTCAGGCCAGCAACCCCACGACCACGGCGGGCGTGACCAGCACGTTGAACAAGCCCGCCATCACCATCACCAAGCCCGCGACGGCGCCCTCATCGTCCGCCAGTTCACGGGCCTTGGCCGTTCCGGCGCCGTGCGCACCCATGCCGAACAGCGCGCCGCGCGCCAGCGCCGAGCGCAGCGGCAGCCAGCGCCGCATCAGCTGGCCGATGGCCGCGCCAAACACCCCTGTGACAATCACGAAGACAGCGGTCAGGTCGGGGACTCCACCCACATGGGACGACACAGCCACCGCGAACGGCGTGGCCACCGAGCGCGGCAGCAGGCTCAGGCGCAGATCCGGCGACAGGCCCAGCAAGCTGCCCAGCATCCAGGCGCTGGCGCCCGCGATCAGGCTGCCCACCGCCACGCCCGCCACCAGCACGGGCCAGTAGCGGCGGATCAGCGCGCGCTGTTCATACAAAGGCAGCGCGAAGGCCACGATGACCGGCCCCAGCATCGCCATCAGCCAGTGCGAACCCGCCATGTAGTCCCGGTAGCCCGTGTGCAGCGCGATCGCCAGCGCCAGCAGCAGCGCCGGCGCCACCACCAGGGTCGACGTGCACCAGTAGGCGTAGCGCCGGTAGAACAAGCGCGCGCAGACATAGGCCAGCACGGTCGCGGCGGGCCAGAACAACAGATTGAAATCAGCCGGCATGGCGGTTCATCCAGCGATAGCAAAGGTCGATGGTCAGGGCCGTGCCCGTCATCACCAGGGCCGTGCCCAGCAGGATGACGGCCAGCAGCTTCAAGCCCAGCACGCCGAGGAATTCGCGGTGGTCCAGCAGCGACATGACCGCAGGCACGAAGAACAGCAACATCTCGCCCAGCAGCCAACTGGCGCCGCGGTGCACGTTGCGCACCCGCAGACGGCGCGTGGCCAGCAGCAGCAGCACCAGCGCCATGCCGATGACGCCGCCCGGCACAGGCAGGCCCAGCAATTGAGCCAGCCCCTGCCCCAGCAGGGAGAACAGGACCAGCAGGCAGATTTGCAGCACGCGGCTGCGGCGCAGCTTGCTGCGTAGAAGAATGGCGAGGCGTGGGCGAGACATGGGACGAGGTTCCTGCGGCAAGTAGATGTTTTACGCCTGCGTGGCTCATAGATAAAATGAATTCCTTGAATTCACATCATTCCAAATAGGCATAACCATGGAACTGCGCCCGCTGCGCGCCCTGGTCGAGGTTGTCCGCCAGGGCGGTTTCTCCCAGGCGGCCAAGGCTGTCTTCGCCACCCAGCCCACCGTGAGCAAGGCCGTGCGCCAGCTGGAAGACGAGCTGGGCATGCCCTTGCTGGACCGCCACGCCCAGCCGCCGCGGCTGACCGCCGCCGGCGAGATCGTCTACCGCCGTGCCGTGGCCATGCTGGCGCAGCGCGACGACCTGTACGCCGAACTCGACGAACTGAAGGGCCTAAAGCGCGGCGTGCTGCGGCTGGGCCTGCCGCCGCTGGGCAGCAGCAACTTGTTCGCGCCGATGTTCGCGCGCTTTCGCAGCCGCTATCCGCTGGTGGAGATCAGCCTGGTGGAACACGGCAGCCGCCGCCTGGAAGAAATGGTGATGGCCGGCGAGATCGAGCTGGCGGGCTCGCTCAAACCGGTGCCCGACATCTTCGAATGGCAGCCGGTGGCGCGCGAGCCGCTGGTGGCGCTGATGCCCGCCGACCATCCCATGGCGGGCGCGGCAACGGTCGGGCTGAGCGACCTGCAGGATTCGCCCTTCATCCTGTTCGAGACGGGCTTTGCCCTGAACCGCATCATCCATGACGCCTGCCAGCGCGCCGGCTTTGCCCCTGCCATTGCGGCGCGCAGCGGTCAGATCGATTTCATCGTGGCGCTGGTGGCCGCCGGCCTGGGCGTGGCCTTCCTCCCGCGCCTGAAGGCCCGCGAAGAGCTGCACGCCGGAGTGGCGCGCGTGCCATTGCGCGACGCCGGCACGGACTGGGAAATGGTGCTGGTCTGGCGCCGCGGCGGCTACCTGTCGCACGCCGCCCAGGCCTGGCTGGCCTTGACGCGGGAAGTCCATCCCGAAGTATGCTGATGCCGGAACCCAGCCGCTCCGCCCGGGTCAGATATTCCATGCCAGCCCTCCCCCGCCTTTCTCCCCGCCGCCTGTTCGCCGTTGCCCTCCTGGCCGGCGCCAGCGTCGTCGGCTGCACCCAGCTCGATTCCTGGCAGCGGCAGACCATCTTCTCTCCCCAGTCCGAACCGCAGACCTGGTGGCGCGAACCCGCCGCCGGAACCCAGGTTTACGACCTGACGCTGGCCGGCGGCGACAAGGTGCGCGCCTGGTACTGGCAAAGCCCCAAAGCCGGCGCGCCCACCGTGCTGTACCTGCATGGCGCGCGCTGGAACCTGAACGGCAGCGCCTTTCGCATCGACGGCTGGACCCGCATGGGCTATTCCGTGCTGGCCATCGACTACCGCGGCTTCGGCGCCTCGACCCCGCGCCTGCCGTCCGAGGACAGCGCGCTGGAAGACGCGATGGCCGGGCTTACGGAGCTGGCCCGCATCCAGCCCGATCCGGCGCGCCGCTTCATCTACGGCCACAGCCTGGGCGGCGCAATCGCGATCGACCTGGCCGCGCGCCCCGATCAGCCAGCGTTCGCCGGCCTGATCGTGGAGTCCAGCTTCACCAGCATCGGCGCGATGCTGGCCACGCTGCGCTGGGGCAAGGTGCCCGGCGCCAGCCTGCTCGTCACACAGCCGTTTGCCTCGGTGGAAAAACTGGCTCGCATGCGCACGCCCATGCTCTTCATGCACGGCACCGCCGACCGCGTGGTGCCGCACACCATGAGCGACGAGCTCTACGCCGCCGCCAGCAACGTGGCGCCCGAACTCAAGCGCCTGGTCAAGATCGAAGGCGCCTCGCACTCCGGCGCCTTCCGCAGCGGCGCGCAATACGAGACCGCCGTGCAGACCTTCATGCGGGACGCGAGCCGCGCCTATCCACGCAAGGCCGGCTAGCAGCCTGAGCCAGGGCGGCAGGCTCTGACGCTGCCTCGTTCCACGCGCCCGTCAGCGGCGCGCTCCCTCCCTCCTGCCTGTCCCTCTGGGAAAACGCGCGCCGGTAAGGTCCGCCCTGCATCCCCCCGGTTGCCCCCGGGTTGGCCCGCCCCGGGTTGGCCCGCCCCGGGAAATCCCCAAATCAAAAT
>JALDYL010000211.1:0-7896 GCA_032153965.1 Achromobacter sp. | reverse complement strand
GCAGCTTGAGGGTCTCGGCGCGCAACAGGCGGCACAACCCGGCCCAGCCGGTGAATCCCAGAATCATGCAGAGCAGGAACAGCCGCAAGTCGGCGCGCGCGGCCGAGGTGTCGAACAGATCCGCGTTGTTATCGATATACACCTGCATCATCAGCGCGCAGGCGGCCACCAGCAGCACGCCCGGAATCGAGGTGATGGTGGTGTAGAGATACTGGATGCCGTCGTCGACCTTGCCCTTGAAGTAACCGGCGGCGATGCCGAAGACAATGGCCGGCGGCAGCATGGCGATGGTGGTGAGACTGCCGATGACCAGCGCGGTGCGGATGCTCTTGAGCGCCTGCCACAGCACGTCGTTGCCGATGCGGTCGGTGCCCAGCGCGTGATAGCCGCTGGACAGGCCGGCCAAGGCGCCCGCCGTCAGGCACAGCAGCGTGAAGGTGACCGCCATGGCGCGCCAGGGCACGTCCGCAGCCGCCTCGTCTGTGGCCCTGGCGGCGCGCCGCCTGGCCAGGCCCGCATACATCAGCCCGATCACGGCGGCGGACACCGCCAGCCCCGCGGCCAGGCCCAGCCCGAGCCGCTTGGCGAGATCGCCCAGGTGGTCGCGGTCGGCGTCTTCCAGATGCACGCCCGCCCCCCGCAACCGGGGAAAGTCGCGCACCGGCTTGTCGTTGACGAGCATGGTTTCCTTGGTGAACTGCCGTATCGCCAAGGGTTCGGAATAGGTCTTTTCCGGCGTGGTCAGCACGGAACCCGTGAGCAGTCCGTCCAGCGCCGAGCGCACCGCGGGCGCATAGGCCGGCGGCGCGTCGGCCGCGGCGCCGGGGGCCGGCGGCAGCAGCGGCCGGTAGTGCACCGAGTCCAGCAGGCCCACCACCACGAACGCGGCCAGAATCACCGCCGAACACATGGCGGGCGTGTCGCGCGCCACGCGCGCCCAGGTCGCGCGCAGGTTGGGGCTGCGGCGCACATGCCAGGCATAGGCCAGCGCGCCCAATACCATGAGCCACAACGCGATATCGGTCCAGAGGAAGACGAACTTGGGCATGGCGGCTACTCGAATCGGACGCGGGGGTCGGCCAGCGTGTAGGAAATGTCGGCCAGGATCAGCCCCACGATGTAGAGGGCGGCGCCCAGGAACACCATGGCGCGCACGATGGAGAAGTCCTGCGCGTTGATGGCGTCGATGGTGTAGCTGCCCAGGCCGGGAATGCCGAAGAAGGACTCCGCGATCAGGCTGCCCATGAACAGCAGCGGCAGCGCGGCCACCGTGCTGGTCAGGATGGGCAGCATGGCGTTGCGCAACACGTGCCGGAACAGCACGACGCGTTCAGCCAGGCCCTTGGAGCGCGCGGTGCGCACATAGTCCTTGCCTATCTCCTCCAGGAACAGGGTGCGGTAGAAGCGCGCTTCCGGACCCAACCGCGACACAATCGCGACCAGCACCGGCAGCGCCAGGAACTTGACCATGTCCAGCCCGCCCGAAAAGCCCGAGAACGGCACCAGCCGCAGCAGCTTGGCGAAGACCCATTGGCCGGCGATGATGTAGAACAGGCTGGAGATGGACAGCAGCAGCACGCAGACCACCACGCCCCAGAAGTCGAGCCGCGTGGCGCGGAAATACACCAGCGTCAGGGAAAAGACGATGCTGACGAAAAGTCCCAGGAAGAAGGTAGGCACCGCCAGGGCCAGGCTGGGCCCCATGCGCGTCTTGATCTCGCGGCCGATGTCGCGCCCGCCGTCGGACGCGCCGAAGTCCATGACCAGCAAGGGCACCGAACGCTGGTAGAACACCGTGTCGGTCAATTGCGCCGCGCCTTCGGCCTTGGCATTAAAGAACAGCGGCTTGTCGTAGCCGCGCTCGACCTTCCATTTTTCCACCGCTTCCTGGTTGGCGCGCTGCCCGCCGATGGCCAGCCGCGCCATGTCGTCGGGCGTGTTCACGGCGAAGAACAGGATGAAGGTGAAGAGATTCACCCCGATCAGGATCAGCACGCCGTACAGCAACCGGCGGATCACGTAGCCGATCATGATTGATGCTCCTTGCCCAGGGCCGGCGCGAATGCCGTCTGGCGTTCACGCCGCTTCAGCGCCACATACGACGGCCATATCGCCAGCGCCAGCAACAGCGCGAACAGGCCTATCGGCCACCACCTCGGATAGTTCCACTCGTCGATCTTCTGCTGCCGCAGGGCGGCATCGATCTTCATGTACTGCAGCGTGTTGCGGACCATCTGGGTCGGCTTGGCGTTGCCGACCCACTGCTGGTAGGCGCCGCCCGACATCGGGAAGTAGCCGAACATCCACGGCGCGTCGCGCTGCACGATGGCGGTCATCCGGGCGATGAGCTGTTCCTTCTCGGGACCATCGTCCAGGAACTTCATCTGCTCGAAGAGGCGGTCGTATTCGGGGCTGGCGTAGTTGGCCGCGTTTTCGCCGCCGCCCTTGGCCTTGGCGTTGGGGCCGTAGAGCAGGAACAGAAAGTTCTCGGCGTCGGGATAGTCGGCGTTCCAGCCCCACAGGAAGATCTGCGCGGACCCGCGCATCATCTTGTCCTGGAAGCGGTTGTAGTCGGTGGCGCGCACGTCCAGCTGCACGCCGATCTTGGCCATCTGGCGCCGCATCCAGTCGAACTGGGGATTGGAGCCGCCGCCCTGCATCGAGTCGTAATAGAGCACCAGCGGCGCCCCCGTCTTGGCGTTGCGGCCATCGGGGTAGCCGGCCTCGGCCAACAGGCGGCGCGCCACGTCCACGGACTTGCGCACGGGCTTGCCATCGACGAGGTTGTAGACCACCGGGTTCACGCCCTCGGGCGGTTCGCGGTAGCCGAGCACGCCCGGCGGCACCGGGCCGTAGGCCACCGAAGCCTGGCTGTTCTCGAACACCGCGACGTACTCTTCCCAGTCGAACGCGATGCTGATGGCCTGGCGCAGCTTGCGGTTCTTTGCTGCCTGTTCCGGCGTGTCGCCCTTGCCCACCACCGGGTCCAGCCAGTTGAAGCCCATGTACCAGTTGGCGGTCTCGACGGTCGTCGGCAGCTTGATGCCGTGTTCGTTGTACAGGCGCGCCTTGTCCTGACTGTCGCCGGCCGCGACCAGCATGGCCACGCCGTATTCGCCACGCTCGATCTGCGGCACGTCGTAATAGCCCTGCAGGAACTTGCCGGTCAGCGGTATGGCTTCCTTTTCGACGCTGAACTCCGCGCGGTCGATGAAGGGCGTGGGCTTGCCGCAGTCGGCCAGCAGCCCCGCGGCCGCGTCGCCCGGCTCGCCTTCGCAGGGATAGGGCTCGCCATGGAAGTTGGGATTGCGCCCCAGCACGTGGCGGCGGTTCTGCAGCGACTCCACCAGCATGTAGGGACCGGTGCCGACCGGCCAGGTGTTCAACGACAGGTCGTGCGCCGCCATGCCCGGCTGGCTGTAGAAACGGTCGGCTTCCCAGGGGATGGGCGCGGTGAAGGTCATGGCCAGCCAGTACTTGAACTGCGGGTACTTGCCGTTGACGCGGATGCGCAGGGTGTGCGGATCCAGCGCCTGCACGCCGGTGAAGCCGTCGGCCTCGCGCAGATCCAGCCAGGGCGGCGCGCCTGCGCCCCCCGGCACGTCGCGTCGCAGCGCCTGGTCGCGCTGGCGCAGCCGGTCCGCGTACTCTTTCAGGCCGGTCACATGCTCGGTCATGAGGCTGGAGATCGGCGACACCACGCGCGGGCTGACCAGGCGCCGGAAGGCGTAGACGTAGTCGTCGGCCGTCAGTTCGCGGGTGCCGGTGCGCGGGAAATCGGGAATGTAGAACTTGTCGTCCAGTTCGCCCGGCGCCAGCGGAAAGTAGTCGTAGCCGCCGTCGGTCTTGCGGGCGAATGCCGGGTGCGGCGCGTAGCGCGCGCCGGGCCGGATCTTGATGTCGTAGATGCTTTGCGCGATCTGCTCGCCGGGCGTGTCGACGGGCAGCGTGTTGCCCTGCGCGTCGAGGTAGACGGGCGGGTCGATCGATGCCGCCGCGCGCGGCACCAGTTCGTAGGGCCGCTTCAGATAGTGGTAGCCGTAAAGCGTCTCGTAGATGTTGTACGTATAAGGGGTCTCGTCGCCGGAATAAGAGCTGGCCGGGTCCAGGTACTTCGGAGAACGCTTGACGAAGGCGGAAAACAGCGTGTTCTGGCTTTCGGCGCCGGACGGATACGGGCTGTTGATGGGGCTTTCTTGCGAGCAGCCCGCCAACGCCAGCGACAGCAGCATGGCCGCCGCCCAGAGCCGCTTCAATGCACGCATGGAAACCTTCCCTTCGAATCGTTGCGACAGAGGATAGCAAACACGGGCCGGGGACCATACCCAGGCATCCCCCAGGGCTGGCGGCGCTCGGGCGCGGCGTTGCGCGCCGGCCCGCGCGGGTTCAGCCGCACTGGCGCTGCCGCCAGCAGTCGTAGCGCCACTTCCAGGGTTGCATGGCGCCAGGCTGCGCCCACAGGCCGCGTCCGGCCGCCTTGGCCTGGCGCTGCAGGTCCGGCATGGCTTTGTCGCGCAGGTAGTCGCCCTGGCGCGCCGTATAGGCCCAGGCGTAGCCGGCCTCCACCTGCAGGCGGTTGGCCGAGAGGCCGTCATCCAGGATCAGGGCGCAGACTTCCCGGCCGTACTGGTCCTTCTCGTAGCATTGTGCGGTGAGCGTCTTGCCCGCGACCAGGCCGGCCAGGTTCTTGCGCGCGGCCTCGGCATAGGGTTGCCCGGGCTGATCGGACCCGTGGCCCTCTTCGGGCGCGTCGATGCTGTCCATGCGGATGCGGTGCTGGCCGTCGGGCGCGCGCAAGGTCACGGTGTCGCCGTCGGCCACGTTCACGATCATGCCCGTGAGCGTGTAGCTGCCCTGCGGGATGCCGCCAGCCAGCGTGGCGCCGGGCCGGCCCTGGGCCGAGGGCGCCGGACGCTCGGTCCGCTCCTGGCCCTGCTTGCCCGAAGGCTGCAGCCAATTGACGATGGCGCCTGCCGCCGCAAGTATCAGGGCGACGATCAGGGCGGTCAGCTTGCTGCCGCCGCGAAAGTTAGGTTTGCCACGCACCGCCTGCGCTCCAGGTAGGAAAACGCAGGCAGTTTGCCATAAAGGCCCCGACTCCGGCGCCCTATCCGGGACGTCCGCGCTACAGCCAGCCCGACTTGCGGAACCGCCAATACAGGAAGGAACAGACCGACGCGATGACGCCCAGCGTGATGGGATAGCCCAGGGGCGACTTCAGTTCGGGCATGAATTCGAAGTTCATGCCGTAGATCCCGGCGATGGCCGTGGGCACCGCCAAAATGGCGGCCCAGGACGCCAGCTTGCGGGTGGTGTCGTTCTGCGCGGCCTGGCCTATCATCAGGCTGGCTTCAAAGGCGAAGGCCAGCGATTCGCGCAGCGAGTTGAACAGTTCGTCCACGCGCAGCACGCGGTCGGCGACCTCGCCGAAATACGGACGGGCATGCTCGTCCACCGCCGACATCTCGACCCGCGCCAGGCGGCGGCAGATCTCGGCCAGCGGCGACACCACCGTGTGGATGCGCAGCAGGTCGCGGCGCTGGCGGTACAGCCTGCGGATGTCGGAATCTTTGGCGCCGCGGATCAGCAGCTTCTGTTCGGCGCCTTCGACCACGGATTCGATCTTGCCGGCCGCGGCGACATAGCGGTCCACCAGCCAGTCCAGCAATTCCGAGGCCACATAGTCGCTGCCGCGCTTGAGCAGGTCGGGCGAGGCTTCCAGACGTTCGCGCAAGGGGCTGTGGCCGGCGGTGGCGCCGCGCCGCACCGTGACCAGGAAGCCGTCGCCGATGAGGAACTGGGTCTCGCCGAAAATGGGACGCTCGGCCTCGACCTCCACCGTGATGGCGACGATCAGGATCATGTTGCCGTAGTCGATGATCTTCGGCCGCCGGTGGGATTCCAGCATTTCTTCCTGGTTCTTGTCGCAGGCGCCGAGTTCGCTGGCGACCTTGGCCAGCACTTCCGGGCGCGGATTGCGCAGGCCGATCCACAGCATGCCGTGGTCCTGGCTGACGTACTGGGCGACTTCGTCGATGGGAACCTCGCGTTCCCGCCGTCCGTTCACATAGGCGATCGATGCGACGACCTCTCTCTTCGAGTCGTCGGCGGCCTGTTCTTCAGTAGCCATAAACACCCTTTTGCAATGCGATCCCTGCCGGACAGCTTATATATCGGGCGATGATAGCCCAGCCTAGGAGAACAGGTTGCGCACCCGTTTGGCCACGTCCACGCTGGGCGCCTGCGGTTCCTTGGGCACGCCGCGTCCCTCGGGCAGCTCCGGCGGCTTGGGCAGGTGGTCGAACAGCGGCAGCATCGCATTGGTGATGTAGCGCGTGCGCGATCCATAGACGTGGCGGTCGCCCATGCCGGTCTGCTGGTGCACATAAAACCGCTGCGGCACGATGAGCTGCAGGCGTTCCTTGGCACGCGTCATCGCCACGTACAGCAGGCGGCGCTCTTCCTCGATTTCCTCGGCCGTGCCGGTGCTCATGTCGGACGGGATGCAGCCGTCGACCACGTTCAGGACGTAGACCGCCTTCCATTCCTGGCCCTTGGCGGAATGGATGGTGGACAGGATCATGTAGTCCTCGTCGCGATGCGGCGCGCCGGACTCGTCGCTGGTGGCGTCCGGCGGATCCAGCGTCAGCTCGGTCAGGAAGCGTTCGCGCGTGCCGTAGCCCGCGGCGATGCGCACCAACTGGTCCAGGTCCGCGCGGCGCACGCGCGCATCGTCGTACAGGCGTTCCAGCTGGGCGCCGTACCAGCGCAGGGCCAGGTCCAGGTCGGCGGGCCATTTCAGCGCGGGATCGCACAAGGCCGCATAGGTATCGGCGAAGGCGCCCCACTCCTCCTGCGCCGCCGCGCCCGGCTTGAATTCACGCAGCGCGCGCAAAGGCTCGGCCGAGGCCGACATGGCGTCCATCAGCTTGCCGGCCGTGGCCGGCCCGATGCCCGGCAGCAGTTGCGCCACGCGGAAGCCCGCCATGCGGCCGCGCGGATTCTCCGCCCAGCGCAGCAGCGACAGCAAATCCTTGACGTGCGCGGCCTCCAGGAAGCGCAGGCCGCCGAACTTCACGAAGGGAATGTTGCGGCGGGTCAGTTCGAGTTCCAGCGCGGCGCTGTGGCTGGCCGTGCGGAACAGCGCCGCCTGCGATTTGAGCGTGGCCCCGCCCTCGCGCTGCGCCAGCACCTGGTCGGCCACCCAGCGCGCCTGGCCGGCTTCGTCGCTGACCGTCACCAGTTCGGGCAGTTGGGAGGACTGGCGGTCGGTCCACAGGTCCTTGGCGTAGCGCTCCGTGGCCAGGCCGATCACGGCGTTGGATGCGTTCAGGATGGGCTGGGTGGAGCGGTAGTTGCGGTCCAGCGTGATGACCCGGGCCGGGGTGGGAAACTGGTTCGGGAAGTCCAGGATGTTGCGCACCGTGGCCGCGCGGAACGAATAGATGGACTGGGCATCGTCGCCCACCACCGTCAGGCCGCGGCCGTCGGGTTTCATCGCCAGCAGGATGGCGGATTGCAGGCGGTTGGTGTCCTGGTATTCGTCCACCAGCACATGGTCGAAACGCGCCCCCACGTCGGCCGCGATGCCGGGATCGCCCATCATTTCGGCCCAATAGAGCAGCAGGTCGTCGTAATCCAGCACCTGCTGGTCCTGCTTGGCCGCGACGTAGGCGCGGAACAGGTTCTTGAGTTCGTCTTCCCATTGGGCGCACCAGGGGAAGGAAGTCTTCAGCACGTCGGCCACCGGCGTCTGGCTGTTGACCACGCGCGAGTAAATGGCCAGGCAGGTACCTTTGAGCGGAAAACGCGACTTGGTGGACGACAGGCCCAGCTCGTGCCGCACCATGCCCATCAGGTCCTCGGCGTCGCCGCGGTCATGGATGGTGAAGGCTT
>JALDYL010000210.1:0-7898 GCA_032153965.1 Achromobacter sp. | reverse complement strand
GCCGGGCTGTTCATGGCGTAGTAGATGCCCGGCTCGATCACGCAAGCCGCCACCAGCGCCATGATGGCCACGAAGGATTCCATCAGCATGCCGCCGTAACCGATGTAGCGGGCCTGGGTTTCATTCTCGATCAGCTTGGGCGTGGTGCCCGAGGCGATCAGGGCGTGGAAGCCCGACACCGCGCCGCAGGCGATGGTGATGAAGAGGAACGGGAACAGGTTGCCCGACCACACCGGACCGGTGCCGTCGACGAACTGAGTCAGCGCGGGCATCTTCAGCTCGGGCGCGACCACGACGATGCCGATGGCCAGGCCGACGATGGTGCCGATCTTCAGGAAGGTCGACAGGTAGTCGCGCGGGGCCAGCAGCAGCCACACCGGCAGCACCGAGGCGATGAAGCCGTAGATGATCAGGATCCAGGTCAGGCCCTTGCCGTCGAAGTCGAACATGGGACCGATCACCGGGTGCGCAGCCACGTCCTGGCCGAAGGTGATGGCGGCCATCAGGCCGACGAAGCCGATGATGGACACTTCGCCGATCTTGCCCGGACGGATGTAGCGCAGGTACACGCCCATGAACAGCGCGATGGGAATGGTCGCGGCCACCGTGAAGGTACCCCAGGGCGAATGCGTCAGCGCCTTGACCACGATCAGCGCCAGCACGGCCAGGATGATGACCATGATCATGAAGGCGCCGAACAGCGCGATCACGCCCGGGATCTTGCCCAGTTCGGACTTGACCAGGTCACCCAGCGAACGGCCGTCGCGGCGGGTCGAGATGAAGAGGATCGTGAAGTCCTGCACGGCGCCGGCGAACACCACGCCGGCCAGGATCCACAGCATGCCCGGCAGATAGCCCATCTGCGCGGCCAGCACCGGGCCCACCAGGGGGCCGGCGCCGGCGATGGCGGCGAAGTGGTGGCCGAACAGCACGTGCTTGTTGGTGGGCACGTAGTCCAGGCCGTCGTTGTGCTTCCATGCCGGCGTCATGCGCGTCGGATCCAGCTGGAAGACGTTCTTGGCGATGAAGCGGCTGTAGTAACGGTATGCGATCAAATACACGCATACGGCGGCGATCACCACCCATAGCGCATTGATGGTCTCCCCTCTGGCCAGCGCCACGGTGCCCAGCGCGAACGCGCCCAGTACCGCAACCGCCAGCCAGACCAGGTGCTGACCCAGTCCCTTACTGCTGGTTTGCATAAGTGCTCCTCTTGCCTCCCGCCATGCTTTTGGCGTGAAACGCTTTTATCGTCCCGCGGAAGGCAGACTCATTGTTGTGGGGTGGCGGACGCGCACGCGTCCACGCAGCGCCGTGTCGACGCGGACGCTAGTATTTCGGTTTGACCACGCAGCAACAAGCGCGGAACTACGCAATTCCGCTACGTGTTATTACGGAATGCGCCGCAACATAATTTTCCGGAAATCGTAAAATCGGCGATAAATTCGCCTCACCTTTATCGCGCCGCCGCAAATGCTGCGTCGCAATATGCACACCCGCGCTGATACAAATCCTTTATGAAGCTGCGCCTCAAAATCCTGCTGCTTGCCGCAGTGCCCTTGCTGGTGGCCGTCGCCGCCATCACGGTGGCTGTCTACGTGCAGGGCCTGCAACTGGCGCAGCGCGAGAAGCAGGTAGTGGAAAACGCCTGGCTGGCCAGCAAGGAAGGCGAGCTGCGCCATTACGTCAATCTGGCCTACAGCGCCATCGCGCCCCTGCAGGCCGCGGCCGACGACGACGCCACCCGCCAGCGCGCGCTGGACCTGCTGGCGCAGATGGAGTTCGGCCACGACGGCTACTTCTTCGTCTACGACCTGAAGGGCAGGAACCTGATGCACCCGCGCCAGCCGGAGCTGGTTGGACAGGACCTCTGGGAGCTGCGCGACACCAAGGGCCAGGCCGTCATCCAGAACCTGCTGACCGCCGCCCGGCGCGGCGGCCAGGACGGCGAAGCGGTGCATTACCTGTGGGAAAAACCGTCCACCCACCAGACCGAGGAAAAGCTGGGCTACGTGGTGGTGCTGGAGCGCTGGGGCTGGATGCTGGGCACCGGCATCTACCTGGACGACGTGCAGCAGGCGCTGGAGCGCATCGACGCCGCCGCCCAGGCCAATATCCGCAGCATGTTCGCCTGGGTGGCCGGCATCGCCGCCGTGTCCATCCTGGGCGTGGCCGCCTGCGGCCTGGCCCTGAACATCAGCGATCACCGGCAGTCCGACGCCAAGCTGCGGCTGATGGCAAGGCAGCTGGTGCGTTCCCAGGAAGACGAGCGCGCGCGGCTTTCGCGCGAGCTGCATGACGGCATCAGCCAGGTGCTGGTGTCGATCAAGCTATCGTTGGAGGCGGCGCGCGAACGCCTGCGACAGACCTTGCCGGCCGAGCCGCGCGCCCTGGCCCACATCGACACCCCGCTGGGCGGCGCGCTGGACCGCTTGAACACCGCCGTGGGTGAAGTCCGGCGCATTTCGCATAATCTGCGACCCACGCTGCTGGACGACCTGGGCCTGCCGGCCGCACTCGAACATCTGGGCCGGGAATTCGCCATTCCCAGCCAGGACGGCGCCCCGCCCCTGGCCGTGCGCCTGCACACCGCCGGGCAGCCGGTGAAACTGCCCGAGGCCTACGCCACCGCCCTGTTCCGCGTCACCCAGGAAGCCTTGACCAACGTCATCCGCCACGCCGGCGCCACCCGCGCCGACCTGACGCTGGCCTACTCGGCGCGCGACCTGCGCCTGACCATCGCCGACGATGGCCGCGGCTTCGACTATGCCGAGGTGCAGCAGGATCCGCGCCGCGGCATCGGCCTGCGCAATATGCGCGAACGCATGAACGCGCTGTCCGGCACGCTGACTTTCCGCTCCACCACCCAGGGCACGGTCCTGCAAGCCTGGCTGCCGCTGCCTGCCGCCCCCCTTCCCGCGAGTCCCGAAGCATGAACGACGCCATCCGCTTGCTGCTGATCGACGACCACCCCCTGGTGCGGGACGGGCTGCGGCTGCGCCTGGAAACCGTGCCGCAACTGCAGGTGGTGGGCGAAGCGGGCAACGCCGCCGCCGCCCAGGCCTTCCTGGCCGCCTGCATGGCGGAGGACCCGCAGGGCGGCACCCTGCCGCACCTGGCGCTGATGGACCTGAACATGCCGGGCGTGGGCGGGCTGGAGCTGACCGCCCTGCTGCATGAGCGCTACCCGCAGATCGCCGTGCTGGTGCTGTCCATGCACGACAACCCCGAATACATGGTGCAGGCCGTCCGGGCCGGCGCGCGCGGCTATCTGCTTAAAGATGAGCCGGCGCAGGAGATTGTCACCGCCATCGGCGCGGTCATGGCAGGCCGCAGCTATTTCAGCGCGGCGGTCGCGGTGCGCCTGTCGCAGGCCACGGCGCCGGCAACCATGCTGACGCAGCGCGAACGCGACGTGCTGCGCCACATCGCCAGCGGCGAGGCCAACAAGCAGATCGCGCAGGCGCTGGGGCTGTCGGTGCGCACGGTGGAAACCCATCGCCTGAACATCAAGCGCAAGCTGGGCATAGACGGCCAGGCGGAATTGATCAAGTACGCCGTCGAGAACCGTGGGATGTAGCCCCCACGCCGCGCACGCTACGCGCGCTTGCTGCCCCCCGAGGAGGCTGTTTCCCCTTGGGGCGGCCCGGCGGGGAAACCCTTCTTGTGGCCTGAGGTAGACTTGCACCACCACGCTACACACAGTAAAGCGCCGCAACCAGCGCCGCCCCCAGGAGTCCCCGATGTCATTGGAAAAGCACTACACCGCCATTCTCGAACAACTAGGGGAAGATCCGTCCCGCGAAGGGCTGGCCGACACGCCGGCGCGCGCGGCCAAGGCCATGCGCCACCTGTGCCGCGGCTACGACCAGAACCTGGACGAAATCGTCAACGGCGCGCTGTTCACCTCCGACACGCGCGAGATCGTGCTGGTCAAGAACATCGAGCTGTATTCGCTCTGTGAGCACCACATGCTGCCCTTCATCGGCAAGGCGCACGTGGCCTACCTGCCCAACGGCAAGGTGCTGGGCCTGTCCAAGGTCGCCCGCATCGTCGAAATGTACGCCCGCCGCCTGCAGATCCAGGAAAACCTCAGCCGCCAGGTGGCCGAGGCCGTGCAGTCCGTGACCGGCGCCGCCGGCGTGGCCGTGGTCATCGAGGCCCAGCACATGTGCATGATGATGCGCGGCGTGGAAAAGCAGAACTCGTCCATGGTCACCTCGGTCATGCTGGGCGAATTCCACGACAACCCCTCGACCCGGGCCGAATTCCTCAGCCTCATCCGCTAGCCGGATTCCCCCTCCCCCTTTTGGCGCATGTCGCGGGCCGCCTCGCCGGCCGCACCCCGCCGCGCCGGCCGCGCCCGTCCTGGCGTTGCCGGCGCGGCAGGCGGGCCCGGTCCGTTTTTGGCTCCTACTGATTAGGACATCTGGCCCTAGCGTTCTGGCTCCATCCGGGCAAACTGGCTCCAGCATGCCGGTCGCGCCGGAGCGCGGCCGTTCCCTCCCGGAGATCTCCATGAACGCGATATTCCGCCTCATCCGCCGCTGCACCCTGGCCGGCCTGGCCGCCGCGCTGTTGGCCGCTCCCGCCTATGCCCAGACCAAGCTGGTGGTCGGCTACCAGCTGATCGTCGGGCCATTCCTGACCGCGATCGCCGACGGCAGTTTCGACAAGGCATTGAAGGACGCCGGCTACCAGGTGGACTGGCGCCAGTTCACTTCCGGCGGCGACATTTCCACCGCGCTGGCTTCCGGCAACGTGCCGGTCGGCGTGCTGGGTTCCACCGGCATCACCGCGGCCGCCACCCGCGGCGTGGACATGGAGCTGTTCTGGATCCTGGACAACATCGGCAAGTCCGAGGCGCTGGTGGCGCGCAACGGTTCGGGCATCAACAGCACGGCCGACCTGAAGGGCAAACGGGTCGCCACGCCCTTCGTGTCCACCTCCCACTTCCATCTGCTGGTGGGGCTGGAACAGGTCTGGAAGATCAGCCCGCGCGACGTGCGCATCCTGAACATGCAGCCGCCGCAGATCGTGGCCGCCTGGCAGCGCGGCGACATCGACGCCGCCTACGTCTGGCCGCCCGCGCTGACCGAGATCGCCAAGAGCGGCAAGATCATTGCCGACTCGGAACAGATCGGCAAGGCCAGCGTGCCGACTTTCGACGGTATCGTGGTCGACCGCGCCTGGGCCGCCAAGAATCCCAAGTTCATGGCCGCCTTCACCAGCGTCCTGGCCAAGTCCTATGCGGACTACCGCGCCAACAGCGCCAAATGGACGGCAGACTCGCCGCAGGTCAAGAGCATCGTCAAGCTGATCGGCGGCAAGCCCGAGGACATGGTCGAAGCGCTCCAGCTGCTGGTCTTCCCGACCGTGCAGGAACAGGCCTCCAACGTGTGGCTGGGCGGCGGCAAGGACTCGGGCGCCGCGCGCGCCTTCGCGGCCAGCGCCCAGTTCCTGAAGGACCAGAAGCAGATCGACAAGGCGCTGGCCGACTACAGCCCGCACGTCACCGACAAGTACGCCAAGGCGGCCGAGAAGTAAGGGGCGCTTGCGGCCAAGGCGGCCCGTGCGGCGCCGCCTGCCCAGCGCCACGCAGGGCTGCGCGCAGCCCGTCGCAACTAGGGGAGCCGGCATGACCATGCAGTCCACGTCCGCCACGCAAAGCCTGTGCGCGGAGAAAGTCAGCGTCACCTACCCCGGCCTGCACGAAAGCGGTCCGGTCATCGCGCTGCAGAACGTCAACCTGACCATCCAACCCGGCGAGTTCGTTGTCGCCCTGGGCGCCTCGGGTTGCGGCAAGACCACCCTGCTCAGCCTGCTGGCCGGGTTCCTGTCGCCCACCGAGGGCGAGATCACGCTGGGCGGCAGGCCCATCGTGGGTCCTGGCGCCGACCGCGGCGTGGTGTTCCAGAAGCACGCCCTGCTGCCCTGGCTGAACGTGCTGGAGAACACCGAGTTCGGCCTGAAGCTGCAAGGCGTGGACAAGGAAACCCGCCGCGCCCGCGCCCGCCGCAATCTGGAGCTGGTGGGCCTGCAGGACTTCCACCGCCACATGATCTACCAGCTGTCGGGCGGCATGCAGCAGCGCGTGGGCATTGCGCGCGCGCTGACCTGCAACCCCGCCATGCTGTTGATGGACGAACCCATGGCGGCGCTGGACGCGCTGACCCGCGAGACCATCCAGGAGCTGCTGCTGGACATCTGGCGGCAGACCAACAAGATGTTCTTCTTCATCACGCACAGCGTGGAGGAAGCGCTATTTCTGGGTTCGCGGCTGATCGTCATGTCGCCCCGCCCGGGCCGCATCACGCATACCTTCACGCCGGACTTCAACCGGCGCTACCTGGAGACCCGCGATGGCCGCAGCATCAAATCCAGCCCCGACTTCATCGCCATGCGCGAACAAGTCCTTGGCATCATCTATGGCGACGAGCGAGCCTCCTCCCCCCAAGGCTTCCATGGCTAGCAGCCGCCCGGGACACAAGCCCGCCGCGCCGGGCAAGGTCTACGGCGCGCCGGGCGCGGGCTACAGCGGCCACATCAGCCTGATCACCAGCCTGGCGCTTCTGGGGCTGTGGTTCCTGGTGACCAGCGCCGGCTGGGTGCGGCCCCTGTTCCTGCCCTCGCCCCTGGCGGTGTACGACAAGTTCGTCTCAGCCATGACCGACGGCGTGGCCAACTCCACGCTTACCGAACATGCGCTGGCCAGCCTGTCGCGGGTGTTCGGGGCTTTTTTCCTGGCCTGCCTGACCGCCATCCCCGTCGGCATCCTGATGGGCGTGAACCGCTACGCGCGCGGCATCTTCGATCCGCCCATCGAGTTCTACCGCCCGCTGCCGCCGCTGGCCTATCTGCCGCTCATCATCATCTGGTTCGGCATCGGCGAATTCCCCAAGGTCCTGCTGATCTACCTGGCGATCTTCGCGCCCATGGCGATCGCGGCCCGCGCCGGCGTGCGCTCGGTGTCGATCGAGCAGATCCATGCCGCCTACGCCATGGGCGCCACGCCGGCGCAGGTGGTCTGGCACGTGATCCTGAAGGCCGCCATGCCGGAGATCTTCACGGGCATGCGCATCGGCATCGGCGTGGGCTGGACCACGCTGGTGGCCGCCGAAATGGTGGCCGCCGACCGCGGCCTGGGTTTCATGGTGCTGAACGCCGCCCAGTTCCTGGCCAGCGACACCGTCATCATGGGCATCATCGTGATCGGCGTGTTCGCCTTCGCCTTCGATCTGCTGGTGCGCTATCTGGAGAAATTCGCCATTCCCTGGAAAGGACGGGTCTGAAACGCGCCCGGGCAATCCCTCATTTCGTCCCCCATCCGGCTCCTCTATCCTCAAGAACGGCGCCCGCGCAGCGGCTACCGGCTGCGCGCGCCTAGAGACAAGGAGCCGTCATGTCCAGCCAGGCCTCGATGCTCAAGCCTGTGTTGTGGGAGCGCCTGTTCGAACGCGAAAGCGCGCCCAACCTCAGCCTGCAGGGATGCGTGCGCCAGATGCTGGTGTCCGCCATCCTCAGCGGCCACCTGCCGCCCGGCACGCCGGTGCCGTCCAGCCGGCATCTGGCCGACCAGCTGCGCATCGCGCGCAACACCGTGGTGTTCGCCTATCAGCAACTGGTGAGCGAGGGCTATCTGGTGTCGCGCGAACGCAGCGGCCACTTCGTCAGCGATACCGTCATGCGCGGCCATTCCGGGCCCGCAACCGACGCGCAGCCGGCGGATGACGGCGCCGCGCCCGGCGTGCGCTGGGAAGAGCGCCTGCGCTTTCGCCCATCCCGCCAGCGCAACATCACCAAGCCGCGCGACTGGCAGAAGCAACCCTACCCCTTTGTCTATGCGCAGTTCGACCAGGACCTGTTTCCCACCGCGGAATGGCGCGAGTGCTGCATCA
>JALDYL010000209.1:0-7905 GCA_032153965.1 Achromobacter sp. | reverse complement strand
TCAATCCCAAGGAATTCCGCATCCTCGCCTCGCAGGAGGTAGTCGACCTGTTCCTGGAAGAAGAAAGCCAGCATCTGGCGATGCTGGGCGACTTCGTGGGCAAGCGCATTTCGCTGGAGGTGGAAGGCGCTTACTCGCAAGAACAGTACGACATCATCCTGGTCTGAGCTCAGGAAATCCTGTCTGTCGTGCCGACAAACTCCAGCGGGCAATAGAAGCCCCCGTGGAACTGGGCCGCGATGGGGTCTTCGGGGATGTTCTGGGCCAGGATTTCCGGGGCGAAGACCTCGGAGTCGTCCTGCGGCGCATAGCCCAGGAATTTCGCGTTGGAATTGTCCCAGCGGTTGCGCAGGTTGTTCGACACGCCGTAGACCACCGCGAAATGGTAGGACTCGTGCTCGACGCAGCGCGCCGCCAATTGCGCCATATCGCGGTGGCTGATCCAGGTCAGCAACTGCCTGGCCTCGCTCGGGCGGTCCGGGGTGCGGAACGTCCCGATCCGCAAGCAGGCGACTGACATGCCGTACTTGTCCGCATACATCCGGCCCAGGGCCTCGCCGAATACCTTCGATACGCCATACAGCGAATCGGGCCTGGGCTGCACGGTGTCGTCGAGGAATTTTTCCCGCCGGTGATAGCCGATGGCGTGATTCGAGCTGGCGAAAACCACCCGGCGCACGTTCTGGCGCCGGGCCGCCTCGAATACGTTGTAGCAACCCTCGATATTCATGGGCAGGATTTTTTCCCAGACATCGGCGCCGGGTATGCCGGCCAGATGGATGACGCAGTCGATCCCCTCCATGCAGCGCTCCAGGGACTCGATGTCCCGGACGTCCATCGTGCAGATTTCCTCGCCGGCTTGCGCCGGTTCCTGCGGCGCGATGTCGGCCAGGCGCAGCAAGGCGTAGCGACCGCGTAAATGCGAGCGCAGGCAAAGGCCGATGTTGCCGGCCGCTCCGGTAATCAGCACGCGCAGGTTTTCGGGTTGGTTGAAGGGTGTCATCAATCTGTCCAGTTTCTCTTGAATATGAATGCGCCGGGGCCGATGCCGTTTGCGCCTCTTACTGCTTCTGCTTGGCCGCGATCAGCGCGTCATAGAGCGCCTGGCCATTGGGGGCTTCGCCGACCAGCTTTTTCACGACGGGCCTGGTGGCCTGCACCAGCGAATCGAGATTGCTGGGATAGACGATGGACACGCCCTTGGCCTGCATCGTTTTCATGCCCTCGTCGTAGACCTTCTTGTAATAGTCGCGCGCATAGGCCATGGCCTCGTCGGCGGACTCCTTGATTATTTTCTGTTCCGCGGGGGAAAAGCGGTCCCAGCGGTCCTTGGACATGAGCAGCAGCGCCGGATGGATATTGACGTGGGTCATGTTGAAGTACTTGGAGACTTCGATGAATTTATCCGAAACAAACTGGTCTGGCGTCGTTTCGCCGCCATCGAGCACCTTCTGCTGCAGGGCCAGATAGAGTTCCGAATAGGCCATGGGCGTGGCTTGCGCGCCCAGGGCCTTGTAGCTTTCGACATAACCCGGCGACTGGATGACGCGGATCTTCATGCCTTTGAGGTCTTCGGCCGAGTTGACGGGCCGATTACCGAAGACATTGCGTTCGATCGCCGAAAACCAGCCCAGGCCGACCAGGCCGTATTTGGGCAGGACTTCCATGAATTTGTCGCCAGCCGGCCCGTTGAGAATCTGGTTGGCCTGATCGACGCTGTCGAACAGGAACGGCGAGTCAAAGACCAGGAATTCCTTGACGATGCCGTTCAAGGTCGGCTGGCCCGTAATGACCAGGTCCGTGGCCCCGGCCACAGCGCCCTGGATCATGGTCAGCTCGCCGCCCAGCTGCGAATGCGGAAAGACCGAAATGGTGATTTTTCCGTTGGATTTCGCCTTCAGCACATCGGCGAACTTCTGCGCCCCCACGTGAAACGGACTGTCCGTCGTGAGCGTATGCCCGACATCCATGTTCAGGGCATGCGACGGCGCGGAAAACATGAGGGCGCTCAGGACGCCAGCGCCAAACATCTTCTTGAATAGCTTCACTTCCATCTCCTCGATTTTCCAACCGCCCGCAAGACGCTGTCCTCAGGCGGCGGATTTAGTTTTTATAAGAAAAAGGTACTAATGGCGGGCACGTAAGAAATAATCAGGACATCAAGCACCAGCACGGCAAGGAAAATAACCAGGTACTTCGCCAACTGATGCATCTTCAATTGGGCGACTTCGCACACCACGAACAGGTTCACGCCGACCGGAGGCGTCACCATGCCGACCGCCAGGTTGGTGATGACGATCATCCCGAAGTGGATGGGATCGATGCCGAAAGCCAAGCTGATGGGCGCCAGGATGGGCACGATGATCAGGATCGCCGCCAATGCCTCGATGAACATGCCGACCAGGAACAGCATGACGTTCACCAGCAGCAGGAACACGATGGGATTGGTCGTCATCGAGCCGAGCATGGCGGCGACCTGCTGCGGCACCTGATTGATCGTCAGCAGGTAGGCGAACACGGCGGCGAAGGCCACGATCAGCAGGATGATGGAAGACATCACCGCGGAGCGCGCGAATATGCCCAGCAGATCCTTGACGGTTATTTCCTTGTAGACGAACAGCCCGAGCGCAAGCCCATACAGCACGGCGATGCAGGAGGCCTCCGTCGCGGTGAACAACCCGCCGTAAATCCCGCCCAGGATGATGACCGGCATCATCAGCGCCAGCGTCGCGTCCTTCAGGGCAACCAGGACACCCTTCAGCCAGCCGGTGAAGCTGACCGCGCTGACTTCGTCGAAACCCTGGATGCGGGCGACCAGGCAAACCGTCAGGATCAGCGACACGGTGATCAGCAGACCCGGCAGGATGCCCGCGAGAAACAGCGAACCGACCGACACGTTTGCCGTCAACGCATAGACAATCATCGGAATCGACGGCGGAATGATCGCCCCCAGCTCGCCGGAAGATGCGGCAATGGACGCCGCGAACGACCGGGGATAGCCCTTCTTTTCCATTTCCGGGATCAGCACGGAGCCGATCGCGGCGGTGGTCGCCGACGAGGAACCGGAAACCGTCGCGAACAGCAGCGAGGTAAGCACCGCGACCGCACCCAGCCCGCCCCGGATCCAGCCGACGAAGGCATTGGCCAGTTGCACCAGCCGGGCGGCGACGCCGCCCGAGGACATCAGGTGTCCGGCGAGGATGAAGAACGGCACCGCCATCAGGCTGAACGAATCCAGCGACTGGAACGCCATCTGCGCCACGATCAGCAGCGAGCGGTCGCCCGCCTGCAGGGCAAACGCGGCAGACATGCCCAGCGCGGTGACGATGGGCGCGCCGATTATCAGGATCGCCGTAAAGGATAAAAACAGAACCGGGATCACAGCGCCCCTCCTTCACTATTCTGCATGGCGGCGGCGGTTCGTTCCGACTCGCTGCCCTGCTGCGATGTTTCGACGCTCACCAGTTCCTTGATGACATGGGTGAAGGTATTCAGGCTCATGAGGACGCAGCCGACAAACATGAACACGTAGATGTACGCCATGGGCATTTCCATCGCGGGCGACGTCTGCCTCATGCCGAGTTCGATCAATCTGATCGACTTCCATGCCAGCAGCACCGCAAGCATCAAAGTCAGGATGTGGGCCACGACGCGCAGCCAGCGGGCGACAGACTCCGGCACCATGCCGATGAACGCGTCGACGCCGATCAGGCGCAGACGGTAGGTGGCGACCGCGCCGCCGATGAAGACGCTGCCGACCATCATGAAGCGGCCCAGCTCTTCGGCCCAAGGCGTGGAAAACGGGATGCCGGTATAGGTGTAAAGCAGCCGTACGAATACAGAAATTGAAATAGCCAGGACCATTCCTATGAGAAACAGTCCGGCGCACTTTTCAGCCGCAGCATTTATAGAATCCATTATTCGCTGCAGCGTTTGAAGCCTCTGATGTGAGGCACAATACCCGGCCATGCGGAGCCCTCCCTCTTTGTCTCATTTATTTATTCGCCGCCTTTTTGAACCAGGCGTTCGATAGGAAATATACTCAGCGGCATGCGATTCGTAAAATTCAAATAACAGAACGTTCTTTTCAAAAAAATCGATCATCGAGCCCTCGCGCCTTGAACCGGAGCATCGATAATGTTGAGTGATCTCAAGCAGTTGCGCGCCTTCCTCACGATCGCGCGTCTGGGCAACTTCACCAGGACGGCCCATGAACTGAATATTTCCCAGTCGGCGTTGACCATCCAGATCCAGCAGCTCGAGTCCCATCTGCGCACGCGGCTGTTCGACCGCAACCACCGCAGCGTCAGCCTGACGCCGCGAGGCCAGGAGCTCTATCCGCGGATCGAGAAACTGGTAGCCGAAATCGAGGACCTGGTGACCCAGGCCCGCGACACCAGCGATCGGGAGCGGGGAACCGTGACCGTGGCCGTCCTGCCCTCGCTGGCCGCAGGCCTGCTGCCGCAGGCGATCCACCGGCTGAATCGCGACTACCCGCGGATTACCGTTTGCGTCCGGGACACGGTGGCCTCGCGCGTCAACGACATGACCCGCAGCGGCGAGGTCGACTTTGGCATCGGCAGCCCGATCAAGCGCGACCAGGAGCTGGTCTGGGAACAGTTGGTGACCGACCGCTTTTGCGCCTACATGGCCCATGACTATCCCTGGGCCGCACCGGACAGCGTCACGCTCAAGGAACTGGCCGAACATCCGCTGATCTTGCCGGTGCGGGAAAGCAGCATCCGCACGCATATCGAGGCGGCGGCCGACAAATTGAAAATCTCGCTGCCGGCGGCGTATGAGGTGGTCTACAACTCGACCGTGCTGGCGATGGCGGCACAGGGGCTCGGGGTGGCCATTCTTTCTGAATTGGCGGCCCGCGAAGGCGATACCAATCGCCTGCGCTGCGTTTCGATCAATAACCCGCCGCTATACCGCCACATCGGCATCCTGCGGCGGGCGGGCCGTTCGCTGTCGCGCTCCGCTGAGCTGCTTACCGCCGCGCTGCGGGAAATCGCGACCCAGGAATAGGCAACAACGCATGGCGCGCGCACACGTATCAGGTAGCGCGTGCGATTTCACTTCATTATGTGTGAATTGTGTTTCTTAACGATTCGATTGCAAACAATTCTGAAAGCGATGGCGGCAACGAAGACGACCCTATAAGCTGCGGGCGCCTTCAGGGTATACCCTGACCAACTATCTATTTCGCTTTTAGGAGTTCGATGCGATGAAGTCCCTATTCCGCCCGTTCCTGGTATTGGCCGCGGCGCTGCCGCTGATGCTGGCCGCCTGCGGCAACAAGGAACCCGAACAGCGTGCCGCGTTCACGCAGTTCCTGCAGACCCGCATCGTCGACAAGCCCGGCGTGCGCGTCCCGCAGCTGACGGACGAAGAAAAGAAGTCCTTCGGCGATTACGCGGCGCAGTATGCGGTGATCACGGACTTCAACGCGGGCATGGATGCTTCGGTGAAGCCCTTGTCCGGCATCATGCAGAAAGGCTCCATGCGTTCGTTGAACGACATCGTGACCCGCCGCGACGACCTCAAGACCGTGCAAGCCTCACTCAATGAAATGGGCGCGGCGCTCAAGGAACAGCAGGCCAAGGCCGACGCCGCGCGCGCGCAGCTCAAGCAGCCGGAAGACCTGAAGGCGGTGTACGACAAGGCCTACGAGAAGACCGTCAGCCTGCCGGCCGATACCTTCCGCGATGTGCTGCCGCAGCTGAACGCGACCTTCGACAGCAGCCTGAAGATCGCCGATTACGTTGCCGCGCACGCCGCGCAGATCGATATTTCCGGCCCCATCGTCAAGGTCCAGGATCCCGCCGTGCAAGCCGAGCTGAACAAGCTGCTGCAGGACCTGAACGCGCAAGCCAAGAACGTGCAGCAGGCGCAGACGCGCATGCAGGCCGTGATGGTCGGCCGCTAAGCCTCGCCGCGCTGAAAAGCCCCGCCGCGCTCATCGCGCGGCGGGGCTTTTTTCATGCGATGCCGGATCAGGCGCCGGCCACCGCGACGCGGTTGCGGCCGGACTCCTTGGCCTGGTACACGGCCGCATCGGCCGCCTCCACCAGGCTTGCTACCGTATCGTCGGCCTGCGGCACCGTGGTCGCGACCCCGACGCTGATGGTGACGATCCCGGCGGCGGCGTCCTGGTGCGGCACTTTCAGGCCGGCAACGGCCCGCCGGATACTTTCGGCAATCTCCGCGGCGCGCTGGCGGCTGGTATTGGGCAGCAGCACGACGAACTCCTCGCCGCCATAGCGCGCCGCCAGATCGCGCGGCCGCCGGGCCTTCTTCTTGAGCACGCGCGCCAGCGCCGCGAGCAGCTGGTCTCCCTGCTGATGGCCGTAGCGGTCGTTGTAGCGCTTGAAATGGTCTGCATCCAGGAACAGCAGCGATAGCGGCACGCGTTCGCGGCGCGCATTCTGCCATTCGCGCTCCAGCGCCTCGTCGAAGGCGCGCCGGTTGGCCAGGCCGGTGAGCCCGTCCGTGCTCGCCTGGATCGCCAGTTGCGTCTCCACCGCCTTTCGCAGCGCCATCTCGCGCCGGAACAGCACGATCAGCGCCACGACCGACAGCAGCAGCGCCGTGGTCACCGGGATGATGAAGAGCGCGCGGCGGTCCCAGGGCTCGAGCAGCTCGTCCACGTCCATGGCCACGTCGATGATGAGCGGGGTGTCCTCGATGCCGGCGAAGGTGTAGTAGCGGTTCACGCCGTCCGGAGACAGCGCGCCGACGAACGAGCCTTCGCGGCGGATCAGGAATTGCTGGAACTCCAGCGCCATGCCGATATCGCTGCCCAGATCGTTCTGGGAATACGGGGCGCGCAGCAGCACCAGGCCATCGTTGCGGAAGACGCTGATTTCGTCGCGCTCGCCCATCGACAGCTCGGCGAAGCGGTCGCGGAAATACGCCAGGCGCAGCGAGCCGCCCACCACGCCGGCGAAGCTGCCGTCCGGATTGGACAGGCGCCGGCTGATGGCGATGCTTTCGTCGCCGCCGCGCAGGCGACTGCGGTATGGATTGCTGACATACATGCCGACGTCATCGGCATCGCGATGCACCTGGAAGAAATCCCGGTCGGCGAAACTCTCGTCCGGCGCGTCCAGGGCCCCGGAGTGGTAGCGGATGTCGCCGTTCTTATCCAGCACCACGACGGCGCCCAGGTATTCGGCGGTGGACGGCCTATCGAACAGGAAGCGGTGCTGGGTTTCGGGCGCGAGCTTGTCCAGGCCCGGTTCGCGCAAGCGTTCGGCCATGCCTTGCAGCGAGAGGTCATAGACATGCAGGGTGCGGCTGATGTCCGCCGACAGCACGCCGGTGATGTTGCGCGCCGAGGCGTGGGCGGCTTCCCAGGTGGCGCGGCGGTCGATCCAGAGCAGCGCCACTGCGGCCGCGCAGATGCCGATTGCGACGAGCACCGCCAACGCATACAGGGCGCGATGCACAAACCCGCGAGACTTCAATACGGCGCTCCTACGCAGGGGACGTCGGGGGGAGGCGGATCATTGCGGCAAGAATTTCTGCCGCTGATGATGCCGCCGCCGGACTTGCCGCGCAAGATCCGGCCCTAAAAAATCCCCCGTGCCGCCCTCCTGGCAGCAGGCTCAGGTCGCCGCGACCGCCGCGATGCGGAAGGGAAAGGCCTTGGCGCCTCTGGCCTTGTCGGTTTCGCGGTGCGCGCCGATGGACCATGCCGGGCCCGCCCCGCCCGTGTGCAACACCAGCTGGCGCATGGAGCCCGCCGAAAATCCGCAGCGCAAGGCCGAGGCCTGCCGCCGCGCCAGTTCTACACCCACAGCGTGCGGCGTCGTGGAAATCCGATCCGATTGCAGCATGGCAGTCCCCCTGGCAAATGCTCGTCATGGATGAAGAGTCAGTGCGGACAAATCTACCTCA
>JALDYL010000208.1:0-7915 GCA_032153965.1 Achromobacter sp. | reverse complement strand
GCCAGGTCGCCGCGCGCCAGGACATCGCCGGCATCATGCAGGCGCTGAAGCTGTACCGGCTGGACAACGGCCGCTACCCCAGCACCGCGCAGGGCCTGCGTGCGCTGGTGCAGAAGCCCGAGGGCGTGAACAACTGGCGCGGCTACCTGGACAAGCTGCCCAACGATCCCTGGGGCCACCCCTACCAATACCTGAGCCCCGGCGTCAAAGGCGATATCGACGTGTTCTCGTTCGGCGCCGACACCAAGCCCGGCGGAGAAAGCGGCGATGCCGACATCGGTTCCTGGGAACTCTGAGCGCGGCTTCACGCTGGTGGAAGTCCTGGTGGTGCTGGTGATCGTGGCGATCGCGGCCAGCATGGTGAGCCTGTCCGTGGGCCGCGGCGAGAACCGTCTGCGCGGCGACGCCCAGCGCCTGGCGGACGCTTTCACCGTGGCCCAGAGCGAGGCCCGCAGCGACGGCCGTCCCATCCGCTGGCTGGCCAGCGGCCAGGGCTGGTCGTTCGAACGCCAGGGACGGCTGCCGGGCCTGAGCGCCGAGGAAGACAGGCCGCTGCCGCCGGACCGGCTGGAGCGCGACGAGGTGCTGCGCCCGCAATCCTGGTCGGCGGCGCCGGTGGCGCTGCGGCTCGATCCGGACCGGCCGCTGGTGTTCAACACGGAATGGGTCGCCGCGCCCGTCACGCTGACGCTGAGCGCGGGCGATGCCCGCGTTACCCTGCTGCGCGACGCCGCGGGCCGCTATGAAATTCAATGAACCGCCCCGCCCGCGCGACCGGCAACGCGGCTTCACGCTGATCGAGGTGCTGGTGGCCCTGGCCATCATCGCCGTCGCCATGGGCGCCGCCCTGCGCGCGACCGGCGTCATGGCCGAGAACAACCGCGCCCTGCAGGACAAGACGCTGGCGCTGCTGGCCGCGCAGAACGCGCTGGCCCAGCTGCGGCTGGAACAGGCCCTGCCGCGCGCCGGCACGCGCAGCGCGCCCTGCCCGCAAGGCGGCCGCGCCCTGCAATGCGAAATGGAGTTTACGAATTCGATGAACCGCAGCTTCCGCCAGGTATCGGTCAAGGTGCGCGACGCGGGCGCGGCGCAGCCGGGTACAGTCTTGCTGCAACTGGACGGCCTGCTGTCCAGCCTGCGATAGCCATGCGCCGCCCTCCCCGCAACCAAGCCGGCTTCACGCTGATTGAAGTGCTGGTGGCCCTGGCGCTGATGGCGCTGGTCAGCCTGATGGCCTGGCGCGGCCTGGCCAGCGTGTCCGGCGCCCGCGAGCGGATCGAGCAGCAGGCCGAGGACATCGACGCCATCGTCCGCACGCTGGGCCAGATGGCGCGCGATGTCGAACTCTCGTACACCGGCCCCGGCTTCGAACCAGCGGGCCTGGATGCGCAGGCCTATACCAGCGGCCTGCGCCTGCTGCGCCGCGCGAGCGGCGGCCCCGTATTCGAGATCCTGCGCCCCGACCCCGACGGCAACGGCCTGTGGCAGCGCGTGCAATGGCAAGTGCGCAAGGACGGCCTGTGGCGCGCCAGCGGGCCGGCGGCGGCGCGCAGCCCCTTGCCGGCCGCCAGCGACGGCATCCTGCTGCTGCCCGGCACGCGCGCCCTGGAGCTGCGCGCCTGGGTGCCGGGGTCCGGCTGGGTGGACGGCGACGCCAGCCTGGCCGCCGCCCCCGCCGGCCTGGAGATCGCGCTGGAGCGCGGTTCCCCTGGGGCCCCTGAGCGCTACACCCGCGTGCTGGAGCTGCCATGAAGCCGCCGCGCAATGCCGCGGAAAGCGGCGCGGCCGTCATCAGCGCGCTCATCATCGTCGCCATCGTGGCGGCCTTGACCACCGGCCTGTTCCAGCGCCAGACCGCCAGCACGCGGCGCGTGGAAAACGAGATGGCGCGGGTCCAGGCCCGCGCCATGCTGGCGGGGGGCATAGACTGGGCCCGCCTGATCGTGCGCGACCACAGCCGGCGCGAGCCCACCACCCGCGGCGACCAGATCTGGGCCACGCCGGTGCTGGACACGCGCATCGAGCGGCCCGGCGACGAACGCGTTGCCGTGTTCTCGGGCCGCGTGCAGGACGAACAAGGCAAGTACAACCTCTACAACCTGGCGAACCATGGCGTGCCGCAGCCGGAACAGGAGCTGGTGCTGCGCCGGCTGCTGAACGCGCTGCAGCTGCCGGACACGCTGGCCGCGCGCATGGTGGAAGTGATGTCGGCCGCGCAGCCGCCGGCGCTGCCTGCCGACGCGCCCGCCGCGCCGGGACGGCCCGCGCCTGAAGCGCGCGCGCCCCTGCCGCGCGGCGTGGACGAAGTGGCCGCCTTGCTCTCGCTGGATCCGGCAGCGCGCAATGAGCTGCGCCGCACCATGACGGTGCTGCCCGCGGCCACCACCGTCAACGTCAACACCGCGCCGGCCGAGGTGCTTGCGGCCCTGGCGCCCGGCCTGTCGCTCAGCCAGGCCCGCTCCATGGCGGGCGAGCGCGACCGCGGCAACTGGTTCAACAATTCCGGCGACTTCGCCAACCGCTTGGCGGGCGCGGGCGTCAAGACGCCTGCGCCGGCGGTGGCCACCACCAGCGGCTGGTTCCTGGCCAGCGGCACCGTGGCCTATGAGCGGGCGCGCATCTCCATGCAGGCGCTGCTGCGCAGTTCGCCGCCCGCGGCCCCCGACACTTTATGGACTAGAGAAATTCCTTGAAGAACATCCTGCGCCTTGCGCTGCCGCCGCTGGACGAATTCAGCCCCGGCTCCCTGCTGCCCTATGCCTGGTTCGACCGCCGCGGCCGCTGCGCCCGCCAGGGCGAGCTGACGCTTGAAGCCATGGGCCATGCCTTCCCCCACGCCGCTTGCGAAGCCGTGCTGCACCCGGCGGACGTGATCGCCACCAGCGTGCAGATCCCTGCGGTGGCGCGCGCCCGCTACGCCGCCGCCGTGCATGGCGCGCTGGAGCCGTTGGTGCTCAGCGACCTGGACTCGCTGGCCATCGGCCATGGCCCGCGCGGCGCGGACGGCTCGGTCCCGCTGGCCTGGGCCGCACGCGAACCCGTGCGCCGCGCCTGGGGCCTGCTGAACGCGCAAGGACTGCGCGCGCACGCGCTCATCGCGCCGCAGACTCTGGGATCCGATACGACAGCGCCGCTGCGCGATCCCGCCGACCCGCGTTGGCTGGCGCCCACGCCTTCATGGTCGCTGGCCATGCCCCAGCTGGCTCCGGCCCGCGTCTCGGCCTGGCGCCCCGTCTGGCGCTGGGGCGCGGCCGCCGCGGTCGTCTGGATCGGCGGCCTGAATCTGTACGCCTCACAGTTGCAAACCGAAGTCGACGCGCTGCGCAACGGCATGCGCACGCAGGTGCTGGCCGCCTTTCCCGACCTGCCGGTGGTGCTGGACCCGCCGCGCCAGGCGCAGCAGGGCCTGGACGCGCTGCAGGCCAACCGCGGCGCGGCCAATGCCGCCGACTTCCTGCCGCTGGCGCGCGCCGCGGCTCAGGCCCTGCCCTTCGCCGCCGACAAGGTGGCCCGCCTGGGCTATGCCGAACAGGCGCTGACGCTGCAGCTGGCCGACGCCGGCGAGCAGTCGCAGCGCGTCGCGGAAACTCCCGCGTTGATCCAACAAGCCGCCGCGCTGGGCCTGAAGCTCGAACGCGGCGATAACGACACCACCTGGCGCATCGTGCGCGCGCAACCATGAAACTCCCGCAAGCCCTGCATGCGGCCAGGCAGTCGCTGGCCCATACCCTCACCCCCGCGCTGACGCGCGCCGGGCAACGCTACCGGGCGCTGGCGCCGCGCGAGCGCCGGCTGGTGACCACCGCCGGCCTGCTGCTGGGCGCCGCGCTGGTCTTCGTCACCCTGATCGAACCGCCCTTGAACACGCTGCGCAAGCTGCAAGCGGAATTGCCCGCGCTGCGCGGCCAGGCGGCCACGGTCGCCGACCTGACCGCGCAGGCCAGCGCCTTGCGCCACAAGTCCGCCGCGCCCGCCGGCGCCATGCCCAGCGCCGCGGAAATCGGCGCCTCGCTGGAGCGCGCCGGACTCGCCGCGGAACTATGGGCGCTGGGCGAGCCCGAACAAGGCCCCGGCGTACAACTGACGCTGAAACAGGCGCCGTCTTCGGCCTTGCTGCGCTGGCTGGATGGAGCGACGCGCGATTGGGGTCTGGCGGTCAAGGAGGTGCAGCTCACCCGCGCCGCCAATGTCAACGGCCGGCCGCTGCCCGGACTGGTCAACGGCAAGGTGAGCTTGATGGCGCCGCAAGCGCCGGAGCGCGGTTGAGATGTCTGGCTTCCGACTTTCCAAGCGTTCCGCCGCGCTGCTCCTGGCCGGCGCCGTCTGTGCCGCCGCGGCGGCCGTCACCGTGCTGCCCGCGCGCTGGTTGCTGGTCCTGCTGCCGGACAAGGCGCCGGTCACGCTGGCGGACGCCAGCGGCACCTTGTGGCGCGGCAGCGCCTGGATCGCATTGGGTTCGCCCGGCGCGCGCCGCATGCTGCCGCAGCCGGTGCAGTGGCAATGGCGCTGGGATGCCTTGGCCATGGAGGTCTCGCACCCCTGGCTGCAAGGCCCCTTGCGCGCGACGCCCAGCTGGAACGGCATATCGCTGCCGGCCCAGTCGCTGCGCGCGCCCGCCTCCATCCTGTCCGCCCTGGGTGCGCCATGGAACACCATCGCCCCGCAAGGCACGCTGGAAATCCGCTGGCAGCCGCTGCGGCTGGGCGCGGCCCTGCCCGCCGGTCCCGTGGCCGAATTGCGCTGGCGCAACGCCAGCACCGCGCTGGCACCGGTGGCGCCCGTGGGCTCGTATCTGCTGCGGGTGCAAGGCGGCAAATCGGGCGCCACGCTGGCCCTGAGCACGGAAAGCGGCCTGCTCGACGTCAGCGGCCAGGGCAGCGCGGGCGGGCGCGGCGGCCTGAAGTTCCAGGGCCAGGCAACCTACGCCGGCGCCGCGCGCGAGGCGGATCGGGCGGCGCTGGACGGACTGCTGTCGGCGCTGGGCCGGCGTTCGGGGGATGTCGCGACCTTCGGGACATGAATCTGGGGCAGTAGCCTTGCGCAATAAAAATGTACGTTATTATGTACAAATATCCAGCCCAGGTAGCCTGCCATGAGCATCTCGTCCGCCGATGTGATTCCCTTGTCCCAAGCCAGGGCCAATTTGTCCGAGCTGGCCGATCAGGTCAAGTCCGGGGCTGAGAAAATCATCACCAAGAATGGCGAAAGCTACGTTGCGCTGATCGACGCCGAACGGCTGGACTACTACCACCGGCTGGAACAGGAACGCATCCACCTGCTGTTGATCGACGACGCAAGCCGGGGCTTGTCCGATGTTGCGGCCGGTAAGGTCAAGGACGCGCAGAGCGCGGTGTCCGCTTTCAAGCGCCGCCGCGCGGCCAAGACTGCCCGCTGACCGGCATCGTGACAGCAAAACCCGCCGTCAAGCTCACCGCCCACTTCGAGCGCCAGCTTGAGGAGATCGAAGCTTTCCTCGCGGAGGCGGGAATGCCGCGCGCTTTCGACGCCTTGCTGGATGAATTGGCCGAGGTGATCATCCCCAACCTGGCAGCCTTTCCCGACATGGGACGTCTGTTCCTGGAACGGCCCCTGCGCTCGGTGGAGGCCGCCAACGGCGCCACGCGCCTGGCCAAACAGCTTCAAACCCTGGCCAAGGACGCGGAGCTGCGCGAATACGTGTCCGCGCACTACCTGATGCTGTACGCCCGGATCAAGAATCAGGTCTACCTGCTGTCGATCCGGCATCACCGCCAGCTTTCCTTCGATTTTCCGGACCGCTGGCGGGCGTAGGCGTTAGGCATCCCGCGTGACCCGCAGGATCTCCTCCGGCGAGGTCTGCCCGCTCTCCACCCAGCGCTGGCCGTCCTCGCGCATGGTCCGCATGCCCGACGCCGCGGCCGCGCGCCGCAGTTCGCGTTCGTCGCGCCCTTCGTGGATCAGCCGGCGCGCCTCGTCGTCCACCGTGAAGAGTTCGTGGATGCCCGAGCGGCCGCTGTAGCCCGTATGGTTGCAGGCCTCGCAGCCCACCGGATGGAACACGCGCGCGCCGTCCTGCATGGCGGGCTGCTTGCAGGACGGGCAGAGCTTGCGCACCAGGCGTTGCGCCAGCACGCCCAATAGCGACGACGCCAGCAGGAAGGGTTCGACCCCCATGTCCGTGAGCCGGGTCACGGCGGACACCGAGTCGTTGGTGTGCAACGTGGCCAGCACCAAGTGGCCGGTGAGCGAAGCCTGCACCGCGATCTGCGCGGTTTCGAGGTCGCGGATTTCGCCGATCATGATGACGTCGGGGTCCTGCCGCAGGATGGCGCGCAGGGCCAGCGCGAAGCTCATGTCGATCTTGGCGTTGACCTGCGTCTGGCTGATGCCGGCCAGGTCGTATTCGATCGGGTCCTCGACCGTGAGGATGTTGCTGGTGGAAGCGTCCAGGCGGCTCAGCGCCGCGTACAGCGTGGTGGTCTTGCCGCTGCCGGTGGGCCCGGTCACCAGCACGATGCCGTGCGGCTGGCGGATCAGGCGGTCCAGCTGGCCCAGCACGCCCGCGTCCATGCCCAGCTTCTCCAGCTGCAGCCGCCCCGCTTCCTTGTCCAGCAGGCGCAGCACGGCGCGCTCGCCGTGCCCGGTGGGCAAGGTGGACACGCGCACGTCTATCGGCCGTCCGCCCACGCGCAGCGCGATGCGGCCGTCCTGCGGCAACCGTTTTTCGGCGATATCCAGGTGTGCCATGATCTTGATGCGCGAAATCAACGCGGCGTGCAGCGCCTTGCGCGGCGACACCACGTCGCGCAGGGTGCCGTCGACCCGGTAGCGCACCACCGAGTGGGTCTCGAAGGGTTCGATGTGGATATCGCTGGCGCCGTCGCGCGCCGCCTGGGCGAACAGCGCGTTGATCATGCGGATCACGGGCGCGTCGTCCTGGGCTTCCAGCAGGTCCGCCACTTCGGGCATGTCCTGCATCAGGCGATCCAGGTCGATCTCGTTCTCGGCCACGCCCATCACCGAGGCGGCGTCTTCCGAATGGCTGTAGGCCGCGGTCAGCAGGGTTTCCAGCGCCTCGTCCTCGATCTGCGCCAGTTCGATGTCGCCATGGCAGCGCTGGATCTCGCGCACCGCCCATTCCGGCGTGCGCGGGCTGACGGTCAGCCGGGCCTGGCCGCCGCGCAGCGACAGCACCGCGCGCTGCGCCCGGGCCCAGGCATAAGGCAAGGGGTGCGCGCTCATAGCAGCGTATCGGGATCCACGGCCACGCTGTGCATCAGCGTGCGCGACACGCGGATGGCGCCCGAGGCGTCGCGCGCGGGCTCCATGCCGGCATACTGGCGCACGGCGAAGGACTGCGCCGTGACCGGCGCCGGCCGGCGCAGCGTTTCGGCCTGGTGTTCCGGGCGCAGGTCATAGGCGTTGTTCGACACCGAGGGCGCCGAGCCCGGCGGCGGCAGCATCGGCGCCTGCATGTCGGGCAGCGCCCAGTGCTGGCCTGGCTGCACGGCCGCCTGAGCGCGGCGCATATAGTCGTAGCGGTCCATGGTGACGCCCGCCGTGCGGTTGGCGTCGCGCACCACATAGGGGCGCAGGAACACCATCAGGTTGGTCTTGGTGCGCTTGCGCGTGTCGTAGCGGAACAGCGAGCCGATCACGGGCAAGGATCCCAGCAGCGGCACGCTGTTGGTGGTGAGCGTGACGTTGTCTTCCAGCAGGCCGCCCAGCACGATGATCTGGCCGTCATCGATCAGCACGCTGGTGTCGATGGCGCGCTTGTTGGTCACGATGCCGGTGGTGGCATTGGAACGGCTTTCGTCGATGCTGCTGACTTCCTGGTAGATGTCCAGCTTGACCGCGCCGCCCTCGGAAATCTGCGGCCGGATGTTCAGCTTCAGGCCCACGTCCTCGCGTTCGATGGTCTGGAACGGATTGG
>JALDYL010000207.1:0-7933 GCA_032153965.1 Achromobacter sp. | reverse complement strand
GTGCAGGCGCACGCGGGCAGCAGCTTCCGCTTCTGGAAACCGCGCGCCGCCGACTCGGCGCTCTACGAGCAGGCGCGCGAACTGGCGCGGGAATGCGCCATCGACGCCAGCTTGCTGGAGCGTCCGGCCGGCACCCTGCCGCACGGCGAACAGCGCAAGGTCGAGTTCGCGCTGGCGCTGGCCGCGCGGCCAGCCGTGTTGCTGCTGGACGAACCCATGGCGGGCATGGGGCCGGATGAAACCGTGCGCCTGACCGAATTGATCGAGTCCATGCGGGGCCGCGCCGCCATGCTGCTGGTCGAACACGACATGCAGGCCGTGTTCCGCCTGGCCGACCGCCTGTCGGTCCTGGTGTACGGCCGCGTCATCGCGACCGGCACCCCCGACGAAATCCGCGCCAACCCGGAAGTGCGGCAAGCCTACCTGGGCGACGAGGAGACCGTGTGATGCTGACCATCGAATCCGCCAAGAGCGGCTACGGCGCCAGCCAGGTGCTGTTCGGCGTGGACCTGCAGATCGGCGCGGGCCAGGTCGTGACCTTGCTGGGCCGCAACGGCATGGGCAAGACCACGCTGCTGCGCACCCTGTTCGGCCAGTTGCCGCTGCGCGGCGGCAAGATCCACTTCGCGGGGCAGGACATCAGCGGCTGGAGCCCGGACCGCATCGCGCGGGTCGGCATGGCCATCGTGCCGGAAGGGCGGCAGTGCTTCCCCAACCTGACGGTGCGCGAACACCTGACGGCCTTCGTCGCCGCCCGCAATCCGGACATCGGCGAACCCTGGACGCCGGAGCGGGTCTTTGAACTCTTTCCGCGCCTGCAGGAGCGCGCCCGCAACATGGGCAACCAGCTGTCGGGCGGCGAACAGCAGATGCTGGCCATCGGCCGAGCGCTGGTCACCAATCCGCGGCTGCTGATCCTGGACGAGGCCACCGAGGGCCTGGCGCCCAAGATCCGCGAGGAAATCTGGAATTGCCTGGCGCGCTTGCGCCAGGCCGGCCAGACCATCCTGGTCATCGATAAGTACGTCGAGCGGCTGCTCAGCCTGGCTGACCGCCACGTGATCCTGGAACGCGGCAAGGTGGTGTGGACGGGAGACTCCCAGGCCCTGGACGCCGATCGCGGCCTTTGGGAACGCTACCTGGGCGTGTAGCAAGAAAGCTGCAATGTAAACAGGCAATTGCTGTCAGTATTGCAATAAACGGCAATAAATCGACATTTACATTGCAGCAATGCAACTTAAGACGCCCGAGCGTCTTACAAGCGTTTGCTCCTGTTTCAATTGGAACCACTGTTCTCTACACTTGTCGCGCCGGGCGTGCCTCGCGGGTACGCCCGCAACAGGCTCATGGCTGAACAAGCGGGGCAAGCGCGCGGCGAAACATCGTTACACGACGAAAGCCTACTCATGCGTCCCCTTCACGCACGTTACGTCTTATCAGGCAGTAAGGAAGACTTTGCATGGCGAAATGGGGTTTGCGCAGAAAATCGTTGATGGCGCTGTTGCTGGCGTGTCTGGTCGCCTTGGCGCCGGCCGCCCTGATCGGCTGGCAGGTGCTGGACGGCGTCAGGGATCACTTCGGGCGCGCTTTCTCCGACAACTTCACGCAATTGAACCGCCAGCGCATCCTGGCGCCGGTGTCCCGCGAACTGGCTCTGTCGCTGCGGCTGGCGGATAGCGAGGTCACGCGCCGCTGGCTGCGCCATGAAGGCGATCCGGCCGCGCGCGAGCTGTTCTTCCGCGAAGCCGACGGCTACCGCCGCGATCTGCTGGGACGCGCCTACTTCATCGCCAGCGCCGCCTCCGGCAACTATTACTTCAACGACGACCAGCCCCTGTCCGAGACGCCGCGCTACACGCTGAGCAAAAGCGCCGCCGACGACGCCTGGTTCTACCTGACGCTGGCCGCGCCGGCCAAGTACAACATCAACGTCAACCCCGACCTGAAGCTCAAGACCACCAAGGTCTGGATCAATGTCCAGGTACGCGACGGCGACCGGGTCATCGGCCTGACCGGCTCCGGCCTGGACGTGGGCGGGTTCCTGCGCGAATTCGTCAATAGCGGCCAGCCGGGCGTGACTCCCATCATCGTCGACGAAGAGGGCGCGATCCAGGCTCACATGGACGCCTCGCTCATCGCCTACAACTCGGGCGCGGGTGGCGCCGGCGCCGCGCGCGGCACGGTGTTCAATCTGCTGGATGGCGGCGAGGGCCGCGCCGAGCTGGCCGCGGCCATGAAGGCGGCACGGACCGACCCGCAGTCGGTGCAATCCGCCTGGGTCAAGATGGACGGCATCCGGCAATTGGTGTCCGTGGCCTATATGCCCGAGCTGCACTGGCACGTGCTGACCGTGGTCGACCTGGGCGCCGCCCGGGTGCTGGACACGGATTGGCTCTGGCCGGCGGCCATCGGCCTGGTGGTGCTGTTCGCGGCCATGCTGCTGTGCTTCGGCTACGCCATCGAACGCCTGATGCTGCGCCCCTTGCGCCGCCTGCAGCAGTCGGCGCGGGCCATCGCCGACGGCAGCTACGACGTGCGCCTGCCGCCGGGCGGCCAGGACGAGATCGGCGATCTCAGCCGCGCCTTCGGCGTGATGGCGGACAAGGTGCGCCAGCACACGGCCGAACTCGAGACCAAGGTGCGCGAGCGCACCTCCGAACTCGAGGACGCCAACCGCGCCATGGCCGCCGCGCACAAGAAGATCGACGATTCCATCGACTACGCCAGCCTGATCCAGCGCGCCATCCTTCCAGACCGCCAGTTGACCCAGTCCCTGGGCGCACACCATTTCGTGCTGTGGAAGCCGCGCGACGTTGTGGGCGGCGACTTTTACGTGTTCCGCTCCGACGGCGCCAACTGCCTGCTGGGCATCATGGATTGCGCCGGCCACGGCGTGCCCGGCGCGCTGATGACCATGCTGGCCCGCGCGGCCATAGACCTGGCGATCACCGAGGCGGGGCCGGCCGATCCGGCCGCCATCCTGACCCGCACCGACAGCGCCATCCGCGCCATGCTTGCGGACGCGCAATTGCCGCGAGCGCTGGCCACGAACACTGATGCGGCCCTGGTATATATTGACCGCCAAGCCGGCAGGCTGCTGTACGCGGGCGCCAAGATCAGCCTGTACGCAAGCAACGGCGACGAACTGCGCGAGGTGCCCGGCGGCAAGCGGGCGCTGGGGGACAAGCGCACCGAGATCTACCAGAACATCGAATTGCGGATGGAACCGGGCTGGACCTACTACCTGGTCACGGACGGGTTCCTGGACCAGGCGGGAGGCGAACACGGCTTTGGCTTCGGCAATACACGGTTTGCGGAAATGCTCAAGACGCACGCTCGCCGGCCGTTAACCGAACAGGCTGCCGCCTTTACGCAGGCGCTGGCACAGTACCAAGGCGGGCGGCCGCAGCGTGATGACATCACCCTGCTGTCGTTCCGTTTCGAATAAACGTTATCAGGGCGCTTACCCCCATGAATGCCTCCGATCTTTACGCATTGGGCGAACGGTTCAACCAGAATCGCACTCTGTTGTGCTTCAACGGACCGACTTCCCGCAGCCTGATCGAGGAAATCGGCAATGCGCTCAAGAACTACCTGAACGCGGAGCACGCGCGCCCGGCCGAGGCCATGGATGTCTTCTCCGTCTACATCGAGATGATCCAGAACATCCGCCAATACGCCGCGCTGCATGACGACGTGGACGCCTCGGCCACCGTGGTGATCGGTCGCCGCGACGAAAGCCGCTATGTGGTGTCCGCGGGCAATCTGGTCAAGGCGGAGGACGGCCACGCCTTGGTCGCCCGCATCCAGGAACTGGCGGCGCTGGACAAGGCGGCGCTGAAGGCCGAGTACAAGGCGCAGCTGCACAAGCCACGCGCCCAGGGCGTCGCCTCGGGCGCGGGCCTGGGCCTGATCGATATCGCCCGCCGGGCCGGCGCGCCGCTGGAAGCCAGCCTGACGCCCGCCGCGACGCCCGGGCAGGCGTTCTTCAGCCTGAGCGTCGTGATCTGAAAACGCGCCTGGCCAAGAACATATTTGGAGCAATTGATGAAAGATCTGAACATTCCCGGGACCCAGTCCACGCCCGCCATCACCGCCGACACCGCTGCCGGCGTGCTGGCGATGCGCGGCGACTCCTATCCCGAGAATTCCTTCGAACTCTTCGGTCCCGTGATCGAATGGGTCGAAGCCTACCTGCTGAGCAGCGCCGCGCCCCTGAAGCTGGAACTCGAGCTGCTGTACCTGAACACCAGCAGCATCAAGTCCGTCATGGACATCTTCGATCTGCTGGAGGCCGCCCACGGCAAGGGCCGCGAGGTCAGCGTGACCTGGTTCTACGACATGCGCAATGAGCGCGTCGGCGAGCTGGCCGAGGAATTCAAGGAAGACTGCACCTTTCCGTTTTCAGTCATCGGCCGCCAATGAAATCCGACGCCGCCCAGCTGGACAAGCGCATCGCCGAATTGCTGGCGGATCCCGCCTATGACGGCCATCCGTTGCGTGAAGCGCTGGGCGCGCTCTGGCGGCATACCGGCGAGCAGATGGCGCGCATCGAGCGCGTGACCCAGCTGTCGGACGCCTACCAGAGCATGGCGCATGAGCGCGAGCTGGGCCTGTGCGACCGTTTCGATCGGCAGTTGCGCCGCCTGACCCGTATCGCGCGCATCTCGGACCACTATCAGAACATGATGCGGGACCTGAATTCCGCCTTGCTGGAAACCTCCAACCGCGATCCCCTGACCGGTCTCCTGAACCGGCGCGCCTTGATGGAAATGATCAAGCAGGAGGTTCTGCGCGTGTCCCGCGGCGGCTCGACTTTCATTGTGGCAATGCTGGACGTGGATCACTTCAAGTCGGTCAACGACCGCTATGGCCATGAAACGGGCGACCGTGCGCTGGTCGAGCTGGCTGGCGTGCTGGGCAAGAACCTGCGCGAATACGATCTGTGCGGCCGTTGGGGCGGCGAGGAGTTCCTGGTGCTGTTGCCCAGTACCCAGCCCGAGGACGCCCAGCGCGTGATGGACAGGCTGGTGGGCGCGGTGCGCGCCCTGGCGATCACGGTGGGGGATGGCGTGTTGAGACTGACGGTCAGCATAGGCATGGCATATCACCAGTTGGGAGAAACCTTCTCTGAAACGCTCAGCCGCGCGGACCAGGCCTTGTACCTGGCCAAGCAGGACGGACGCGACCGCGTCGAACTCGGGTTTCCGAAGCGCTGATGAAACCGGACCAGCTGTTATCCGGCATGGAGCCCCATATGCTTGATTCTTATCCAGGCGTCACCGACGAGCGCCCGCAAGGCGCCGCATGGCATCCAGGCACATACCTGGCGTCCATGGATAGGGCGCTGCTGCTGTTCGATTTCAACCCGGCCGGTTCCTTGTTGAACGCCAACGCGAACTTTCTCGCCTTGGTGGGCCATGCCCGCGAAGAGGCCCTGGCGCTGCGCCACGACATGCTGTGCGACAGCATGGACGAGGGCAAGGGCATCGTTGGGGGCGAGCAGGTCTGGGCCAGGCTGCTGGGCGGCAAACACTTTACCGGCACCTGCCGCTACCGCAAGAAGGACGGGGGCTTCGTCTGGATCGAAGCCACCTACATGCCCATCGCCGACGACGCCGGCGAAGTGGTCCGCATTTCCGTCATTTCCCGCAAGTCCATCGCCGACGCCGATCGCCAGGAAGAGATCCGCCTCTTGCTGCTGGGCATCAACGAAACGGGCAACGCCGTCGCGGTGTCAGGCAAGGACCGCCGCATCGTCTACGTGAACGACGGTTTTCAGCGCATGCTGGGCTTTGCCCGCGGCGACGCCGTGAACCAGGAGCTGGGCGAACTGCTGGCCGGCGGCAGGCCGGACGGCGGCACGCGCGAAGAATTGGACCGCCGCATCGCCTGCCGCGAGGGTTACCACAAGGACGTGCTGGTCTACGACCGCGCCGGCCGGCCGCTGTGGGTGTCGGTGATGGCGAACTCCGTGTTCGACGAACGCGGCGCGCTGGTCAACATTGTGGACGTCTTGACGGACATCACGCCCACCAAGGTGCATGAAGTGCTGCAGCGCCGAGTGCTGCAGGCCATGGTGAACGAGGCTTCGGTGGTCGAGGTCATGAACATGGTGTGCCGCGAGGTCGAGCGCCTGGCGCCCGAAGTGGCCGCCAGCGTGCTGCGCGTGGACGACGCGGGTCTGCTGCGGCCCCTGGCCGCGCCCAGCCTGCCGCAAGCCTATGCCGACGCCTTGGACGGCGTGGCCATCGGGCCGCAGGCGGGCGCTTGCGGCACGTCGGCCTTCCTGGGCCGGCCGGTGATCGTGCCGGACATTTCCACGGATCCACTGTGGGACGACTACCGCCACCTGCCGCTGCCGGACGACGTGAAGGCCTGCTGGTCGTCGCCGATCAAGTCGAGCGACGGCCGAGTGATAGGCACCTTCGGCTTCTATTTCCGCGAGCGGCGTCTGCCGGACGATTTCCACCATCGGCTGGTGGATGTGTGCGTCTATCTCTGCGCGCTGGCGCTGGAGCGCGAAGAGGCGCGCGCCCGCATCCGGCAGTTGGCGTTCTACGACGAACTGACGGGGTTGCCCAACCGCAACCTGCTGCTGGCGCAGGCGGAGCAGGCGATCGCGCGCGCGGAGCCCGAGCGCAAGCGGGTCGCGGTGTTGTTCCTGGACCTGGACCGCTTCAAGCAGGTCAACGACACGCTGGGCCATCCCATCGGCGACGCGCTGCTGCGCGATGTGGCGCAGCGTCTGCGCCGCCTGGCGCGTGCGACCGACATCGTGGGCCGGTTGTCGGGCGATGAGTTCGTGATGCTGATGCCGGACTTCGAGCACGGCCGCCTGACGGCCGCGGCCGAACACGTGCTGGTGGCGTTGGCGCAGCCGTTCTCGGTGGGCGGCATTACGCTGAATCCCTCGGTCAGCATCGGCATCAGCGTGTTCCCGGAAAACGGGCGCGACATGGATACGCTGCTGCGCCATGCCGACATGGCGATGTACCAGGCCAAGACGGCGGGGCGCAATCGCATTTCGTTCTTCAGTGCGGAAATGAACCGGCAGGCGCAGGAGCGCCTGGCGTTGGAAGCCGCCTTGCGCGATGCGCTGGAGGCCAAGGCGCTGCGGCTGCATTATCAGCCGCAGGTGGGGCTGAAGAACGGGCAGCTGTACGGCGTCGAGGCGCTGGCGCGTTGGCGTCATCCGACGCTGGGCGATATTTCACCGGCGCGTTTTGTGCCGTTGGCCGAGGAATGCGGGCTGATCGGCGATCTGGGCGACTGGGCTGTGCACGAGGCGTGTTCGCAGCTGGCGGTGTGGCGGGCCAAGGGTCTGCGGGTGCCTTCGGTGTCGGTGAACCTGTCGGCGACGAACTTCCACAATCTGAATCTGCCGCGGATGATCGAGGCGACGTTGGCGGAGTTCGGGCTGGCGGCGGCGGATCTGATGCTGGAGATTACGGAAGGGGTGGTGCTGGATGCTACCGCGGGTACGCTGCGGACGATCGCGGAGCTGCATCGCCTGGGCGTGCGGCTGTCGATGGATGATTTCGGCACCGGCTATTCCAGTCTGGGGCACTTGCGGCGGCTGATCGTGGACGAACTGAAGCTGGATCGCAGTTTCGTGCAGGGGCTGGAGAGCGACGACGCGGCTCGGGCGTTGACCAGCGCGGTGATTCGTATCGGCGAGAGCCTGAGTCTGCCGGTGGTGGCTGAAGGCGTCGAGAACGAAGAGCAGCGGCGGTTTTTGATCGAGCAGGGGTGTGCGGCGGGGCAGGGGTTCTTGTTTTCGCCGCCGTTGCCGGCTGAGGATCTTGAAGAATGGCTGCGGGGTCGGCCTTAGTTTTCTTGCGGTGCGTTGCTGGTTCTTAAGACGCCAGTCGCTTCGGCGGCCTGGCGTGCGCGGGGCAACGATTGCGGTCCGGAGCGTTCGCTCCGGACT
>JALDYL010000206.1:0-7943 GCA_032153965.1 Achromobacter sp. | reverse complement strand
TGGACGAGGTGACGCAGCAGAACGCGGCGCTGGTGGAAGAGGCGGCCGCGGCCGCGGGTTCGCTGCAGGAACAGGCCCAGCGCCTGGCCGAAGCGGTCTCCGTGTTCAAGATCAACGCGGGCGAGGTCATTGAAGTCCCGGCTCAGCGTCTGTCGTCGGCGCGCTCGTCCAGTGGCGATACACGTTTGCAGGCGTCCGACGCGCTTGCGCTAGGGCACTGAGGACAAGCGTGGCTACAGCAGCGGCAACCCAGGCGCCGTCCATTTCGGTGGAACGCCAATTCGATTTTCGCGACGCGGACTTTTCGCGCGTGCGCAAGATGATCCACGCGTACGCTGGCATTTCGCTGGGCACGCACAAGCGCGAGATGGTCTACAGCCGGCTGGCCCGGCGCCTGCGCGCGCTGGGCATGCAGGATTTCGGCAGCTATCTGGACCAGCTTGAGAAGGAGCCCAACGCGGCCGAGTGGGAAGACTTCGTCAACGCGCTGACGACCAATCTGACCGCTTTCTTTCGAGAATCGCATCACTTTCCCATCCTGGCCGACTTCGCCAAGCGTCGCGGCGGCCCGGTATCGGTGTGGTGCTGTGCGGCCTCCACCGGTGAAGAACCGTACTCCATTGCGATGACGTTGGTCGAAGCGTTGGGCCCGCGGGCCAACGCATCCTCGGTGCTGGCCACCGATATCGACACCAATGTGCTTACCCGCGCGCGCGCCGGGGTCTATCCGGTCGAGCGTGTGGAAAAGCTTGAGGGCGAACGCCTGAAGCGCTTTTTCCTGAAGGGACGGGGCGCCAACGAAGGGCAGGTCCGGGTGCGTCCGGAAATCGCCGACATGGTTCGCTACGAGACCCTGAATCTGTTGGCGCCGACCTGGCAGATCAACGAACAATTCGACGTGATCTTCTGTCGCAATGTCATGATTTATTTCGACAAACCCACCCAGGCCAGAATCCTGGAACGGTTCGTGCCGCTGCTCAAGCCCGGTGGCTTGCTGTTCGCTGGCCATTCCGAAAACTTCACCTATATCAGCCGGGATTTTCGTCTGCGTGGGCAGACCGTCTATGAATGTGCGGGCAGGTCCTGAGCGGGACGAGGCAGCAACAAATGAAGAAAATTAGCGTTTTGTGTGTGGACGACTCGGCGTTGGTGCGCGGGCTGATGACGGAAATCATCAACAGCCAGCCGGACATGGAAGTGGTCGCGACCGCGCCTGATCCTTTGGTGGCGCGTGAACTCATCAAGCGCCACAATCCCGACGTGCTGACGCTGGACGTGGAAATGCCCCGCATGGACGGGCTGGATTTCCTGGAAAAGCTGATGCGCCTGAGGCCGATGCCGGTGGTGATGGTATCGTCGCTGACCGAGCGCGGCGGCGAAATCACGCTGCGCGCGCTGGAATTGGGCGCCATCGACTTCGTCACCAAGCCCAAACTGGGCATACGCGACGGCCTGCTCGAATACACCGAGATCATCGCCGACAAGATACGCGCCGCCTCGCGCGCCAAGCTGCGCGCGCCGACGGCGCACTCGGCGCCGGCCGCACCCCCGCCCATGTTGCGCCGTCCGCTGGCCAGCTCGGAAAAGCTGGTCATCGTCGGCGCCTCCACGGGCGGCACCGAGGCGATCCGCGAGGTCCTGCAGCCGCTGCCGCCCGACAGCCCGGCCATCCTGATCACCCAGCACATGCCGGCGGGTTTCACCCGCTCCTTCGCGCAACGCCTGGATGCACTGTGCGCGGTGACCGTCCGCGAAGCCGTGCACGGCGACCGCGTGTTGCCCGGGCACGTGTATCTGGCGCCGGGCGGCGACATGCACATGCGCCTGGGGCGCAGCGGCGCCAACTACGTGATCGAGCTGGAAGCCAGCGAACCGGTCAATCGCCACCGCCCTTCGGTGGACGTGCTGTTCAATTCGGCCGCCGTCGCCGCCGGCAAGAACGCCATCGGCGTCATCCTGACCGGCATGGGCAAGGACGGCGCGGCCGGCATGCTGGCCATGCACCGAGCGGGCGCCCACACGATTGCGCAGGACGAGGCCAGCTGCGTGGTCTTCGGCATGCCGCGCGAAGCCATCGCCTTGGGCGCCGCGGACGAAGTGGTTTCGTTGTCGGCGATAAGCGAACGCATTCTGACTCGCCTGGGCGATCGTGGGCACCGCGTCTGACGCGCAAGGCTTCCCGATCGGTCCAAGGCAAATTTTTTCTGGAGTAGAAGATGGTAGACAAGGGCCTGAAGATTCTGGTGGTGGATGACTTCCCCACCATGCGGCGGATCATCCGCAACCTGCTCAAGGAGCTGGGTTTCGAGAACGTGGATGAGGCCGAGGACGGCGCCATCGGCCTGGAAAAGCTGCGCAACGGCGGTTTCCAGTTCGTGGTCTCGGACTGGAACATGCCTAACCTCGATGGCCTGGAGATGCTCAAGCAGATCCGCGCCGACGCCGCGCTGGCTTCGCTGCCCGTGCTGATGGTGACGGCCGAGGCCAAGAAGGAGAATATCGTCGCGGCGGCCCAGGCCGGCGCCAACGGTTATGTGGTCAAGCCTTTCACGGCGGCGACGCTGGAAGAGAAGCTCAACAAGATCTTCGAGAAAATCGCCGGTTGAGGTGAGCCATGAGTACGACGGAACATGAGAGCCCGGGTGAATCCCCCGATCTGATCCATCGCATCGCGTCGCTGACGCGCATGCTGCGCGACAGCATGCGCGAGCTGGGCCTGGATCAGGCCATCAAGGACGCGGCCAACGCCATTCCCGACGCCCGCGACCGTCTGCGCTACGTGGCGCAGATGACCGAGCAGGCCGCCAACCGCGTGTTGAACGCCACTGAGCAAGCCGGTCCCATCCAGGACGGCCTGTCGCGCTCGGCGCAGGCGCTGGACGCGCGTTGGCAGCAGTGGTACGACCAGCCGCTGGAGCTGCCCGAGGCGCGCGAACTCGTGAAGGACACCCGCGCGTACCTGCAGGATGTGCCGAAGCAGGCGCAGCAGACGCAGTCCCAGCTGATGGAAATCATCATGGCGCAGGATTTCCAGGACCTTACGGGCCAGGTCATCATGCGCATGATGGACGTGGTGGGCGCGATTGAGCGCGAACTGCTGCAGGTGCTGCTGGACAACGTCCCGCAAGAACGCCGCGACGAGGCCAACAGCCTGCTCAACGGGCCGCAGATCAGTCCGCAGGGCAAGACCGACGTGGTGACCAGCCAGGACCAGGTCGACGACCTGCTGGCGAGCCTGGGCTTCTAGCCGGGAGCCGCGCCGCCGGAAATGCCCTCCGGCGGCGCGTTCTCCAGTTGGCGCAGCTCGTGCATGACCGTATTCCCTAGGGGCGCAAACAGCGCCTCGTCGATAGACTCCCCTCCAGAACAATAAATTGGGGCCATGCAGCGTGAATCACGGCGCGCAGTGCGCGCCTGGCAACGGATGCCCATAGACGGCGATCCGGGCCGGCACAAGGAGATCGATCGTGGCCAGATCCGTATTCCGTCTGGGTGGCATGTGGAGGTTGTTGCGTAGGCTGAATCGCGGCGACGCGACGCTGTCGGAGCGCACGTTATCCATCAGTCCGGCTGTTTGGCCGCTCTACGGCTTCATGACGCGTATCCGCAGCCGTATCATGACAGTGCGCCAATCCAGCATCGAAATCGCGCTGAATGCCGCGCGCACGCAGTTTCAGGCCGGCCGTTGCTCGCTCCTGGCGCAGGAGCAGGCGCGCGCGGCCGGTGCGCTCGCGGCCAGCGGCGCGCAGATCGCCGCCTTGTCGGCCTCGACATCCACGCATGCGCGCGAGATCGCCGAGGTGTCGGGGCAGAATCTGCATACGGCGCAGCAGGCCCTGGCCGAGCTGTCGGACGTCAAGGCGCGGGTGGAGCGCATGACGCGCGAGATGGCCTCGTTCACCCAAGTCGTCGGGCAGTTGACCGACCGCGCCCAGTCGGTGGGCGACATCAGCAAGCTGATCAAGGAGATCGCCTTGCAGACTCAGCTTCTGGCCCTGAACGCCGGCGTCGAGGCGGCGAGGGCAGGGGATGCGGGGCGCGGCTTTGCCGTGGTGGCCAGTGAAGTAGGACGGCTGGCCGAACGCGTGAATTCGGCCACCAGCGACATTGGCCGGCATACCACCGAGATGCTGGAATTGGTGGAGACGACCCAGCGTCAGACCGGCATGCTGCGCGAGGACGTCGACGCTTCCGGTGGCGTGCTGGAGCGGACGTGCTCCGGCTTCGAGCGTTTCGTGCGCGACTTCGACAGCATGAACCGGCAGGTCGGCGACGTGGTCCAGGCCATCGGCGAGGTGGACTCTACCAACCACGGCATGAGCGAGGAGGTGGGGCGGATAGCGGCGCTGAGCGCCGACGTGCTGGAGCGTGTCGGCAGCATGTCCGGTGAAATCGACCGTATCCGCCGCCAGACGGAAAGCGTGCAGGAGGTGCTGGCCGACATGCGCACCGGCAATACCGCCTTCGATGACCTGTCCGCAACCGTTGAAGCCTTCCGGGACGCCGCAGTGGACTTGCTGGAAGACGCCAGAAGCCGGGGCGCCGATGTGTTCGACCGTCACTACCGGCGCATCCCCGGCAGCGAGCCGGCGCGCTACCACACCAGCTATGACCGGCAGATCGAAGAGTCGGTGACCCGCTTGCTGGACAGCGTGCTGGATGGCGTGCCGGGCGGCATCTACACGATACTGGTGGACAACCGGGGTTACGCGCCGGCTCATAACCTTCGCTTTTCTCAGCCGCCTACCGGAGATCCCAAGCAGGATATCGCGCGGGTCCGGAACAAGCGCATCTTCGACGATCCGGTGGGTTTGCGGCTGGCGACCAATACCGGCGGGATGCTGCTTCAGACGTATTCCCGCGACACGGGCGAAATCGTCAATGACATATCCATCCCGGTCTATCTGGGGTTGGAACATTGGGGCGCGGTGCGGATAGGCCTCGATTTTGGCCGTTTCCAGGCGGAGGCGGGCGAGGGCGGGGCAGACCACCTGGCCGTCGCCGCGCAGGGCTGAGGCAACTGGCTGTTACAGGCTGAGCGCGTTCCAGGCTGGACTGGAACGCGCCGTCTCGGGCGCATCCGGGAATAGCGCCGCTTTCCCCCCGTTTCTTGGCTTATCGCCCAAGGCCGGGGCCTCCTAGAATCTCGGCGGGCAGCTCGTCATTCCAGAATCCGCGAGCCGCAACGATACCGCAGAGCATGGCCGAAGAAAGCGACCTCGAAAAGACCGAAGCCGCCTCTCCCAGGCGCCTGGAAAAGGCGCGCGAGGAGGGGCAGATTGCGCGTTCCCGCGAATTGGGAACGTTCATGATGCTGGCCGCGGGCGTTGCTGCGATCTGGGCCGGCGGTGGTTCGCTCTACCGAGCCCTGAGCGGCGTGCTGCGCAACGGCCTGGCCTTTGATCAGCGCATCGTTCTCGATCCCGGCGTGATGGTCGAGCGCGCGGTCGAGGGTTTCGGCCAGGCCCTGTTGGTGCTGCTGCCGATTTTCGGCTTGCTGGCGGTCATCGCGGTGTTGTCCAGCGTGCTGCTGGGCGGCATCGTCATCTCGGGCAAGCCCCTGCAGTTCAATTTCTCCAAGCTCAGCCCCATTTCCGGGGTGAAGCGGATGTTCTCGTCGCAGACAGTGGTGGAACTCATCAAGGCGCTGGCCAAGGCCGCGCTGGTCGGCGGCGTGGCGGTCTGGGTCATCTGGCGCTACCACGACGACATGCTCAGCCTGATGCACGTGGCGCCGTCGGCGGCCCTGATCAAGGCGCTGACGCTGGTGGCGATGTGCTGCGCCTTCATCGTGGCGTCACTCCTTATCATCGTCATGCTGGACGTGCCGTGGCAGATATGGAGCCACCTGAAGAAGCTGCGCATGTCCAAGGAAGACGTGCGCCAGGAACACAAGGAAAGCGAAGGCGACCCGCACGTGAAGGCGCGCATCCGGCAGCAGCAGCGCCAGGCGGCGCGGCGCCGCATGATGTCTGAAGTGCCGAAGGCGGACGTGGTGGTGACCAACCCCACGCACTACGCGGTGGCCTTGAAGTACGACGAAGAAAAGAGCGGGGCGCCGCGAGTGCTGGCCAAGGGTACCGGCCTGATCGCGGCCAAGATCCGCGAACTGGCGGCCGAAAACCGCATCCCGACATTGGAAGCGCCGCCCCTGGCGCGCGCATTGCATCAACACGTGGAGATCGGGCAGGAAATCCCGTCCGAACTCTACACCGCGGTGGCAGAAGTGCTGGCGTGGGTCTTCCAGCTGCGTTCCTGGCGGGCCGGTTGGGGCGCCGAACCCACGGCTCCCACCAGACTGGCCGTACCGGCCGGGCTGGACCCGCAAGCCAAAACCGCAGCACAAGGAGCTTAAGGAATGAGCGCTTTGCTCACCATGTTGAAGAGTAGCGGGGCCACGCATGCGCGGCTGCTGGCAGGGCCCATCCTGATTGTGATGGTGCTGGGCATGATGGTCTTGCCTCTGCCCACGTTCCTGCTAGATCTGCTGTTCACCTTCAACATCGCGTTGTCCGTGATGATCCTGCTGGTCGCCATGTTCACGCGCAAGCCGCTGGATTTCGCGGCGTTTCCGGCGGTGCTGCTGTTCGCCACGCTGCTGCGCCTGTCGCTGAACGTCGCCTCCACCCGTGTTGTGCTGCTTAATGGCCACACCGGGCCCGACGCGGCGGGCAAGGTCATCGAAGCCTTCGGCCACTTCCTGGTCGGCGGCAACTTCGCCGTGGGGATCATCGTCTTCGTGATCCTGACCATCATCAACTTCATCGTCATCACCAAGGGCGCGGGCCGTATCGCGGAAGTCGGCGCGCGCTTCACCCTGGACGCGATGCCGGGCAAGCAGATGGCGATCGACGCGGACCTGAACGCCGGCCTGATCGGCGAAGACGAGGCGCGCAAGCGGCGTGCCGAGGTCTCGCAGGAATCCGACTTCTTTGGCTCGATGGACGGCGCCAGCAAGTTCGTGCGCGGCGACGCCATCGCCGGCCTGCTGATCATGGCGATCAACATCATCGGCGGCCTGATCGTGGGCGTGGCCCAGCACGACATGTCGATGGGCGATTCGGCGCGCGTGTACACGCTGCTGACCATCGGCGACGGCCTGGTGGCGCAGATCCCGGCGCTGGTGATCTCGACCGCGGCCGGCGTGGTGGTGTCGCGGGTGTCGACCGACCAGGACATCGGCCAACAGATTCTTAGCCAGTTGTTCTCCAATCCCGCCGTGCTGTTCCTGACGGCCGGCATCGTCGGCATCATGGGTCTGATCCCCAACATGCCGCACGTCGCCTTCCTGACCCTGGCCGCGGCGCTGGGCTGGGGCGGCTGGGTGCTGAACAAGCGGCAGACGGCGGCGGCGGCGAAAGCCGCGGAGGTGCCGCCCCAGGCCATCACCCAGGCGCAGGCCGCGGCGGCCGAAGCCAGTTGGGACGACGTGTCCATGGTGGACCAGTTGGGCCTCGAGGTCGGCTACCGCCTGATTCCGCTGGTGGATCACGCGCAGAACGGCGAACTGCTGCACCGCATCCGCAGCCTGCGCAAGAAATTCGCGCAGGACGTGGGCTTTCTGCCGCCGGTCGTGCATATCCGCGACAACCTGGAACTCAAACCCAACGATTACCGCATCCTGCTGTCCGGCGTGGAAGTCGGCCATGGCGTGGCGATGCCGGGGCAATGGCTGGCCATCGACCCGGGCGGCGTGACCATGCCGATCAAGGGTACGCCCACGACCGATCCCGCCTTTGGCCTGCCGGCGCTATGGATCGACGGCAGCCTGCGCGACCAGGCGCAGGTGGCGGGCTATACGGTGGTGGACGCCGGCACCGTGGTCGCGACGCATCTGAACCACCTGATGCATCGCCATGGCTCCAACCTGCTGGGCCGCCAGGAAGTGCAGCAGCTGCTGGACCGCATCGGCCGCGACGCGCCCAAGCTGGTCGAGGACCTGG
>JALDYL010000034.1:0-39801 GCA_032153965.1 Achromobacter sp. | reverse complement strand
CCAAGAAAGACAAGCCCGCCAAGAGCGGTTCCCCGATACTGCGATTCTTCGTAAAGACCGGCATTTTCTTTGCCGGCCTGTTCCTGTGCGGCGTGCTGCTGGCTGGGATGGCGTTGGCGCTGGCCTGGCCCAACCTGCCCGACCTGAACGCCATGACGGACTACCGCCCGCGGGTGCCGCTGCGCGTCTTTACGGCGGATCGCGTCCTGATCGGCGAATTCGGCGAAGAGCGCCGCAACGTGCTGCGCTTCAATGAAATCCCGGACGTCATGAAGTCCGCGGTGCTGGCGGCCGAGGACGACCGCTTCTATCAGCACGGCGGGATCGACTGGATGGGCGTCGCGCGCGCGGGCCTGACCAACCTGGTCAACATGTCGAAGACGCAGGGCGCCAGCACCATCACGATGCAGGTGGCGCGCAACTTCTACCTGTCGTCGGAAAAGACCTATTCGCGCAAGTTCTATGAACTGCTGCTGACCTTCAAGATCGAGTCGGAGCTCACCAAGGACCAGATCCTCGAGCTCTACATGAACCAGATCTACCTGGGCCACCGCGCCTACGGCTTCGCGGCCGCCTCGCGCACCTATTTCGGCAAGCCGCTGTCCGAAGTCACGCCCGCGGAAGCCGCCATGCTGGCCGGCATCCCCAAGGCGCCGTCGCGCTTCAACCCGATCGCCAACCGCCCGCGCGCCGAGCTGCGCCAGCGCTACGTGCTGGGCCGCATGCACTCGCTGGGCTACCTGACCGAACCGGAATACCAGCAGGCGCTGGCCCAGCCCATCGTCATGAAGTCCGCGGAAGGCACGCCGGCCGGCGGCTATTCCATCCATGGCGAATACGTGGCGGAACTGGCGCGCCAACTGCTCTTCAACGTGTACCAGGACAACGTCTATTCGCGCGGCATCAACATCTACACCACGGTGCAGTCCAAGGACCAGGAAGCGGCCTACCGCGCCGTGCGCGAAGGGGTGCTGGAATACACGCGCCGCGCGCCCTACCCCGGCCCCGAGGAACAGCTCGACCTGCCCCCGGGCACCGAGAACAACCCGCAGGCGCTCGACGAGTTCCTGGACGGCGTGTTCGACAAGTTCAGCGACAGCGGCGACCTGCTGACCGCGCTGGTGCTGTCGGCCAGTCCCACTGAAGTGAAACTGGCGCGCAGCTCGCGCGAGATCATCACTGTCACCGACAAGAAGGTGCTGGGCGTCGTGGCGCGCGCGCTGAACGACAAGGCCAAGCCCGAACAGCGCATCAAACGCGGCTCGGTGGTCTACATCCGCAAGTTCGGCGACAACTGGGAAATCATCAACCTGCCCTCGGTGCAGGCGGCCTTCGTGGCGTTGTCGCCGCAGGACGGCGCCATCCGCGCCATGGTCGGCGGCTTCGACTTCTACCGCGGCAATTTCAACCGCGTGACGCAGGCGTGGCGCCAGCCGGGCTCGAACATCAAGCCCTTCATCTATGCCGCTTCGCTGGAACGCGGCCTGACCCCGGGCACGCAGATCTCGGACCAGCCCTTCGAGCTGACGGCCGCGCAGACCGGTTCCAAGGCCTGGAACCCGAAGAACTACGGCAACCAGTACGAACCCATGCTGACCCTGCGTCAGGGTCTGTACAAATCCAAGAACATGGTGTCGATCCGTATCCTGCAGGCCATCGGCCCGCAATATGCGCAGGACTACCTGACCCGCTTCGGCTTCGACAAGGCTCGCCAGCCCGCGGTGCTGCCGCTGGCGCTGGGCGCAGGCTCGGTCACGCCGCTGCAGCTGGCCGGCGCCTTCTCGGTGTTCGCCAATGGCGGCTACCGCGTCACGCCCTACCTGATCGACCGCGTCACCGACAGCAACGGCAAGGTCATCATGCAGTCCAAGCCGGTTGTGGCCGGCGACGCCGCAGCCCGCGCCATCGATCCGCGCACCGCCTGGGTCATGGACGACATCCTGCGCGGCGTGGCCACCTACGGCACCGCGGCGCGCGCCCGCGTCCTGCTCAAGCGCAACGACGTCGCCGGCAAGACCGGCACCACCAACGAATCCGTGGACGCCTGGTTCTCCGGCTACACCCCGTCGCTGGTCGCGACTGCGTGGCTGGGCTTTGACCAGCCGAAGTCCCTGGGTTCGCGCGAGACCGGCGGCGGCGTCGCCATGCCGATCTGGGTCGATTACATGCAGACGGCGCTCAAGGGCGTGCCCGAAGAGAAGCCGCGCCCCCGTCCCGACGGCCTGCTGGTCGAAAACGGCGAGTTCTATTTCTCTGAATTCCCGCCCGGACAGGCGGTGGCGCGCCTGGGCCTGCCCGAAGCCGACACGCTGGGTGAGTTCCTCAACGGCCTGAACGGCAGCACCAGCGAGGAAACCAGGATCAAGGTGGCGCCGGGCGTGGGCACGCAAGGCAACACGCCCTGGTCCCAGAAAATCCCGTTCTGACGCGCAAATGACAAGGCCGGCCCGATGGGCCGGCCTTTTTTTCGCCTGAACCTGGCGTTCTACAGGCGTATCGTCACGGGCACGCCAGCTGCCGCGGAACAGATCTGCGACAGGGCATCCGGCAACTGCGGGCCGCCTCGGGTATCGTTCCAGTGCTGGCCGTCGTACCGGTAGTGGAAGCCGCCGCTGCGCGCCGCGACCCACAGTTCCTGCATGGCAGCCTGGCTATTCACCACCACGTGGGTGTTGTCTTCGAAAACCATCGTCAGCACATTGCCGCTGCGGCTGGTTTCGACATCGACATCGAGCGAAGCCGCCCAGTCATCGGCCTGGCTTTCGATGCTGTCCAGCACCTGGTCGATCAACGCAAGAAATTCGGTTTCGGTCATAATCGAGCCTGCAAGATTTAGGAGTTCCCAGTGTTCCACTTGGCATTTCGCCGCATGGTTCTTCGCATTGTAGCCACGCTGTTGGCGACCGGCATGGTTGCGGCCTGCGGCTACAAGGGCCCCTTGTACATGCCCACGCCGGACGGCAAGCCGCCCTCGCGCACGCAGTCGCAACCCCAGCCGACGGTCATCCCGCCGGCGCCATCGCTGCCATGACTTCCCGATTCCCCGCGCAGCCTGAACTGGCCGGTCACCCGTACTTCCAGTTCCGCAACAATGTCCTGTACGCCGAGGACGTGCCGCTGGACCACCTGGCTGAAAAGCTGGGCACGCCGCTGTACGTGTACTCGCGCGCCGCGCTCAAGGCTGCCTGGGAATCCTACCGCAACGCCGTCGGCCAGCATCCCGTGCTGGTCTGCTACGGCATGAAGGCCAATTCCAACCTGGCCGTCCTGAAGGAATTCGCGCGCCTGGGCGCGGGCTTCGACATCGTTTCCGGCGGCGAGCTCAAGCGCGCCCTGGCGGCGGGCGCGGACCCGTCCAGGATCGTGTTTTCCGGCGTGGGCAAGCAGGCCTGGGAGATGCGCGCGGCGCTGACCGCCAAGGTCAAGTGCTTCAACGTCGAATCCGAAGCCGAGCTGCGCCGGCTGTCGGAAGTCGCCCATGGCATGGGCCTGCGCGCGCCCGTCTCGTTGCGGGTCAATCCGGACGTGGATGCGCAGACGCATCCCTACATATCCACCGGCCTGAAGGAAAACAAGTTCGGCATCGCCATCGAGTCGGCGCTGGACGTCTACCGCAGCGCCCAATCGCTGCCGGGGCTGGATATCGTGGGGGTGGACTGCCACATCGGTTCGCAGCTCACAGACATCAGTCCCTATTTCGACGCGCTGGAAAAGCTGCTGGACCTGATCGAAAAGCTGGACCAGATCGGCATCAAGATCGCCCACCTGGACCTGGGCGGCGGCTTGGGCATCCGCTATACGGATGAGATCCCGCCCTCGCCGCAGGCCTTGCTGGACCGCGTCTTCGAACGCCTGAACGCGCGCGGCTTCGGCCATCTGCACCTGGTGCTGGAGCCCGGTCGCTCGCTGGTGGGCAATGCCGGCGTGCTGCTCACCCGGGTCCAGTACCTGAAGCACTCGGAAGCGCGCAATTTCGCCATTGTCGACGCCGCCATGAACGACCTGCTGCGTCCCGCGCTGTACGAAGCCTTCCACGGCGTGCGCCCCGTGCATCCGCGCGCGGGCGACGAAACCCTCTACGACATCGTCGGCCCGGTCTGCGAAAGCGCCGACTGGCTGGCCAGGCAGCGCAAGCTGGCCATCCAGCAAGGCGACCTGCTGGCGGTGGAGTCCGCGGGCGCCTACAGCATGGCCATGGCCAGCAATTACAACGCGCGGCCCCGCGCGGCCGAAGCCATGGTCGACGGCGACAAGTACTACGTGGTGCGCCAGCGCGAAACGCTGGACGACCTGCTCAGGGGCGAATCCACGCTGCCCTGAGGGGCTGCCGCCACCGGCGGCTCGGTCCGCGCGCCGCATGCGGGCGCGCTACCGCGGCTTTCACTTGAACTCGTGCGTGATCGAGGCCGGCCGGCCCGGCGCCACTGTCAGGGTCATGCGGTGGTCCCCCGCCGATGCGTTGCGCAGCGTCACCTGATAGCGCCCGGGCGGCAGCGACAGCTCGCGCAGCGGCGGGCTCACCCCGCGCGAACGACCGTTGACCAGCACCTCTCCCCATGGGCGCACTGCAACCTGCACCGTGACGGGCGCTGCCTGAGGCGGCGGGGTCGCGGGCGCGGCCGGCTCCGTGGCGGCGGAGGCAGTCGCGGCTTCTGGTTCTGGGACACTTTCTGGTTTGGCGCTGGCGGACGGCGTCACGGATCCCACGACGGCGGCCTGTGGCGTCGGCGCGGACGCTGTTGCGGCGGGTGCGGGTTGCGGCGGCGATTGCGGCTGCGGCTCCGATTGCGGTTGGGGTTGCAGCTGGGGTTGCGGCAACGATTGGGGCGGTTCCCCAGGCTGGGATTGAGGCGACGCCACGCCGGCCAGCTCGACCGGCGGCTGCGCCGGCCGCAACCACGCATATCCACCCGCCGCAAGCAGCAGCAGGCCCGCCACGGCCAGCGGCAACATGCGCCGCGCGCGCGCCGGGTGTTCCGGCCGCATCGCGGTCAGGCGGGCGGCAGCTGGCGACGGATCGGCAGCCTCGGCGGCGGGCGTCTCCGCCATCAATGAAGGCGCGGCCATGTCCGGCTCCGGATCCGCCACAAGAGGCGCCACTGTAGCCGCTACAGCCGGCGGGACCACACCCATCGCCGCGGCGAGCGCCGCGGCCGTCCGCGGCCTGGCCTGCTGCTCCATCGCCAGCCCCTCGTCCACGGCGGCGCAGAACGCCGCGCGATAGGCGCCCGGTTGCCATTCATCCAAAGGCAGGCAGTCGTCGCGCACGCGGCGCGCCAGCGCGCCGGGAGGGGCCGTGCCCGCCGCCAGGAAGTAGGCCAGCGCCGCCAGTCCGTATACGTCGGTCCACGGGCCAAAGGGATGGGCCGGATCGTCCGTGTACTGTTCGAACGCCGCATAGCCGGTGTACCGGACGGCGTCTTCATCATCCGGCGCTATGTCGGGAGGCGGCGCCAGGACGGCAGAACCCTCCGCGTCGCGGGCCACCGCATCGGCACAGATGCCGCCATGCGCCCGGCCGGCCTCGTGCAAGGCGGCCAGGGATGCGGACACAGCGGCGACGAGCTGCAGGATTTCCTGTTCACGTAGCCGTCCGGGCGGCAGGCGCAGGATATCGTCCAGGCGTGCCGCATCCGGCGCGGCCGGGAGGCCTGCCGCGCCCGGTCCCGGCGACACAGCTGAAATTCGAAGCATGCGCAGTCCTCCGGCAGTTTCAGGGATGCCAGGTCGGCAGGGATGAGAACAGCCTGGCGAACAGCGTGGCGTTCAGCGCGCCGCCATGGATGTAGGTCTGCAAGGCCGCGCCGTCCGCCTGGTTGGTCCACCAATAGCTGGTGTGGGAACTGGGGTTGAAGCAGAACGGCAGATCGGGCCAGGCGCCCAACGCGCGACGCGCCAGCGGCGCGGAGTCCTGCTCCCGGCCCGCGCTCAGGATGTCCATGATGTCGCTGCCGCCGCGCGGCGCGGTAGCGCCCGGCGCCGCGGCGGGCGTGCGCACCTGCTGCAGGCTGCGATCGAACTGTTCCGCCGGGCAGCCATGGCGCACCGCCGCCAGCATGCTGGCGCCGATCTGCCGGTAATAGTCACCGGCGCCATCCAGGATGCTGCTGTGGTACTGCGCGGGCGGCAGGGCCATGACCACGCATAGCGGATAGCCTCGGCCTACCCGGTCGCGGCTGGGCGTGATGCAGCCTAGCTGCGCGACGCCCGCGCCCGGCCCCGCCGGAATCGCGAAATTCCAGATGGGCGCCGACGCGAAACCGCGCGCGGCATTGACATCGGGCGCCTGCTTCAGCGCCGCCAGGCCGAATTGCAGCCAGCGGTCCCACCAGGTGATCAGCTCGCGCGGCAGGCGCCGGTGCACGAAGTCGCCCGCCGCCGGAATCTTGCCGTACCAGCCCACACGCCCACGCTCCACTGCTAGCTCCATGTCCATGTCCTGTTCACGACGCGCCCGGGCAGGCAAAAGCCTGCATCTCGGCCAGATGGAAAGGGCTCTTGACGCTGCTGGCGGTGATTTCCAGCACCACCTTGCGCCCGCCCAGGTCAAATGTGGCCAGCGTGACCTCCGGCGTGGCCCCGCGCCGCAGCTGGGCGCGATCCAGCATGCGGTTCAGCGCCCAGGGGCCGGAGGTGGTCATGCCCGCGGCGCCCACCTGCGGCGTAAGCTCTATGCGCACTTGGTTGCTGCCGCGAGGACCGGGCCACTGCACCGTGGTCGCCACCTGCGGCCCGTGCGCATAGCGCACCGCCTGGCCGTCCACGTCCATCACGAACTGGGTGATGCCCGCATCCATTTCCACCGGCCTGATGGACACGCGGTACGAGGGCATGGGGTTGCCCGCCATGAAGTACACGTCGCGGATGACGCCGGCACGCTGGAATGCGTCCAGCGTGGTCGAGTTCTCCCCCGACTTGCCGTCGATGCCGGGCTTGAAGCGCCAGCGCTGACCGGAGACGTCGATCTGGTTCGCCAGGTTCTTCTGGAAGAAATCGTCCATCAGGCCGTTGGGGCCGAACAGCCGGGCCATGTCATTGGGCGCGACGTCCCGCGCCGAGCGGCCGGAAAACGGATAGCGCCCGGCCACGGACTGGCCGCAGAACATGCCGATGGTGGCGGACACGGTCTCGCCCATGCGCGCGCGAGCCACGTCGGACACCTCGCCGGACGCGTTCACGGACAGGGCGTTGAGCACGTCGCGCAAGGGCATGGGCAAGCGTCCGGCTTCGGCCCGCAGCTTGGTCACCGCGTCCGAGCTGGGCGCGGGGCTGCCGCTGCGCAAGGCTGCGTCCGCCGCCGTCAGGTAGGTATAGAGTTCATTGATGAGGCCCGTGGTGGCGGCGATCGGCGTGGTTGCGCCGGCCGCCGCGCCCTCGCCTTCGGCCAGACGGCGGTATGGCTCGAAATGCTGGTCCACGATGCGTTCCAGCTTCTCGTCCGTGGCGTCGGCCCGCATGGCGGCGCCGGGCCCGGTCGGCCCGAACATCTGCTCCAGCGCCTCGCGCGTGCTGCTGACGCGGTCGCGCGCCTGATCCACCAGCGAACGGTCGTCCTTGCCCGTATCGCGCAGCAAGGAGGTTTCGCGCGCGACGCCGCGCACCAGCCGCACCAGCGGCGACTCCGGCGCCGACAAGGTGCGCGCCATCTGGATGTTCTGCAGCAGCGACTTGCTGGGCGCCAGCTGCATATCGTTCAGATAGCCGTCCCACTGCGCCACGTAGTCGTTCATGTACAGACGCTTGATATCGACCACCAGCTGGCGCTGCGCCGTCTGGTCCAGCGGACCGCGCAATGGAATGTTCAGAATCCAGGCGTCGTCCGACCGCAGCACCTCGGCCACGCCGGCGACGCGCTTGTTGAACACATCCCAATAGCCACGATAGCTGTAGAGCGCCGGTATGCCCTGGCTCAACGGCTTGCCGCTCTTGCGCACGAAGACGGCGCTGGCCTGGGCGCCACCCAGCGTCACCACCGTGATCTCGGGCGCCGCGTCGGCATTGGCCAAGGTGCGGCGCAGCCGGCTGTAGGCGCGCTGCGCCAGCGTATAGCGCGCCAGCTTCTCGCGCGCCTGCGCCACCAGCGCATCGTCCTTGGGAAACGGCGAAGCCAGCACATGGCTCTGCGTCAGGTTGCGCAGGTGCAGCGACAGCTGCTCGTACTGGCGCCGCGTGTAGCCCTCGGGCAAGGTGGCCTGCATGTCCGACAGCAGCCAGGCATGCATGAACTCCGCGTCGTAGCGTTCGGCCTCGTACAGCATCAGATAGGCCCGCAGCGCCTCGTAGGAATACTCCAGGTCGCTGGCCGAGGCCTCGCGCAGCGCGGTCTCGACGCGCCGCGCCACTTGCGGCAGCAGCACCTGATCCAGCGTGTTGCCGTACACGCCCTGCGCCGCCGCCCGCAGTTTCAGGCCCTGGTAGAGGCCATAGCGGTAGCTCAGCGGCGGATTGTCGATCTCGAAACCTTCATGCTGCGGCAGGTACCAGAGGCTGTCCAGGAAGGGCATCAGCCCCAGCAGGTCGCCAGTGCGCGTGATCTTGATGTCGCGGCTCAGTTTCTCCACGGCGGGCACCCTACGCGCCACTTCCTCCACATAACCGGCGTTGTTGCGATAGCTCATGGCCCAGCCCGCGATCAAGGCGACGAAGGCCGCCGTCACCAGGCCGTACCCCGCCCAGTGCAGCTGCCGGTAACGGCGTTCCCAGCGCAGGTTGCGGCTGGCCAGGCCCGCTTCGCGGAAGATGACGTCCTGCAGCAGGTTCTTCAGGAAGTAGCTACGCCCTTCCGCCTCGCCCGGCACGCTGGCCGCGGGCGCCGCGCCGCCATCGATGCGCAGGTAGCGCTTCAGATGGCCGGTCACCTGGTCGAAGGTTTCGCCGCCCTGCGTGCCGCTGGTGAAGTAGACGCCTCGCGGAATGACGCGCGCCTCGAACTTCGAGGTCGCGAACACATCGCTCAGGAAATGGCCCAGGATGGCCTGCAGGCCCGCGAACTGCTGCGGCAGCATGTAGGCAAGCGCGCGCCGCGCCGGATCGCTTTCGGCCGCCACCACTTCGGGCAGGGCGTCGTCCAGGCGCCGCTGCAACAGGGCATATTCTTCGTGGAAGGCCTCGTACAGATCAAAGTCCGGCTCCTGCGCGCGCGCATAGGGCAAGGTAAAACCCCAGATCTGCGCCAGCTCCTCGCGGGTAAAGGAGGCGAAGTACTCCTCGAAGCCAGACAGCAGGTCGGTCTTGGTCACCAGCACGTACACCGGGAACGCGATGCCCAACTGCTCGCGCAGTTCCTGTAGCCGACGCCGCAGCACCGCAGCATGCTGCGCGCGCTCCGCGTCGGATGCCGACAGCAGGTCTTCGACGCTGACCGTGAGCATGGCGCCGTTGATGGGCTGGCGGCCGCGGTACTTGGAGAGCAGGCCAAGAAAGCCGCGCCACTCTTCCTCGTCGCCGGTCGGATCGCTTTCGTGCGTGGTGTAGCGCCCCGCCGTGTCCAGCAGCACCGCATCGTCGGTGAACCACCAGTCGCAATTGCGGGTGCCGCCCACGCCGCGCAAGGCCACCTTGCCGTAGCGTTCGGCCAAGGGAAAGTTCAGTCCCGAATTCACCAGCGCGGTGGTCTTGCCCGCGCCCGGCGCGCCGATGATCACGTACCAGGGCAGCTGATACAGGTACTGCTTGGAGAACCGGTCCAGCGCGCCGCGTCTGCCGCGGTTCTCGAAGCGCGTCTTGCGCAGCAGTTCCACGGCCTCGTGAAAGCGCGCCTCCAGCTGCCGTATCTCGTCGTTCCCGGCGCCTTCCTCCAGAGTTTTTTCCGCCTTGGGCCTGGGCCGCCGCAGCTGGCTCAGCAGCTGCGCGTTCAAGCGCCCTTCACGCCATTTGCGCCACAACCAGCGCAGCAGCCAGATCGCGAACATCGCCACGATGACCGCGATGCGCACTGTTTCGCTTTCCAGCGGGCGCACCGTGCCGATCGCGATCAGCGGCCCCGCGATCCAGATCAGCACCGCCAGGGCCACCAGCCCCAGGAAGTTCCACACGCGGCGGCTGAAGAACCATCCGAACAGCCTGTAGATCATTCCTGTCCTCCCTGCTCGTGCGCCACCGGCGGCACCAGCACCGTGATCTCCACCCGCCGGTTCAGCGCGCGCCCCGCGGCCGTGTCATTGGGCGCCACCGGATCGGCGTCGCCGCGGCCTTCCGCGCGCACCCGCGCCGTCTGACCCAGGCGCCGCTCCAGCATGTCCTTGACCGCATCCGCGCGCGCCTGCGACAGATGCCAGTTGGACGGGAAGCGCGCGCTACGCATCGGCGTGTTGTCGGAGTAGCCGCGCACCAGAATGCTGCCTTGGGTCTCGCGCAAGGCGTCGGCCACGCGCGACAGCACCGGCAGGTACTGGTCACGCACGGAACTGGCGCCGGATTCGAACACGCCGTCGCCCCGCAGCACCACCACGCTGCGGTCCACCTCGTCGCGCACGGTGACCAGCTGGTCGCGGATCTCCGGCGCCAGGAATACCGCCAGTCGCGGCGCGGGCGCGGGCCGCTTCACCGTCGGCGCGATCTGCACGGTGGGCGGACGCAACTTGGCAATCGATGCGAACACGCCATCGGATTGGCTGCCCAGGCGCCAGCCCAGGCCCCAGTACAGGGCCAGCGCCAGGACGGCGGCCAGCGCGCCGAATACCCACAACGGCACGGGCAGGCGGCGCAACGGCGTCTGCGCCGGTTCGTCGCGCCAATGCGGCGACAGCGCCAGCGGATAGTCGCCGCGCGCGCCGCGCAGAATGCGCAGCAGGCGCTGGCGCAGCGTCTCCAGCTGCGAACGGCCGTTGTCGATCACGCGGTAGCGGCCCTCGAAACCCAGCAGCAGGCAGTAGTACAGCAGCTCCAGCAGATCCAGATGTTGCCCGGGGTTCTGCGACAGCTTGGCCAACAGCTGGAAGAACTTTTCTCCGCCCCAGGTTTCGTTATGGAAAGTGACCAGCAGGCTGTGCGCGGACCACACGCCGCCCCCGCCCCACGGCGTGAGCGCCGCGGCCTCGTCCAACGCCGTGCACAGGCAGTAGCGCGCGCCCAGTATGGTCTCGTTGGGGATGCCCGCCTGCTGTGCGCGCAGTTCGAACTGGCGCACCTCGTCCAGCAGGTGCTCGCGCAGCATCGCGGGCGACGGATGCGTCGCCGTGGCGCGGATCTGCGGAATCAGATCCAGCAGCGGATTGGCCGCCGCCACCAACGGATTGGCGCCGCTGATGACGTAATCGTGGGGCCGCAGCCTGCCCGCCGTATTGGCGGCGCCTTCGCCCATGCCGCCGGGGGAGCCGGCCAGCGTGTGATCCGAAGCATGCATAGTCGTCTCCGCCTGGTTTGGCCGCGCTAATCGCGCAGCGCCCAGAACTCCATCGTCAGCCCGGGAAAGTCGCCCGCCAGATGCAGCGCGAGCGCGCCGGTGCGCTCCAGCTGTTTCCAGAATTCACCGCTCTTATCCAGTTCGAAGTAAACGTGCCCGGCGCTGTAAGGAATCTGCCGCGGCGCCACCGGTAGCGCGCGCACGGCGACGCCCGGCAGTTGCAGGTGCACCAGGTCGCGGATGCGTTCCACCGGGCCGATCTTGACCTGCGCCGGAAAGCGCGCGCGCACGGTCTCCACGCCCAGGTCCGCATGCACCGCCAGCACAAAGCCGGCCGACTGCAACAGTTCCGCGTCCTGGATCTGCGCCACGCGCACGCCCTGGCCGCGGTCCTGCAAGGGAATCTGCAAGGCCCGCTGCTCCAGCACGGCCGACAGCGAACGGCGCAGCTCGGTCATCAAGGGCGTGAAGCTGCCCTGCAGATCGTCGTGCGCATACCCCGGCAGCACGCCGGGCCGCCGGGTGGCGGACGTGAAGGTGGCCAGGTCGCAGGCCAGCATCAGCCAGTCATGGAACAGGCGTTCGGGATGCTGCGAGGGAAGCTGGCGCGCATGCCAGATCGAACCCATGTAGCGGTTGACAGTCTCCAGCAGCATGAAGTCCGACACCTCGGAAACGCCGCCGCGGCCGGGCTGCGACAGGCGCGAGGCCAGCGCTTCGCTGCGGGCGTCGAGCAACCCCTGCAGTTCGTCGACGAAGCCGCGCAGGACCGGATGCTCGCCCGCCGCCAACCACGGCGCCACATAGCCTTCGTCCAGCACCACGCGGTTGTCCGAGAGCCGCTCCACCACGCGCACCGCGCCCAGGCCCAGCCAGTCGTCGGTGAGTTCGTGTTCCAGCATCAGCCGCAGCCGCAAGCGTCCAAGCTGCATCAGGACGGGTTCCAAAGCCACGGAACCGCTGTCTTCCACTTCGGCCTCGTGCACCAGGTAACGCGCCAGCGTGTCTTCCTCGCCTTCGTAGATGACGTCGCTGGCGCCGGCGCGCACGCGCGGCAGGGCCAGCATGATGCGCGCTCCGCGCGTCTGCGCCGGCACTTCGAACGCCGCGGGCGCCGCGTCCGGATGCGCGAAATCGAAAGGCGTGCCGTCGGGCATGACGCCTTGCGCCCGGGCCAGCGCCACCTTGCCTATCGCCAGCGCGTCGCGGTCCAGCGACAGCTGGCTGAATCCCCAGAAGCATCCCTGGAGCGCGGCCGTGCGCTGCTGCGCGGCATGCAACATATGGCGTTCGAACTGCTGAAAATGCTGGGGCCGCAGGAACATGCCCTCCGACCAGATCACTTTGTCTCTGCTCACCATGTGCGGTTCTCTTCGCTTCTAAAAAGGCCACCACGAGCGGCTGCGATCCACTTCTTCCAGCCCGTCGCGCTTGACCGCGACCTTCACCGTCTCCTCGTTCGGCGAAAACTGCCAGACCTTGTAGATGTTGGTGTTCTGCGCCTCGGGCAACGACACCAGCAGCCGCCATTTGCTTTGCTCCAGCTCTCGATAGGCCGCCACCACGCCCACCACGCGCGCCTCGGCATTGCCGGGGTACTGCACCACCTTGGTCTCGCCCGGCTTCAGGATCACCTGGTCGACGTTGAGCAGCTCCGCGCCCAGCGCCGCGTGCGCATCGCCCTGCAAGGTGAAGAAATCGCGCGATTCGAAGATGCTGGCCGACTTCAGCTCGTAAATCGTCACCTGCACCGGCGACGGCCTGCCACTGGCGTTCTGATTCACTTTCGGATCCGCGCGCAGCTCGATCGCGTAAGGCACGGGCACGCGCTTGGCCGTAGACGAACATGCCGCCAGCATTGCCGCCGCCAGCCCGCCCGCGAGAATCGCCGCGATGCGCCGCCGCCCTGTCGGGATCATTCGTAGACATGGACTGCTCATAAGACCTCGGAAATAAAAGTACACACGTCTGTTACGCCACGACGCATACCTTGCACGACGGGCCGCTATCATCGGCGGAATGACCAGGCCCACACACTCCGAACGACACGCCCGCGCCATGAAACAGTCCGTACGCATCTGCCTGCTGTCCACGCTCGCGCTGCTCGCAGCCTGTGCCTCCACCCCGTCGCCGCAAGCCGTGGACGCCTTGCAGCAGGCGCGCGACGAATACGCCGCCAGCCGCTTTGGCGCCGTCGTGCGCACGGTGGCGACGTCCGACGCGCTTGCCACCGCGCCCACGCCCATGCGGGTCGAAGCGCTCAAGCTGCAGGCCTTCAGCTACTGCGTGACCAACTATCGCCAGCTGTGCGAGGACAGCTTCGCGCGCATCCTGCAGTTGCAGCCCTCGTTCCAGCTCGCGCCGAACGAAGCCGGACATCCCCTGTGGGGACCGGCGTTCCAGGCGGCGCAAGCCTCCCAGACCCGTTAACGCGCCGACGGCGCCCAGGAGACAGCCGTGAAACTCACCGTGTTCCAGCGTGCTGGCGATCCGGCCTTCGAACCCATCCACACCGTCTTCACGGCGCCCGGCGGCACCGTGGGCCGCAGTCTCGACAATCAATTGGCCCTGCCCGATCCGACGCGCGCCATCTGCCGCGTCCAGGCGGCGATCCGCGTCAACGACATGGACGCTGGTTTTCTGCTGAACCTGAGCGAAATGAGCACCGTCACCGTCAATGGCCATGCGCTCGCGCGGGACCAGGAAGTGCCGCTGCATCCAGGCGATGAACTGCAGATCGGCGACTACCGGCTGCGGGCCGAAGAAGCTATGCCAGAAGTCCAGGCAGCCCATCCGGCCGCCATGGCCGACGACGACATCTTCAGCGACCTGATCGGTCCGGGCACCCTGCCCGTGGGCAGCGCACCGGACGTCTCCACGCATCCCTTTGACCTGGACTCCGCGCAGACGCGCAACCCGGAAGATCCCCTGCGCCACCTGCCGCCCGGCGACGGCGCGGTGTCGCGCCCGCCCACCGATCCCCTGGCGCTGTTCGACGCGCCCGGCGACGGCACGCCCAGCATCTTCTCGGACAGCACCCCGTCCGCCCTGCCCGCCCATGACCATGACGCGCTGGCCGAGCACCGCGCCCATCCCGTCGACGACACGCTGGGCCCCCCGCGCGACGCCGCGGACCACCGCGGCGCATCCGACCATCTGCGCGAGATTGGCGGCTACATGCGACCCGCGCCCGTCAAGCCCGAGCCCGGCGACAAGAACCGTTGAGGTCTCAGGCGTAGTCATATCGGAACTCCCCATCGGCGACCGACAGGCTTACCCTGCGCAGCCTGCGGTCCTGCATCGAGGCGCCCAGCAGCTCCCGGCTGATCCGGGGCAACACCGAGTTGGTCAGCACCGCATCCACCATGCGCGCCCCCGACTCCACTTCGGCGCAACGCGCCACCACCAGCGCCGTGGCCTCGGGCGCCACCTCCAGCACGATGCCGTGCTGCTCCAGGAGACGGCGGCGCACGCGTTCGAACTGCAGTTCCACGATGCGCGCCAGCATGGCGTCCGGCAGCGGCAGGTAGGGCACCGCGACCAACCGCCCCAGCAGAGCGGCCGGAAAGGCTTGCAACAGCGGCTCACGCAACGCCGCGCCCAATGCGGCAGCGTCGGGCAGCAGCTCCGGATCGCGGCATAGCGCCGCAATGCGGTCCGCGCCCACGTTGGAGGTCAGGATGATGACCGCATTGCGGAAATCGATGTAGCGCCCTTCGCCGTCTTCCATCCAGCCCTTGTCGAAGACCTGGAAGAAGATCTCGTGCACGTCCGCGTGGGCCTTCTCCACCTCGTCCAGCAGCACCACGCTGTAGGGCCGCCTGCGTACCGCCTCGGTCAAGACGCCGCCTTCGCCATAGCCCACATATCCGGGCGGCGCGCCCTTGAGCGTGGACACCGTGTGCGACTCCTGGAACTCGCTCATGTTGATGGTGATCAAGTTCTGCTCGCCGCCGTACAACGCCTCGGCCAGGGCCAGCGCGGTCTCCGTCTTGCCGACGCCGCTGGGGCCGCAGAGCAGGAACACGCCGACCGGCTTGTCCGGGTCGGTCAAACCGGCGCGCGACGTCTGGACGCGGCGCGCCACCGCTTCCAGCGCTTCACGCTGGCCGATCACCCGCGCCGAAAGCGTGTCCGCCAGGTCCAGCACGGCGCGCGCCTCGTCCCTCAGCATGCGGCCCACGGGGATGCCCGTCCAATCCGCCACCACCGCTGCCACCGCGGCGGCGTCGACCGCGCAATGCACCATCGCGGTTTCATCCTGGCTGGCCGCCAGCGCTACGCGCGCCTGCGCCAGCGCGTTGCGCTGGTCTTCCTGCGCCTCGGAGGAGGCGAGTTCCAGGGTCTGGCGCAAAGTCAGCACCTGCCCGGCCAGTTCGCGTTCCGACTCCCAGCGCGCCGTCAGCGCCTGCTCTTCTTGCGCGGCGGCGGTCCGCTCGGTCGCCAGCCGTCCGGCCCGCTGCGCATCGCCTTCGCCCAGGCGCAGCTCGCGTTCGGCGATGCGTAGCGCCAGATCCAGCGCCTGCACCCGCCTGCGCGCATCCTCCAGGCTGGGCGGCGCCGCATGCTGGCTGACGGCGACCCGCGCGCAGGCCGTGTCCAGCAATGCGACGGCCTTGTCGGGCAACTGGCGCGCCGGGATGTAGCGGTGCGACAGGGTCACCGCCGCTTCGATCGCCTCGTCCAGCAGCAGCACGCCATGATGAACCTGCAGCGTTTCGGCCAGCCCGCGCAGCATGCCGAATGCGCGCGCCTCGTCGGGCTCGTGCACCTGTATGACCTGGAAGCGGCGGCTCAGCGCGGGGTCCTTCTCGATGTACTTCTTGTATTCCGACCAGGTGGTGGCGCCTATGGTGCGCAGCTGGCCGCGCGCCAGCGCAGGCTTCAACAGGTTGGCCGCGTCTCCCGTGCCCGCGGCGCCGCCCGCGCCCACCAGCGTATGGATCTCATCGATGAACAGCACCACAGGCTTCTCGCTGGCTTGCACCTCGTCAATGACGCCGCGCAGCCGCTGCTCGAACTCGCCCTTCACGCCCGCGCCCGCCTGCAACAGGCCAATGTCCAGCAGGTACAGCGCAACGTCGCGCAGCTGCGGCGGCACCTCGCCGGCCGCCAGGCGCAGCGCCAGGCCCTCCACCACGGCGGTCTTGCCGACCCCGGCCTCGCCAGCCAACAGCGGATTGTTCTGGCGGCGCCGCATCAGCACGTCGATGAGCTGGCGGATCTCTTCATCGCGGCCCGACACCGGATCGATCTCGCCTGCCCGCGCGCGTGCCGTCAGGTCTACGGCGTAGCGGGCCAGCGCGGAGCCGCCCTCGCCCGGCGCCCCGACGGCGGCGGCAACGGGCGCGGCCTCGGCCGAGTCTTCCGGCGAGCCCTGCACGATCTCCTGCAATTGCTCCAACAGCGTATCCGGCGCGATGCGCGAGAACTGCGCCGACATGCCCAGCAGCACGTGGCGCAACGCGTAGGTCCGCGCCAGTCCCGCCAGCAGATGGCCGCTGCGGATACGCGCCGAGCCATAGCGCAGCGATCCCAGCACCCAGGCCCGCTCGACCGCGTGGTCGATGTGTTCGGACAGATCGGAGACCGAGCCCGCGCCGGCCGGCAGGCGATCCAGCTCGGCCGCCAGATCGGCCTGCAAGGCGGCCAGGTCCAGCTCGAAGCGGCGTGCGATGCGGTGCAGGTCGCTGTTTTGCGCGTGCAGGATCTGATGCACCCAATGCACCAGTTCCACATAGGGATTGCCGCGCAGCTTGCAGAACGCGGTTGCTCCCTCCAGCGTCTGGTAGAGCAGCGGATTGAGCTTGCCGAAGAGGTCGATGCGGCCGATATCGGACATGGCATGGTGGCGCGTCACGCGCGCGTCGTCGTTGAGGTTGAGGCCGGCACACGGCCACGTGGCGGTCTGGCGCCGCGGCTTTCGTAATCCAGCAGCAGATCGCCCGCCTCGCCTTGCTCGGGCCGGCGCTTGCCCAGCCACGAGGACAGGCCCAGCGGACGCGCGGCGCCCAGGGTCAGACCGCGCGCATCCTGCGCGCGCAGCACCGGCCTCAGGTCCCAGGCCAGCTCCATGCCGATGTAATGCCTGACCCAATGCGTCAACTGGCGGGCGCGCACGCCTCCCGGCAGAAAGCTCTGATAGTCCTCCAGCGCCAGCGGGCCGATCTCGATGCGGAACTTGTGCTGAGCATCGCGCACCGCCACGCCCAGCACCGTGTCGCGTCCCAGCCCCGCGAAGCCGCCCAGGCCCAGGCGCTGGTCAGGCTCCAGGCGGATCCAGTGCGGCACGAACTCGCGGATGCGCACAGGCAGGCCGAAGAACGACTGCAGGATGTGCTTGAGCCCTTCCGGATTGCGGGTCTGCCGCGTCAGGTGGCCCGCCATGTAGTACTTGGCGTGGTCCAGCACGGCATCGCGACGCCGCATCGACGGCGCGCCCATATGCAGCAGGCTGGCCACGTAGCGCGTGAAGCGTTCGTCCTTGCGGTCCAGGCTGACCGTGCTCTGCGCGTCAGCCCAGGCGCGGTAGAACAGCAGGATGAGCCGATGATGAAACACGTCCGCAAACGCGGCCAGCGTGCGGTCGCCGTGATGCGCCATGCGCTCGTGGACGTGCTCCGTCAGGTGCAGCGGCAGGGGCCCGTTCGGACCGAACAGGCCGAAGCTGTAGATAGAAAGTTCCGCCGGCCTCCCGCCCGTGGCCGCGCGCGCGCGCGCCACGGTGGACGGCGCGAACGCCATCGACGGCTCCTGCCGCAGCCGCACGGGCTCATGGCGCGCGACCGTGTCGCGTCCCAAGGGCTTGCGCGCGCCCGACAGCGCGTCGATCCAGCGCAAGGCATGGAACAGGTCATGGGCATGCGGCTCGCGCTCGACCGCGCGCCACCACTGCGCCAGCGCGCTGGCAGGCGCGGCGGGCGGATGGACCGGATCGGAGACGGGCTGGGCGATATCCACCGTCCTATCCCATGTGGATCTGCTTGGCGTCCACCTTGACCAGGTCGCCGCCCGTCACCACCGTGTACGCCGCGTGCAGCCGCGCGCTCTGCTCGGCCTGGAAATCGATGGCGCCGGCACGCACCTGGTCCATCTCGCTGACGCTGCGCTGCGACAGCCGCGCCATCAGCGTCATGCGGTCCATCACCGCCTCGTAGCTTCGACCCACCAGCCGCACTTCGCCCACCGTCGCATGCAGCTGCCTTGCCACCATGCGCATGCTGCCGCAGGTGTGGCGTTCCTCGCCAGCCTCAACCACATACTCGGGCGCGCGCACGCGCACGGCGCTTTCGCCCTCCAGCAACACCCCGCCGCTACCCGAGCGCAGTACCAATTCGCCCTCTGCCTGCAGCGTGGTGCGCGCGGGATCGGCCTGCACGGTGATGGCGATCAGGTAGATGCGGGCCGGGTCCGGACCGCTGATCAGCACCTCATCGCCCGGCTGCGGCTCCAGCAGGCAGCTGGCGGCGCGCCGCACGGTCCAGACGCGGCCGTCGCAGGCCACGGCATAGCTGCCGTCGGCTTCGCGGCGCAACAGCTCGCCCAGCAGATGGACGGGGTCGTAAGCCATGCGGCTCAGATGTGCGGCGGACTTCATCATGCGCTCCTGTGCGTGGCGGACGCCTGCCTAGACCACGGGCCGGCGTCCCATGCGGGGCTGGTAGCGGGCGATCTCGCCGCGCTGCAAGGTCGAGAGAACCAACTCCGACATCAGGTTGATCGATACATGGCGCGCGAAGAACTGCTCCAGCACGGCGCCAAACAGATAGGGGCTGATGCCCGAAAACGCGGTCTCGTCCACTTGCAGCGCGATACGCACGCCGCGCCCGTGGACGATGGGGCCAGGCACGGGCAGGCGGTGATGCACCGGCGTGGCGCTGACATGCCGCAGACCCGAGATGTGCCGGCGCATGGCGGGCTCGGCCAGATTGCCGTAGACGTGCAGCATCTCGCGCAAGGTCTGTGCGCCCTGCTCCGCATCCAGGTCGGTCAGGCTCAGATAGTTCAGGCCCAGGTGGCTGATCAAATGCCAGGTGGCGGCATTCTCCGCCAGCGCCACGCGCGGCCGCGTGGGGCCGTGCAGCACCTTCACCGCGCGCACCGGCGCCGACACGCGCAGGGTCATGTCGGTATCGCCGCCCAGCGGCAAGAGCAGCGCCAGATCCCGGTTGGTGCACAGAGTTTCCAATGTCAGATGGCGCAGATCGCCGGAAAACGGCGCCTCCTGCCGGTCCACCAGCGACAGGAACACCTCGCTGCCGATGTAGCCGCTGCGGGTGCCGTTGCGTTGCGCGGTGTCGGACACCAGCCGCGGCTCGCGGCGCATGGAAAAGTAGGCGCCATGCTCGTCGGGATCGCTGCCCAGCGAACCGAAAAACGGCCGGAACTCCTGCTCCTGGCGTTGCGCGGCGGCGTGGCCGGCGACACGCGTCACGCCATGGACTTCGTAGTCCAGCGGCCGGCTGCGATCGATGACCACGTGGTATTCGGAGGTCCTGGGCGTCACCGCCACGCGGTCTGCCCGCTTGGCAAACAGATTGATCGCCGGCACGCAATGCAGCGCCAGGTTGGCGGCCGATATCGCGCCTTCCAGTTCCGGCGCCGCCATCGAGAACAGCAGGGTCAGGTCGAATGCGCGAGTCTCGCGCTGTGCGCCCTGGGGCAAGGCCCGCGTGCGCAACCCTTGCTTGAGCCCGTTGATGCTGAAAAACAGATAGCGCTGCGCGAACGCGAAGTACTCCTGCAGCAGACGGTAGCCCTGGAACACCCGGGCGTCGCCTGGCAGCAGCGCCTGCTCGTCGGCAAAGCCTTCGTGGCGCACGGCGCCCGGCGGCAGCCTGTTGAGCCAGGTGACCGGCCTTGCCGTGTCGTGGCCCAGCACCGCGACGGTGTGTCCCATCACGACTTCCAGCAGGCGCTGCATCTGCAGATCCTGGCCGTTCAAGTGGAAGACCAGCTGATCGAGGTCCAGGTCCTCCAGCCGCTGTCCGCCGCAGACCTCTATCCGGATACGCAGCGCGCTCAATACGCGTGCGGTCCGCCCGGCCAGCCCCAGCCGCGCCAGCGGCAGATCCTGCGGCGCGGCGGTGAATTCGGCCTGCGTGACCTGCAGGGGCCACAGGCGCAGGGCGTGGCCGGTGGTGAAGTCGCACGGCGTCTGCTCGCCGCGCGCCACGCGGCCGCGCAGCAACGTGCCGCGAGGCAGCTCGAAGCCTCCCGCCAAGGTGCCCTCGTTCATGCTGGGCGAAAACTGCACGATGGCCATCGCCGGCGTGGGCGCCAGGTAGTTGGGGTACACCACTTCCAGGAGCCGCTGCGAAAAGCGCGGAAATTCCGCGTCCATCTTCATGTGGATGCGCGCGGTCAGGAAGCTGAAGCCTTCGAGCAGGCGCTCGACGTAGGGATCGGCCACCTCCGTGGCGTTCATGCCCAGGCGTCCCGCCACCTTGGGATGAGCTTGCGCGAACTCCGCGCCCAGCTCGCGCAGATAGACCAGTTCCCGGTTGTAGTAGTCCAGCAGGCGATCGTCCATCAGGCGCCACCCAGATCGCGCAGATCCATGTGGCCGCTTTCCAGGTCGATGTCCGTGCGGAACAGGAACTCGAGCGGCTGCGGCACGCACCACAGCATGCCGCGTATTTCCAGGCTCAGGACGTTGTGGTGCTCCAGCGTGCCGGCGTCCGACACGCAGCGCACTTCCACCGACGAATCCAGGATGCGCGGTTCGAACGCCGCGATCGCTTCGCGGATCGATTCCTCGACGTCGATCCAGTCGATCTCCGACATGCGCTTGCCCGCCATGGCGCGCACGCCGAAGTTCAACGCCGAGGCAGCCACGGGCCGGTGCGCCGACAGGTCCTGGGAAGCCTGCAGGTTTACGGTATTGAGCAGCCAGCGCAGGTCGCGCAGCACCGCCGCGCGCAGCGCCTCATGCGTCAGCATGGCGCTTTCGCGCGGTTCCTCGCGCTTGGCGGGGTCGTTGTCCATCAGGCGGTCCAGCAGCGACGGCTGCAGCCTGTCGCGCGCCGCGCGCTGGCCGCGCGAGAGCGGCTCCCAAACGCCGGGGCGGTCCGCGTGGCCCATCACGCCAGCTCCAGGCTGCGCACATCGAGCAGGGCGGTCTCCGCGGCATCCGTCAGCCACATCTTCTGCCCCACGCCCGCGTAGGTCTCGCCATGCAGCGCGCGCCAGTCGGTCGTCCTGCCCAGCTTGGCTGAATCGGACAACTCGACCATGCGCGCGCCGGGCGCCGCCGGATAACGCGCCGGCACCAGGCCCTGCCGCACCCGCCCGTCTTCAAGCTCGATCTCGGCCTGCGCCCAGATCAGGTCGCACAGGCCTGCCGGCGCCAGCAGGCGCACGCGCTTGAGGCCGGCAAAGGGCAGCCACACGTAGCGTCCTCCGGACAGGAACTCGAACACCGGACCCAGGCGGCTGTCGCCATCGCAGATCCACTGGAAGGACAGCGCGGTTTCCGATGCCGCCCACTCCAGCCGGCCCGCGCGCGCGCGGGCATCTTCGTAGGCCTTGCCGCGCAGGTCGGCGGCTTGGGCCGGCGAAGCGCCGTCCAGGCGCAGCGCCGATATCATCGCCCGCAGCCAATCGCCGGGCTCGCCCAGCAGCGCGGGCTCCCCCTGCCCCGCCAGCACGGCTTCGCGCTCGCGTTCCGCCGCGATGGCGCTGGCGTAGAGCACCTGCGTCGGGCGCGCCTGCGCGTTGAGATGACCGCAGACGTTGAGCTGCTCGGCCGCGCGCGTCCAATCGCCCTGCACCGCCAGCAGCTGGAACAGCTGGGCGCGCAGGTCCGCGTCGGCGGGCTGCCGGCGCACCTGCGCCTGCAGCTCGTCCAACTGGCCAGCCAGGCTGAGCGCGCCGAAAGGAACCGCAGCGATGGACATGGGTGCCTCCACCCTAGCCCACTTCCTTGTTCTGCTTGATGTCCCAGGCCACCAGGCTCTCCGCGCCCTTGCCGCCCTTGTCGGTCTGCTCCCAGTACTGCTGCTTGACCTTGGCCGCCTGGAACGCGAAGTTCACCACCACGCCCTCCGCGCTGCGGTCTCCGGATATCTGCACCGACGACACCAGCACGTCCTCCAGCGTGATCTTGGAATACTCGATCTGCTCGCCGCCCGCCTTGCACATGGACAGCTCGATCTTGCTGAGGTGCTTGCCGCTGGCGCAGTGCTTCATCACGGCCGGCGCGGCCTTGTCGATGCGGGCCACCACGTGCAGGTCATTGAAGCTGGCCTTGCCCGCGCCCAGGCCGCCGCCGCTGGCCAGGTTGCCCGGTTGGGTGGCGCCCCACGAAAAGGACACGATGTCGGTCCAGTCCTTGTGGTTGGAGTCCTTGGATTCGCCGTTGGCGCCATCGATCTTCATGAACATGTCCACTGCCACATCTGTCTCCTGGAGTTATTGGGGCACGGTTGCGCCCCGACTTGTCAGCGCCACTCAGCCTTCGTTCTGTTTGAGCGAAGGCAGCTTGGAAACCAGCCGCAGCGACACCGTCAGCCCTTCCAGCTGATAGTGCGGCCGCAGGAAAAACTTGGCGGAGTAATAGCCCGGGTTGTCCTCGATCTCCTGCACCTGCACCTCGGCGGCCGCCAGAGGCTTGCGCGCCTTGGTTTCCTGCGAGGAATTCACGGGATCGCCATCGACGTAATTCATGATCCAGTCGTTCAGCCAGCGCTCCATGTCGTCGCGCTCGCGGAACGAGCCGATCTTGTCGCGCACGATGCACTTCAGGTAATGAGCGAAGCGGCAGCAAGCGAACAGATAGGGCAGGCGCGCGGCCAGCTTGGCGTTGGCCGAGGCGTCGGCCTCGTAGTAGTCGTGCGGCTTTTGCAGCGACTGCGCGCCAATGAAGGCTGCGAAATCGGAGTTCTTCCGGTGCACCAGCGGCATGAAGCCGTTCTTGGCCAGCTCGGCCTCGCGCCGGTCGCTGATGGCGATCTCGGTCGGGCACTTCAGGTCCACGCCGCCGTCATCCGTGGGAAAGCTATGGCAGGGCAGATTCTCCACGGCGCCGCCCGATTCCACGCCGCGGATGGACGTGCACCAGCCGTACAGCTTGAACGAGCGGTTCACGTTGGCCGCCATGGCATAGGCGGAGTTGGTCCAGGTATAGCGGTCGTGGTTCGCGCCGTCGGTGTCTTCCTCGAAGTCGAACTCGTCGACGGGATTGGTGCGTGCGCCGTAGGGCAGGCGCGCCAGGAAGCGCGGCATCGCCAGCCCGATATAACGCGAATCCTCGGATTCGCGCAGGCTGCGCCATGCGGCGTATTCCGTGTTGGTGAAGATCTTGGTCAGATCGCGCGGGTTGGCCAGTTCCTGCCATGAATCCATCTGCATCACGTTGGGCGAAGCCCCCGCGATGAAGGGGCAATGCGCGGCCGACGAGATCTTGGCGATCTCGCCCAGCAGCTCCACGTCGGGCGGGCTATGGTCGAAGTAGTAGTCGCCCACCAGGCAGCCGATGGGCTCGCCGCCGAACTGGCCGTACTCTTCCTCGTACACCCGCTTGAAGATGGGGCTCTGGTCCCAGCCCACGCCCTTGTGCCGCTTGAGCGTGCGGCCCAGTTCCGACTTGGACATGCACATCACGCGGATCTTCAGCAGCTCGTCGGTCTCGGTATTGGTGACCAGGTAATGCAGGCCGCGCCACGCGCCCTCCAGCTGCTGGAAGTCGGGGTGGTGCATCACGCGGTTGATCTGTTCCGACATCTTGCGGTCGATCTCGGCGATGATGGCCTGGATGGTGCGGTAGGCGTCCGACGACAGGCCGACGCCGCTGTTTTCCAGCGCCTGGTGCGCCAGCGTGCGCACGGCGTGCTCCACCGCCTCCTGCGCCTGTTCGGTCTTGGGCTTGAACTCCTTCTTCAGCAGGGCGGACAGATCGTCCGCCTGCAGGGTCTCGACAGCGCGCGCGTCGGCGCGTTTGGCCACTGCGGTCATGGCATTCTCCGAAAATCGATTCAAGCGGAAATCAGGCGGCCGGATCCGTAGCGGGGGCATCGGATGCGCGCGGCTCCTCTTGCGGCTTCGGCGCGGCTGCCAGCGCGTTCATCAGCGCCGGATTCTTGAGCACGCTGCCGATCAGTTCCTCGGCGCCGGTCTTGCCGTCCATGTACGTCAACAGGTTCGCCAGCTGCGTGCGCGCGCTCAGCAATTCGTTCAGCGCGCCGACCTTGCGGGCGACGGTGGCCGGCGAAAAATCGTCAATGCTCTCGAACGTGACATCCACGTTCAGGTTGCCTTCGCCGGTCAGCGTGTTGGGCACCTGAAACGCCACGCGCGGCTGGATGGAGCGCATGCGTTCATCGAAGTTGTCGATATCGATGTCCAGGAATTTGCGCTCCCCAATTTCCGGCTGCGGCGTTTCTGACTTGCCGGCCAGATCCGCCAGCACGCCCATCACGAACGGCAGCTGGATCTTGCGCTCCGCGCCGTAGATCTCCACGTCGTACTCGATCTGCACCCGCGGCGCGCGGTTTCTTGCAATGAACTTCTGGCCGCTTCCCTTCAGGCTGGTCGCCATGGTGTCGTCTCCTCTTGTTGGTGCGGCGGCTGGCCCGCCTTACGGTTCCTGCCGGTCTGCCTCCGGCCGCGGCAGCCATGCCTCGAATTGCTCCAGCCCCTGGGGCGCCAGATTTTTGATGATGTCGTGAAAGCTCAGCGGGACGAGTTGCTGCGCGCGGCGGATAAGATAGGGCGCGGGATGGCCGGGTTCGTTGGCCTCGAAGTACGCACAGACCTTGGACAGCATCGCCACCGCCTCGTCGCGCGACTGGATCGGCATGTCCTGCCTGCGCGGCGCGCTCGCGCCCTCGACGGCCAATGGCGCCACCGCCGGCGCGTCGTCTTCGCGTGTCGCGGCCTGCGGCGCGGATTCGACGTCCCGCGTCGCGTCCAGCACAAGGTCCAGGGTGCGGAGAATGGCGGCGTAATCGGGCGCCCAGGCAGCGCCCAGCTTGTCCGTGACGAGTTTCTGCATGCGCCGCAGCGCCTGGGCCGCGGCCTGCAGCGACTGCACATCGGAATTGCCTTGCGCCCAGGCTTGGCGCAAGCGTTCGACCAGGCGCGGACGGCCGCCCGGATAGGCGTCCGCATCCTGGCGGCTGCCATCGAGCAATGCCTCGGTATCGCGCAAGCTCAGTTGCCCGTGCACGCCGCTGACCAGACTGGCCGAGCGCACGCTGCGCGCGCAGCCCTGCATGTCGCCAAAAGCCGTCAGCGCATTCATGCGGGGCATGGGATCGTTTTCGCCGACACTGTCCAGCCGGGGATGCACCGGCTCCCAATAGCGCTCCAGCGTGTCGACGGCCAACGCCAGGCCGTCGCTGTAGCCGGGCAGGCCACGGATTTCGGTCCAGGCGGAGGTCAACAGGCCGATGATGCGCAGGTCGCGGGTGCGTTCCAGCAGCGCGCGCGCCAGGCGTTCGGCCTCGCGCCAATCAGGCGGTTGCGCGGCAATGATGGTCGAGCCGAACTGCTGTTCGTCGCGACCCGCCGCGGCTTGCTGCAGTTGCAGGAAGTCGGCGTCGTATTCGAGGTCTTCCCCGCAGGGCAGACGTGAATCGAGTGTATTGAGGATGTCGGCGAATTCCATAGTCATCAGTTAAATGCCTGCTGGGATGCTGCCTGGATACAACCACTACGCTCCGCGCTGCTTCACGGAAGGGTGAATTCTAGGCATCTCTTTCCGCATGCAACGACAACCTAACAACTACAGATTTTTCTTACAGATAGCTAACACCCGAGTAAACAATTGAACACTTGTCTCCCTGCTGCATTGATTTTTAGACACAGACCTTACGGAATCAGGCGCCTCACGGAAGGACTGTTACCGAAGCGTAAAAAACACAAAAGCATGTGATAGCGCTTCTCGGGCGCTTTGACCGCTGCCTACAATCGGCGCTCACGCTGGCGGCAAGACCGGCGCGCATCAGATCCAGAGACAGATTTCCCCGGCGCAGGGGCACTCGTAACGAGCCCTGCCTGCCCTTTGCAAGCGGCCCCATCGCGTGGCCGGACATCCCATTGCAGTCATCGCGGCACGCCCGCGAAAAAATCGAAAGCAGCACACGCAGCAACAGGCGAAGCATTCTCATAAGGAGACGGTGAGATGGACCGCAACGTGCCCAGCGTACGTGTCGTCAAGGCGCATACGCCCTTGCCGCCGGAGCAATTGAAGTTCCGCGCCATGCACGGCGCCGAGAGCCTTTCGCAGCTGTTCGAGCTGGAGGTCGAGCTGATCAGCGAGTCGTATTCGCTGGACATGAAATCGCTGCTGGGCAAGCCGCTGACGCTGGAGATCGAGACCGGATCCGCCACGCCGCGCTATCTCGGCGGACACATCACGCGTTGCGCGCTGGTGGGCCGGGAGAACAACACCTCGCGCTACACCATCTATCGCGCCACGGTGCGGCCGTGGCTCTGGTACCTGACCCAGACCTCGGACAACAAGATCTTCCAGAACAAGAGCGTGCCCGACGTCATCCGGGAAGTGCTGAAGGACTACGACTATCCCATCGAGTTCAAGCTCGTGGACAGCTACCGCAACTGGGAATACTGCGTCCAGTACCAGGAAACCGACTACGCCTTCATCAGCCGCCTGATGGAGCATGAAGGCATCTACTTCTGGTTCAAGCACGACAAAGGCAAGCACACCCTGGTGCTCACCGACGACATCACGCAACACGAACCCGTCGCCGGCTACGAGCAGATTCCCTATTACGGTCCGGACCGCATCACCATCCCGCGTGAAGACCATGTCTACAAATGGGAAGTGGCAGAACAGATCACGCCCGGCGCCTTCGCCACCACGGACTACCATCCGCTCACGCCGGCCGCCAGCCTGGAGGCGCGCCGCAACAATCCCGGCGGCCACGACCACGGCGACCTGGAGATGTACGAATGGCAAGGCGGCTACACCAACCCCGACGACGCGGAGCACTACACGCGCGTGCGGCTCGAAGACCTGCAATGCAGAAAGGAGCAGAGCGCCGGCGGCTCCAACGCCCGCGGACTGGCCACCGGCCATCTCTTCACGCTGCGCAACCACCCGCGCCAGGCCGAAAACCGCGAGTACCTCGTCGTCAGCACCTACTACCGGATCCGTGAAACGGGCTATGCCAGTGGCCAGCCCGACCCTGGCGAGTTCGACCTGGAGTTCGTGGTGCTGCCTTCCAGCACGCAGTTCCGCGCGCCCCGCGTCACGCCCGTCCCTCGTACCCACGGCCCGCAGACCGCCACGGTGGTCGGCAAGGAAGGCGAGGAAATCTGGACAGACAAGATGGGCCGCATCAAGGTGCAATTCCATTGGGACCGCTACGGCAAGAAGGACGAAAACAGCTCGTGCTGGGTGCGCGTGTCCAGCCCCTGGGCCGGCGGCGGCTTCGGCGGCATCCAGCTGCCGCGCGTGCGCGATGAGGTGATCGTCGACTTCATCGGCGGGCAGCCGGACCGCCCCATCGTGATCGGCCGCGTCTTCAACGCCAACAACCTGCCGCCCTGGGACCTGCCGGACAACGCCACGCAAAGCGGCTTCCTGAGCCGCTCCAAGAGCGGCACGCCGGCCACGGCGAACGCGCTCATGTTCGAGGACAAGAGCGGCAGCGAACGCATCTGGCTGCACGCGGAGCGCGAACTCTGCACCGAGGTGGAAGCCAATGAATTCCATTCGACGGACGAGAACCGCACCACCACCATCGGCGACAACGACACCACCAAGATCGGCGGCAACCGCGACGTCAACGTTACCGGCACCGACAAGCTGCACGTCGAGAAGACGCGCAACGTGTTCGTGAAGGGACACGAGGAATACACCGTCAAGGCATCGCGCACGGTCAACGTGAAGGACGGCCTGATGGACGAGAAGTTCGACAACGGCCTGAAGACGACGGTCGCGGCCAAGGGCGAGGAACGTGAGATCACCGGCCCCTTCAAGGAAACGTTGAAGAACGGCGAACAGGTCTACGTGAACGAAGGCGACTCGCTGCATCACGTCAAGACGGGCGCGCTCACCGAGAAAGCCAAGGGCAAGGTCGAGCTGCTTTCCACCGACGCGAACATGGACGTCAAAGCCAAGACCGCGATGCTGGTGGAGTCCGAGACTTCCACCATGGATCTCAAGGCCAAGGGCAAGATAGACATGGAGTCGACGGGATCCACCGTGCTGGTCAAGGCCGACGGCAACATCACGCTGAAAACCCCTGCCGACGTCGTGATGGACGCCGCCAACGTCAAGGATCTGTCCAAGGAGAGCTGGCTGCAGGCCACGCCGTTCTCCATTGGCCTGGCGGTGGCCAAGGCGGAATTCGGCATGCATCGCCTGGCGCTGTTCCGCACGACGGTCATGCTGAATACGTCGTTCACCAACTATGCCATCGTCAGCAGTATCGGACAGGTAGTGTCCTACCGCACCACCGGTTCGAGCTATGCCTACGATGGTGTCAAAGCTGAACAGGCCCCACTGCGCGCGTCGATGGCCGGCCTCTGGAGCATCATCTGAGGCCGCCATGTCCGATTTCATCGATGCATGGCCCGGCTGGGCCAAGTGGGTGCTGCTGGGCCTCCTGCTATCCCTGGCGCAGGCGGCATACCTGTTGTGGCGCGAGCGCCAACGCCGCGCGGCGGGACGCAAGGAGGTACAGCGACAGGACGGCTTGCGCGCCAGCGGACTGTCCGGCACCGCGCGGGTGACTGCGGCGCGCGACACGCGCCGCCGCGTCGGCGACTCCTTGTACTTCATCGTCGAGCTGGACCTGGAGGTCGCCGCCACCAGCGCCACGCCGGCCCTGTCGCGCACGCTCAGCGTGCCGCTGTCGCCGCTGCACCTGGCCGACTTCGGCGCCGGCAAGACGATACAAGTGCGCGTCGATCCCGCCACCCGCGAGGTCGTCGTGGATCAGGCCACCGGATAGCCATGAAGACCATCAAGCCTTTCCGCCTGGGCCTGCTTACCCGCCCCTACCGCTGGCAGCGCCGCGACGTGCTGGGCGTGGCGGTGTTCGCGTTGGTCGATATCGCGCAGACGCCTACGCTGCTGATGGACCAGGAACTGTGGAAACTGGCGGGCGCCGAAGCCGGCGGCGTGCTGGACCTGGCCACGCCCAAGCTGTGTCCGGAGGTGCTGGTCGCGGGCCACGCCTATCCGCACGATCCCGCAAACCCCGGCGCCTGCGCCGTGCGCCTGAAGGTCGGCGCGATCGACAAGTCGCTGCTGGTGTTCGGCGACCGCTACTGGCTGGACGGCAAGGCCACCGCCCCCCAGCCGTTCGAACGCATGCGCCTGGACTGGAGCCGCGCCTACGGCGGCCCGGGTTGCGCCGAGAATCCACTGGGCATAGGCGCGCAAGAAGAGGACATCAACGGCGTACGCGTGCGCAGGCTCCCCAATATCGAACATCCGCAACAGCGCATCGCAGCGCCGTCCCAGCGTGCGGCGCCGGCGGGCTTCATGGCCCAGCCCATGGACTGGCCGCAACGGGCCGCGCTGCTGGGCCGCCAGTATGGCCAGCAGTGGCTGGAGCATGATTTCCCCGGCTTCGCGTCCGACATGGACTGGCGCTTCTTCAACGCCGCGCCGGCCGACCAATGGGGCGCTCCCAACGCGGCGCTGGCCGGCGGCACGGACTATGAGCTGTGGAACATGCACCCCGACCGCCCGGTGCTGCGCGGCCGCCTGCCCGACTGGCGCGCCCGCTGCTTCGTCAGCCGCCAGGCCGACGGCAGCGCGCTCGAGGAAATCGAATTGCGCCTGACCACAGCCTGGTTCTTCCCCGACCGCACGCAGCTGGCGCTGATCTGGCATGGCGCGCTGCCGGTGCGCGAGGATGATGCGGCCGATATCCTCCACATCATACCCGCGCTGGAACACGCCGGCCAGGCGCGCGACATGGCGCATTATCAGACCGTCGTGGGGCAGCGCCTCGATGCCGAACTCGGCGCCGTTCATGCCCTGTCGGACGAGCAGCTGGTGCCGGAAGACATCTGCGGCGAGCTGCCACAGGCTGCAATGGCGGCAAGCGCGCAGCGGCCTTCGAATCGCAATCTCCATGCGGGCGCGGCACGGCGCCACGCCCGCGAGCGCGAATCTCTGCTCGCCCAGGGCCTCGATCCCGACCTGTACATGGTTCCCCTGGAACCGCCGCCAAAGGCGCCAGGCTTGTCCGATCTGCCTCAGACCATCCTGCGCATGCAGCAGGAGCTGGAAGAGGCCAAACGCTTGTCCGCAGGCCCCGCGGCGCGCGCCCTGGCCGATCCCAACCTGCCGTCCATGACCGCAGTCTCAGGCGTCGACATGGATGCGCTGCGCAAGCTGGATGACGACGGCAAGCTGCCGGCCGGCTTCGATCCCCGCGTGGTGAAGCGGCATATCGCCGACTTCGACGCCAACCCTCACACGCAGGCCCAACGCGGCGCGCAGGACGCCCCGGGTTCGCCGCCGCCGCTCGGCCAGACCCTGGGTCCGCAAGTGCACCAGGCCTATCAGCAATCGGCGCATCAGTTTGCACCGCCGCCGCCCATGCCGCCGTTGCGCGCGCGGCGCACGCGCATGAAACTGGAAGCGCGCCTGAAAGGCGATCGGGATTGCCGGGACATGAACCTGACCGGCGCGGATCTATGCGGCATGGACCTTTCCGGCGTCGACTTCCGGCGCGCCATACTGGCCGGCGCCAAGCTCGCCGACGCGCGGCTGGACGGCTGCAACCTCAGCGATGCCGTGCTGGCCGGCGCCGACCTGACGCGCACCAGCATGCGCGGCGCCGATATGTCGCGCGCCAACCTGGGCCGCACGCAATGCGTCCAGACGGACTTCACCGAAAGCCGGATCAAGGAAACCATCTGGGACCATGCGAACTGCGTGGATTGCAGCTTCGCGGGCAGCGTCTGGCTGCTGGGCTGTCTGCATCAGACCCGCCTGCGCGGCTGTGACCTGAGCGGCGCTTCGTTCGAGCAGTGGGCCACGATGATGGCCTCCTTCGAAGACTGCCGCTTTCATGCAGCGCGGCTGAATCAATGCGTGTTCATGCAGGGAACGATGGGTAACGCCGATTTCTCCCGCGCCGACCTGCAACGGGTCAGCTTCATGGATGTAGCGTTTTCCGGCCGTTTCAGCCTGGAAAGCGCCACGCTCGACGGCTGCGCCTTCGCCGGCCGCGTGGAGCTTGCCGGGGCCTGCCTGCGCGGCATGCAGTTCAAGGTGGGCAGCGCGCGCGGCGCCATGCTCGACCGGGCCGACATGCGGGGCGCGCAGCTTGCCGCCAGCGATTTTTCGAACTGCAGCCTGCGGGAAGCAGACCTCAGCGGCGTCGCCGCCCCCGACACGCACTTCGTGCGCGCCGATTTCACTGGCGCGCGCCTGCGCAACGCCAACCTGATCAACAGCCTGCTTGGCAAGGCCGTCCTGCTGCGCGCCGACCTGACGGGCGCCAACCTGTTCCGCGCGGACGTCGCGCAGGCGCGGATGGACGGCAGCACCGGACTGGACGACGCCTATACCCAGGGCGCCAAGCTCTGGCCCGCCCGGCAGCCGGAGAACGCGGCATGAACCTCGATCAGTTGCTGGACCGGGTGCGCCACGGCGAGCCTATAGCCCACCTGAGCCTGGCCGGCCTGGACCTGCGCGGCCTGGACCTGGCGGGGGCATTTTTCGATCAAGTGGATTTGAGCGGCGCGAGGATGAGCGATTGCCAGTTGCAGGACAGCCAATTCATCGACTGCGTGCTGACCGGCCTGGACGCCACGGGCGCCAACCTGGATACGGCCCGGCTGTTCCGCTGCCAGGCGCGCGGCGCGCTGCTGGCCCGCTGCCACGCCCATGGCGTCAGCTTCACCGAATGCGATCTGGGCCAGGCCAGCCTGGAACAGGCAGAACTGAGAGAGGCCTCCTTCAATTCCACTTCGCTCGAAGCCGCCTGCTTTCGATCCGCCCGGCTGGAGCGCTCGGTCTTCTCGCGCGGCGCGTTGACGCGCGCCGACTTGTCGCAGGCCTGGATGAGCTACACCCTGTTCCATCAACTGGACCTGCGCAGCGTCGCGCTGACAGGCGCCAATGCGGAAAGCACCATGTTCATCGAATGCGATCTGACGGCGCAGGACTTCGCCTCGCAAGCCTATCCGCTCTGCCATTTCACCGATTGCCAGCTGGATGGCGCGGATTTCCGCCATGCCGATCTGCGCCAGGCGGGCTTCAAGGGCGCATCGTTGCGCGGCGCGCGCTTTGCCGGCGCCTCGGCGCCCCAGGGCTTGTTCCCCCAAGCGGATCTGAGCGGCGCCGACCTGCAGGGCGGCCGATTCGACGGCGCCATCTGGGCCGACGCGACGCTGGACGGCGCCTGCCTGCGCGGCGCCAGCCTGTCGCTATGCGTATTCCAGCGCGCGCGTTGCGCCGACACCGACTTCCGCGGCGCCAACCTGACCGACGCCGATTTTTCACTGGCCGACCTGGGCCAGGCCGACCTGCGCGATGCCCTCTTCCTGCGCACGCGCATGCATCGCGCCTTGACCCAGGGCACGCGCTGGACGCAGCGCCGCGGCATCATCGAAAACGACGCGCCCCTGCTCGAAGCCGAACTCTGGTCGGCGGGACGCGCAAGCGCCTGACCCCGCGCGGCGCCACCGCCCGCTCAACGCATGAGGAGATAGACATGCTCGCAGTCTGCCAGTTGCCCAGCTTGGCCGTGGGCGTTCCCGACGTCTGCAAGACCCCAGTGCCGCCGCTGCCGCATATCGACACGGCGACCTCATCCATGGGTATCCCCGTGGCCTGGAATGTATGGTTGATGGCCGCGCCCGTGCACAACATGGCGACGGTGATACCGGTCACGCTGGGCGATACCGCCGGCGTGGGCGGTGGCCTGATCTCACAGACCTTCATGGGCCAGTCGCGCTACATGACGGGCGCGTTCACCATGCTGGTCCGCGGCGCGCCCATCGTCCGCGTGACCAGCCTGACCTTGCAGAACACCATCAATGCGCCCGGCTTCAAGGTGTTTTCGCCGCAGCCCGTGATGGTGGTGTTGAAGGGCTGAACAGGCTGCGCCCGCCTACAGCTCGCCGTAAGAGTGCAGCCCCGACAGGAACATGTTCACGCCCAGGAAGGCGAAGCCGGTGATGAGCAGCCCCATCAGCGCCCAATAGGCCGCCATGGTGCCGCGCAAGCCCTTGATCAGGCGCATGTGCAGCCAGGCCGCGTAATTGAGCCAGACGATCAGCGCCCAGGTTTCCTTGGGGTCCCACTGCCAATACGCGCCCCAGGCGTCGGCCGCCCACAGCGCACCCAGAATGGTGGCGACGGTGAAGAACGCGAAGCCGATCGCGATGGCGCGATACATGATGTCGTCCAGCACTTCCAGCGAGGGCAGCGCTGCGGCGATGCGGCGGCGGCCCAGCAGGATGGCGCCCACGATCACCGCCCCCACGCCGAAATACAGCATCCAGGTGGCCGACAGGCCGTCGGTGCGGAACACCATGGGCTCGGCGCACAGCAGCACGCCCAGCACGAACAGCGGCGCCAGCTTGGCCCAGGAAGTGGTCTGGCCATGCTGCTTGACCAGGTAGGCAAAGCCCACCATGGCGGCCAGCGAGAAGGTGCCGTAGCCGATGAAGTTGGCCGGCACGTGCAGCTTCATCCACCAGCTCTTGAGCGCCGGCACCAGCGGCTGGATCTGCCCGGCGTCGCGCGTGAACGAGTACCACAGCAGGAACACCACGGCCGAGGTCACCACCAGCATCACGAAGCCGCCCAGCGCGCGCGTGGCGTACTTGCGTTCGTAGTAGAGGTAGAACAACGCCGTGATCAGCGCGAAGAGCACGAACACTTCATACAGGTTGCTGACCGGGATGTGGCCCAGGTCCGGACCCATCAGGTGTCCCTCGCGCCAGCGCACCAGGAGACCGGTGACGCCAGCGAACACCGCGCCCCAGCTCAGCGCCGTGCCGAGCCAGGCGGCCGTGGGGCTGAAGAAGCCGATCCAGTAGCAGACCATGGCCAGCGCGAACAACGCGCACATCCACAGGATGGCCGATTGCGACGAGAACAGGTACTTCAGGAAGAACACCTGCTCGGCCCGGGCCAGATCGTTGCCATACAGCATCAGCGCCAGCCCGGCCGCGATGGCACAGGCAACCATCAGGTGGCGCAGCGGGCGCCACAACCAGCCCATCCAGGCCAGCACCGGCACGGTGCCGCACAGGATGATCTTCTCGTAATAGTCCATCGCGTTGCTGTAGCGGGTCAGCGCGTAGCCCGCGCCCACCGCCAGCAACAGAAAGAAGACGACGTCGGTCCAGTCGGGCCTGCCGCGCTGCGCGCGGCTGTCGCCGGTTTCGGACAGGGCGTCCTGCCAGAGCGTGTCCGGCGAGGCGGCCTGCGCCTGCGGCGACGAGGGATGCGTGGTGGTCGTGGTGGTCATGGTGGACATAGGAAACCTTAGGACCTCTTCTGGCGCAGCAGCGCCTGCTTGAAGCGTTCAAACTCCTGATTGAAGTCGAGTGTACGCTTCTGGGACGTCATGGCCGCCAGGACGCTGCTGCCGCCGTCTTGCGGCTTGATCCAGATCCAGATGCGGCGGTCTCGAATATAGAACATCGAGAACACGCCCAGGACCAGCAGCAGGCTGCCCAGGTAGACGGTGTTCTTGCCCGGCGTGCGGCTGACCTGGAACACGCTGGCCTGCACATGCTTGAAATCCGCCAGCGACAGGAACACCGGCGCCGGGTAGACGGTCAGGTCGGACAGCGCCGCCACGGACAGGCGCGACCACACGGCCGCGCGTTCCGCCTCCGGGCCTTCGGTGGCCACGGGGGGCAAGCCGGCGCGCTCGCGCTCGATGGCGCGCAGTTCGTTCATGCTGGCGCCGATCAGGCGGATCACCACGTCGGCCGCCCGCTCCAGGTCCTGGGGCGGGGTGTTGGCCTGCAGGAACGCCGCCACGGCTTGCAGGCCGCCGGAGGCAAAGGTTTCCAGGGCGCGCTCGGCGGCCGTCTGCAGGGGCTGGCGATCCGTCCCCGCGGGGCTGTTGCGTTCCGCGAAGCGGCGCGCGGCTTCCTGGCGCGCCGCCGGGTCGGCCAGGGTGGCGCGCAGGCGCATGAATTCGGCGATCGAGCTGTCGTCGTCGGCCGGAATGCGCAGGTAGCGGAAGGGTTCGGAGGCGTTGTTGCGCACCCCGGCCAGGAACACGGCGGCGCCGTCCAGTTCCACCGGCAGCATGTAATTCTGGAATTCGTGGGCCTGGCCGGCGTCGTCGATCAGCTTGTATTCGACGCTGGGGCCGACGTTGCGCAGGTTTTCGTTCTTCTTGCCCGCGGCGCTGCCGGACACCGACGCGACGTGTTCGGCGAAGCTCTGGTTGCCGCCCTTGGGGTCGCCGCGCGTCAGGTCCTCGACGTTGATGGGCCGCAGGGCGGTGATCTCGATGCCCATGCTGCGTGCACCACGAGCAGTGTGAGCGGTTACTTCGCTGGTCTTGCCCACCGTACCGTCAACAGCGAAAGTAGCGGGGTCAGATCCTACTAGCGGATAGCCTTTCAGCGTCACCGTGCTGCCGCCGTCGTCGAAGCTGGACTGGTAGACCGTCATGCCCTTGAAGCGCAGCGGCTCATTGACTTCGATGGTGGAATCGAAGCTCTTGCCGGTATCCGGGTCGGTGACCTCGACCTCGCTGGCGAAGCGGCTGGGCATGCCGGTGGAGTAATAGTCGACCACGAACTTCTTGAGCTTCAGCGTGAAGGGCATGGGCTGCACCAGGGCGCCGTCGCCCACCATCACGACCGCCGTGCTGGCCTGCCCGCCCTCGGGCACCAGCACGCTGGCGCGAAAGCTCGGGTTGTCGACCGACAGGCGGCCGCTCTCCGGCACTTCCGAGATCAGCATGTTCTCGACGATGGGCTGCTTGCCGCCGAACATGACCTGCAGGCGCACCGGCAACTCGCTGTCCAAGAGGCCGCCGACGCAGATGATGACCATGGCCGCGTGGGCAAACACATAGCCCAGCCGGTTGGCGCTGCCCTTCTTGGCCGCCAGCAGCACGCCGTCGGCGTCCTGGCGCTCGCGCACGGCATAGCCCAGCCGGCCCAGCAGGGATTTCAGTCCCGCGGCGGTCTGCGGCACGTCGGTGGGCTCTTTGGTTTCCACCCGGTGCGGGAAGGCGCGCAGGCTGCTGGCGCGCACATGTTCGCGGAACGAGCGCGCATCGCGCAGCATCTTGGGTGCGTTGCGGATCAGGCAGACCGAGGTCGACACGACCAGGAACCCCATGATCAGCAGGAACCACCAGCTGTTGTAGACGTGCCAGATGGAGAACTTGTCGAACACTTCGAACCAGAACGGCCCGAACTGATCGATGTAGTTGCTCGACGAGCGGTTCTGCTGCAGCACCGTCCCGACCAGGCTCGCCACGCAGATGAACATCAGCAGGCTGACGGCAAAACGCATCGAACCCAGCAATTCGAAGAAATCGCCGGGCAGGCTGCGCAGGGAGGGACGGGAGTGTGTACGGGTCGAATTCATGAAAAAAGGGGGGCCGCGCTATCGGCTACCCCCCTCATAGACAGCGCGCGGCGGAACCTGGTTCCGCTGCGCCGGGTTTTCAGAACGCGGACCAGCCGCGCGCGTGGCAGGCTGGCGCCTACCGCAGGCCGGCGGCGTAGTCCGACACGGCCTTGATGTCGGCGTCCGACATGCGGTCCGCGATGGCGAACATGACGTCGTTCTTGCGGTCGCCGCTGCGGAACAGCTTCAGCTGCTCTTCGATGTACATGGGGAACTGGCCCGACAGCCGGGGGTACTGGCTGGGGATGCCCGCACCATTGGCAGAATGGCACGAGGCGCAGGCCGGAACCTTGCGATCCGGCAAACCGCCGCGCCAGATCTTTTGACCCAGATCAACCAGCTTCTCCTGGCCGGCCGTGGCGGGCTCCTTGAGCGGCTGCTGCGCCAGGTACAACGCAATGTTCTGCATGTCGGCGGGCGTCAGGTTCTGCGCCATGGCGGTCATCGGGGTGGGATTGCCGCCCGCGCCGTTGCGCACCGGCAGCTTGGCGCCAGGCTTGATCTGGAAGTCCGCCAATTGCTTGGCCAGATATTCGTGGGACTGCGCGGCCAGATTGGGGTTCACCGGGATGGTGCTATTGCCCGCCGCGCCATGACAGGACGCACAGGCGATGATGCCCCTGGCCGCGTCGCCCTGGTCAAACAGCTGTCCGCCCTTGGCGGCATCTGGTTTTACCGGGCCCGCAGCGCCTTCGGCGGCGAAACTCGTAGTAGATAAGGCGGAGGCGCCGAGCAACAGCCCGCTCGCAACCAACATCCGGGACAGCACACGCTTCATGAAGACCTCGACGATCGCATCGATCAAGGCGCAAAAAGGCGCCCACGCCTGCCCGCACACCCTGGAATGCCGTATCGAACCTGTTTTGCCTTCCTGCCTGCGATGTTGCTGCGGACTTGCTGGAAAAAGCATTCAGCAAGCGAAACAGTAAGCAAAAAAGACGGCTCCGCGCACGGGGACCACTGTTGCAAACGCCGGATTATACAATAGGGCTCGAAACCAACCGTATCCAAAGCCCATCCGTGTCCCTCCTACATCGCGCCTCCTTCCTTACCTCCGCAGCTCGCCTCGACCAGTTGCCGGCCGCCGGCGCTCCCGAGGTCTGCTTTGTCGGCCGCTCCAACGCCGGCAAATCCACGGCTATCAATGTGCTGTGCAACCAGCGCCGTCTTGCCTTCTCCAGCAAGACGCCGGGCCGCACGCGCTTGATCAATATGTTCGGCTTGCCCGACCCGCTGGATCCGGAAGGCCACATCGGTTTTCTCGTCGACCTGCCCGGCTACGGCTATGCGTCCGTGGCCCGCAACGAAAAGGAAAAGTGGGCCGACATCCTGGGCGGCTACCTGCGCGACCGCGAATCGCTGGTCGGCATCGTGCTGCTCATCGATATCCGCCGCGGCGTCACCGAGCTGGACCGCCGCCTCGCCAATTTCATCGCCCCCACCGGACGCCCGGTGCTGGCGCTGCTGACCAAGGCCGACAAACTGCCCTATGGCCAGCGCATGCGCACCGTGTTCTCCGTGCGCAAGGACCTGGCCGACATCGGCGCCTTGCACACCATCCCCTTCTCGGCGCCCGAACGCATCGGCCTGGAAGAAGCGGGCGCGCACATAGAAAACTGGATTTCTCCCAAGGTCGTACCATGAACCCGCAGATCATCTCCCCTGAATTCCCGGTATCCCGCCCGCGCCGCCTGCGCCGCGACGACTTCACCCGCCGCCTGGTGCGCGAGAACGCGCTGACGGTCAACGATCTGATCTATCCCGTGTTCGTGGCCGAAGGCACCGGCCTGCAGCAAGCCGTGCCGTCCCTGCCGGGCGTGGTCCGATACTCGCTGGACACGCTGCTGCCCGTGGCCCGGGAATGCGTGGAACTGGGCATCCCCGTGCTGGCGCTGTTCCCCGCCATCGATCCCGCGCTCAAGACGCCTGACGGCATCGAAGCCACCAACCCCGACGGCCTGATCCCGCGCGTGGTGCGCGAACTGAAGAAGCACGTCCCCGAGCTCGGCATCCTGTGCGACGTGGCGCTGGATCCGTACACCAGCCACGGCCAGGACGGCGTCATCGACGAGAACGGCTACGTCATCAACGAAGCCACCGTCGAGATCCTGGTCAAGCAGGCGCTCACGCAGGCCGAGGCCGGCGTCGACATGGTCGCCCCCAGCGACATGATGGACGGCCGCATCGGCGCCGTGCGCCGCGCGCTGGAAGCCAACGGCCATATCCACACGCAGATCATGGCGTACTCCGCCAAATACGCCAGCGCCTTCTACGGCCCGTTCCGCGACGCCGTGGGCTCGGCCACCAACCTGGGCAAGTCCAACAAGATGGCTTACCAGATGGACCCGGGCAACCTCGACGAAGCGCTGCGCGAAGTCGCGGCCGACCTGCAGGAAGGCGCCGACATGGTCATGGTCAAGCCCGGCATGCCGTACCTGGACGTGCTGCGCCGGGTCAAGGACACGTTCCGCGTGCCCACCTTCGCCTACCAGGTCAGCGGCGAATACGCCATGATCAAGGCCGCCGCCGCCAACGGCTGGCTGGACCACGACAAGGTCATGATGGAAGCGCTCCTGGCGTTCAAGCGCGCCGGCGCCGACGGCATCCTGACGTACTTCGCGCTCGAAGCCGCGAAGCTGCTGAAGAGCCAGCGTTAAGCGCTTGCGGCATCGCGGGCCGGGCCGCCATGGGCCGCCCGCGACGCTTGCCGCGGATCAAGTCTTGGCGGCCGCATTGCGGCCCGCCGCCGCCGCCCCGCGCCGCAATCCCAGCCAGGTTCCCGCCAGCACGCAGGCCAGCCCCGCAACGTGCGTGGGCGTGACGTGCTCGTCCAGGAACAGGGCAGCGAACAGCAGGCCGAAGATCGGCAGCCAGTTCACGAACAAGGCCGCGCGGCTGA
>JALDYL010000205.1:0-7976 GCA_032153965.1 Achromobacter sp. | reverse complement strand
ACATCCTGGTGGGCACGCAGATGGTGGCCAAGGGCCACGATTTCGCGCGGCTGGGACTGGTGGGCGTGCTGAACGCGGACTCGATGCTGTTCGCGCACGACTTCCGCGCGCCGGAACGCCTGTTCGCCCAGCTGATGCAGGTGGCGGGCCGGGCCGGCCGCCACCAGGGCAATGGCGAGGTGCTGATACAGACCGGCTACCCCGAGCAGCCGGTCTACCAGGCGCTGTTGCGGCACGATTACGCGGGCTTTGCCCGCCATGCCCTGCACGAACGCGAAAGCACCGGCTTGCCTCCTTTCGTCTACCAGGCGCTACTGACCGCCGAGGCACGCGAACTGAAGGTGGCGCAGGAGTTCCTGGAGCGGGCGCGGACCTTGCCCGAGGGAGAGTGGGCGGCCGATTTTCCGGGCCTGGACGCCATCATGCTGTACGACCCGGTGCCGCTGCGCGTGGTGCGCGTGGCCAATATCGAACGCGCGCAGCTATTGGCGGAAAGCAGCAGCCGTCCGGCCCTGCAGGCCTTCCTGGCGTCCTGGTCGCACCACCTGCCGTATCTGGCCAACGAGGCCCGCGTGCGCTGGCAGCTGGAAGTCGATCCGCTGGAAATCTGATCAGCTGCGGCGGGGGCCGATGCGCCGTCGATCCGATTGTTCTATGATCTTTCTCCTCTATCGCGCCGGCGCGGCAGGCCCGCTGCGGCGGCTGCGCCCGTCCCCTTTTTCTCGCGTGTTACCGGCCCGCTGACGGGCGGCCGCAAGCCCCGTGCTTGCCGGCCGTAGCCTCATTGCGACCGCCGCGATGCATGATCACCTGACTCAAATGTCCGCCAGCGAACCTATAGCCCAAGGCATGAACCCCGCTCAACGCGAAGCGGTGCTGTACCTGGACGGCCCCTGTCTGGTGCTGGCCGGCGCCGGCAGCGGCAAGACGCGCGTGATCACGCAGAAGATCGCCTATCTGCTGCGCGAATGCGGCTACATGGGCCGCAACGTGGTGGCGCTGACCTTCACCAACAAGGCCGCGCGCGAGATGGACGAGCGCGTGAAGACTCTGGTGGACCGCAAGCTGTCCAAGGGCCTGATCATCAGCACCTTCCATTCGCTGGGCGTGAAGATGCTGCGCGAGGAAGCGCGCAACGCGGGCCTGAAGCCGACGTTTTCGATCCTGGACGCCGACGATGCCATGGCCATCATCCAGGAACTGCTGAACACCACCGACAAGGCGCGCCTGCGCCACGTGCAGGGCATCATCTCGCTGTGGAAGAACGGCTTGCTGGAGCCGGACGATGCCGCGCGCGAAGCCATCACGCCAGCCGACGTGGAAGCGGCCAACGTCTACCGCAGCTACGCCGCCACGCTGGCCGCCTACCAGGCGGTGGACTTCGACGACCTGATCCGCATCCCGGCCCTGCTGCTGGCCAACAACGAAGAAGTGCGCACGCGCTGGCAGAACCGCGTGCGCTACCTGCTGGTGGACGAGTACCAGGACACCAACGTGTGCCAGTACCGCCTGGTGCAGCTCTTGACGGGATCGCGCGCCATGTTCACGGCGGTGGGCGACGACGACCAGGCGATCTACGCCTGGCGCGGCGCGACCATCGAGAACCTGGCCAAGCTGACCACCGACTATCCCAACATCAAGCTCATCAAGCTGGAGCAGAACTACCGTTCGGTGCAGCGCATCCTGGCTGCCGCGAACCAGGTGATCGAAAAGAATCCCAAGCTGTTCGACAAGAAGCTTTGGTCCGACCTGGGCGTGGGCGAACCCATCCTGGTGTCGGCCATGGACGGCGAGGAACAGGAGGCGGAATCCATCGCCATGAAGGTGTCGGCGTCGCGCTTCGAGCGCCAGGCGCAGTGGAAGGACTTCGCCATCCTGTACCGCAGCAACCATCAGTCGCGCATCCTGGAGCAGGCGCTGCGCAACCTGAAGATTCCGTACACGATCTCGGGCGGGCAGAGTTTTTTCGACAAGACCGAAGTGCGCGACGTGCTGGCTTATCTGCGCATCCTGGCCAATGACGAAGACGACCCGGCCTTCATCCGCGCCGCCACCACGCCCAAGCGCGGCATCGGCCAGGCCACCTTGCAGACGCTGGGCCAGTACGCCGCCAGCCGTGAGCTGTCCCTGCTGGCGGCCGTGGCCGAGACTGGCCTGGAAAGCCAGCTGGCGCCGCGCCAGCTGGAGCCTCTGCGCACCTTCACCGAATTCATCCGCCGCATGCAGTGGCGCGCGGGGCGTGGCGCGGCCTCGGGCAAGGACGCAGCGCCGGCCGAGCCCGCGGGCGTGCTGCTGGACGATCTGCTGGAGGCCATCCAGTACGAGCGCTATCTGTACGAACTGTTCGAGGAGCGGCCCGCGCAGACGCGCTGGCAGAACGTGCTGGAGCTGACCGGCTGGCTCAAGCGCAAGGCCGAAGAGGACAACATGACGCTCTTCGACCTGGTGCAGCACGTGGCGCTGGTCACCATGCTGGAGCGCGGCGAGGAAGAAGAGCCCGACGCGGTGAAGATGTCCACGCTGCACGCGTCCAAGGGCCTGGAGTATCCGCACGTATACCTGGCGGGCGTGGAAGAAGGCTTGCTGCCTCACCTGGGCAAGGACGACGAAGTCGGCGATCCGGCGCGCGCGGCCGAGAACCTGGCTTCGCGCATCCAGGAAGAGCGCCGCTTGATGTACGTGGGCATCACGCGCGCGCAACGCAGCCTGAACCTGAGCTGGTGCAAGCGCCGGCGTCGGGCGCGCGAGGATCTGGTGCGCGAGCCTTCGCGCTTCATCGAGGAAATGGGCCTGGGCGATGTGCGGGTGCAGGAAGACGAGGCTACCGCCGCGATGAATCCCAAGGAGCGCATGGCCATGTTGAAGGCGCTGCTGAAGAAATAGGGGCGGCGCGGCGGCTTGTGGAAAGCCGCGGCCTGCTCCTACACTGGACTGCGCCCGCCCCGCGGTCCGGGGCGCGGCAACCCCGCGGATCGAAGGAGCGCGCCATGTGTCGCTGGCTGGCTTATACCGGTAGTTCCATACAGATGGAGAGCGTGCTGTTCAAGGCCAAGCACTCCCTGATCGACCAGAGCCTGCATTCGCGGCTGGGCGCCACCACCACCAATGGCGATGGCTTCGGCCTGGGCTGGTACGGCCGCCAGCACGCAGGCCAGCCGCTGGAACCGCCATTCCGCTACCGCAGCGTGCATCCGGCCTGGAACGACCGCAATCTGCGGGAAGCTGCGCGCGCCATCCACGCGCCGCTGTTCGTGGCGCATATCCGCGCCGCTACCGACACGCCGGCGCAGGAAACCAACTGCCATCCGTTCCGCCACGGGCAATGGCTGTTCGTGCACAACGGCGTCATCCGCGACTATCCGCTGCTGCGGCGCGACCTGATGCTGATGATCGCGCCGGCGTATTTCGGTTCGCTGGAAGGGTCGACGGATTCCGAGGTGATGTTCCTGCTGGCCCTGAGCTTCGGCCTGGAGGAAGACCCGCTGGCGGCGCTGGCCCGCATGGTGGGCGCGGTGGAAGAGACGGGCAGGCGGCATGGCGTGGCGCACCCCATCAACATGACGGTCTGCGCGCTGGACGGCCAGCGCCTGATCGCCGTGCGTTATTCCAGCGAAGCCGATTCGCGCACGCTGTTCCACAACACCTGCGTGCGCCATCTGCGCCAGCTGTATCCCGACAACCCGCAGATCGCGGCGCTGGACGATGACGCCTTTCTGCTGCTGTCGGAACCTTTGACCGAAATGCCTGGCGCCTGGGAGGAAGTGCCCGAGGCCACCGCCATCATCGCGGGCGGCGGCACGGTGGCGCACTATCCGTTCGCGCCGGTGCCGCCGGGAGCCTGAGTCCGCCCTGCGCGGCCGGAAATGCGGGAAATAAGGGTCATCAAGCACGTATCCCCCATATAAGGGAGAATACGGATCGCATGACTTTGCGACGTCCTGGGCCGCGAAAGCACCCTAATTCCAATAAGGAAGTTGCATGACCGATAGAAAAACCCCGCAGGCCTCTGACGCGCTGGCGGTGTTTAACCACACGGGGAGCGCCCCGGATTGCTTTGAGTTGCACGAGCATGGCGTGGTCAGCCGACAAGGCGACACGCGCACCTACACCGCATTTGCGGACATCCAGGACCTTTGCCTGTACGCCTGCGGGCCGGATGCCGCTGCCGGCCTGATCAATCATTTTGCCTACCGCACCGCTGCGGCGCAGGGCTGGACCCGGGTGCCTGCCGAGGTCGGCGAATTCGACAAGCTGATGGACGCGTTCCGCTCGCGCTACGTGGCGCAGCGTCTGCCTGTGCTGGAGGAGATGATCGCGGACGGCGCGCGAGTCGCGTTCCGCTACATCCGCAGCGGCGATTTCCCGGACCTGGAGACGCAGGAGCTGGCCCTGTCGGCGCAAGGCCTGCACATCGGCGGCGCCACCTGGCCGTACGAATCGCTCAAGCGCATCGACCTGAACCAATGGGCCGAGACGATCAGCCTGCAGGACGAAGACGGCAAGACCGTGTTTTCGTGCCCGGCCATGCGAGTACTCAGCTCGGACCTGTTCGTGAACCTGGTCTACGACCAGCTAGGACGGACGGCGGAATACGCCTGAGCAGGTAGCTCCCGCGCCGCGGGGTCAGTGTCCCGAATGCAGGGCGGGATTCAGCGTGCCCCAGGCAGCGGTGCGCACCAGGCACTCCACGGCGCCGGTCTGTGAATTGCGGCGGAACAGCAGGCCTTGCTGGCCCGCCAGCGAGGTGGCCTTCACCACCGCGCCTTCCGGCGTCAGCACGCGCGTGCCGGCGGTGATGTAGCAGCCGGCCTCCACCACGCAATCGTCGCCCAGCGAAATGCCGATGCCCGAATTGGCGCCCAGCAGGCAGCGCTTGCCGATGGAGACCACCTGCTTGCCGCCGCCGGACATGGTGCCCATGATGGACGCGCCGCCGCCGATGTCGCTGCCGTCGTCGACGATGACGCCGGCGCTGATGCGGCCTTCGACCATGGACGCGCCCAGCGTGCCGGCGTTGAAATTGCAGAAACCTTCATGCAGCACCGTGGTGCCGGGCGACAGATGCGCGCCCAGCCGTACTCGCGCCGTGTCGGCGATGCGCACGCCGCCGGGCATCACGTAGTCGGTCATGCGGGGGATCTTGTCCACGCCGCGGATTTCCAGGATCTGGCCGGAGGCGCGCAGGTGCCAGCGCAGCGCGTCCACCTGATCCACCGCGCAAGGTCCCGCCGAGGTCCAGGCGACGTTGGCCAGCACGTTGAACAGGCCGTCGAGGTTGGCGTCGTGCGGACGGATCAGCCGGTGGCTGAGCAGGTGCAGGCGCAGATAGGCGTCGTGCGCGTCGACCGGCGGTTCGTCCAGCGACGAGATCGCGGTGCGCACGGCGACGATGTCCACCTTGCGGCGGGTATCGCGGATCAAGGCGGTGGGCACGTGTTCGCCCAGCGCGGCGCGGGCTTCCTCGGGCGACAGGTGACGGGTGCCGGTGGCTGGCGAGTTGTCGGCCAGCGAGGGGCGCGGATACCAGGTGTCCAGGATGGCGCCGTCGGCGGCCAGCGTGGCGACGCCATAGGCGATGGCGCTGAGGGGCTTGGAGGAATCGGCCATGATGAAAGAGGAAGTGCGCAGTCTGAGTGCGTAATTCTAAGGCGAAAGGGCTGCGGTTTTCAGAGGCTGCCGAAGGCCCAGCGCAGGCTCAGCGAGCCGGTGTGTTCGCGGTTGCCGCCGCCATACTGGCCGCCGTAGGCCAGGCCGATGACGGCCGAGCGCGACACGGCGACTTCCAGGCCCAGGCCCGCCAGCGCGGCGGATCGGGAGATGGGCGCGCCGGCCACGGTCAGCACGCTGCCGCCATCCAGCACCAGGGTCGTTTCCGGCTGCATGTCGCCGAAGGCGCGGCGCCAGCCCAGCGTGGCGTGCAGCCTGCCGACGGTGGGCCCGAGCGTGAAGCCGGTCTGGCCGCGCAATCCCAGCGTGGTGGTGGTTTGACGGATCCGTCCCGCGTCGGCGGAGAGTGCCGTTGAACCGCCCGATTCGCTGAAGGCGCGGGTGCGCACGTTGCGCACGGCCACGCCCGCGAACGGTTCGAGGGTGGCGCCTTGCGACAGCGCCAGCTCGTAACCCAGTTCCGAGAATGCCTGCGCGGTGTAGGCGCTGAAGTCGGCGGTCAAGGTTTGGCGGGCAATGCCGGGCATCTCGAAATGCCGACGGGTGTCGATGTCGTGCCAGGTGTAGGAGGCGGCGGCCAGCAGGTTCAGCTTGCCGGGGCCGGCACTGAACGACTTCTTGCCGTAGACCCCGGCGGTGTAGCTGTAGACATCCATGCGGAGGTCGGCGGCGTCGATGCGCACGCGGCTGCGGGTGGCGCCCAGCGCGCCGCCCAGCCGCCAGCCGGCGCCCGCGTTGAACTCGCCGCCGCCATACACGCCGGTGGTGCGTTGCTTGATGCGGGCCGTGTTGGCGCCGCCTTCCAGCGTCTGCCAATTGTCGACGGCGACGAGCCAGCCCGGCTGGGCCGGCGCGGGGCGGGTCGGCCGGTCGGCAAGCTGGTCGCGGGCCGGCTCGGCTGGCCCGGCGTGCGCATGGACCGCGCCCGCCGCGAATACGGCATGCGCGGCGAACGCCCGCGCCAGCAGCTGCCGGCGGACGGCTATCGGCGGTGGCAAGGGCTGTTTACGCCAGTTCTTTCAACAGCAGTTCCCAGAATTTCATGCGCTGTTCCAGCGTCGAAACCAGGATGTACTCGTTCAAGGTATGCGCGCCGTCGCCGTCGGCGCCCAGGCCGTCCAGCGTCGGGATGCCCATGGCGGAAGTGAAGTTGGCGTCGCTGCCGCCGCCCGTCATGGGCGCGTCTTCCAGCAGGAAGCCGGCGCGTTCGGCGTAGCCCTGCACCAGCGCCAGCAGATCGGCGGCGGCTTCGGTCTTCACCATGGGCGGGCGATTCAGTTCCACGTCGATGTCCAGTTCCACGTCCGGACCCACGGCGCACAGCTCGCGCATGCGGCGCAGCACGTCTTCGGCGGCGCCCATGTCGGGCACGCGGAAGTCGACCACGCAGCGGCACAGCGCCGGCACGGTGTTGGTCACGGTGCCGCCGGCAATGGTGCCGACGCTGACGGTGATGCCGCGGTCATAGTCGGTCATGGCTTCCAGCGCCAGCACCTGGTGGGCCATTTCGCGGATGGCGCTGCGGCCTTTCTCGTGCTGCATGCCGGCGTGGGCCGGACGGCCCTTGACGTTCAGGTTCAGCATGCCGGTGCCCTTGCGCGCCGTGACGCACTTGCCGCCGTTGGGGCGGGCCGGTTCGCAGACCAGCGCGTACTTGGCGTTGGCGGCGAAGCGTTCGATGTGCGTGCGCGAGGCGTGGCTGCCGGTTTCTTCGTCGGGCACCACCAGGAAGTCCACCGGCAGCTGGGTTGCGCCGGGGCGTGCCACGCCGGACAGGGCGGTCAGCGCCAGGTAGATGCCGGCCTTCATGTCGTAGCCGCCCGGCCCATAGAGGCGGTCGCCTTCGATGCGCACCGGGTTCTCCAGCAGCGTGCCCACCGGGTGCACCGTGTCCATGTGCGCCAGGATCAGGATGCCGGGGCGCGTGTCGCCGGGGGCGCGGTTGGTTGCGTACAGCAGCGGGCCCGTGGTGGGGCCCAGCGACGACAGCTCAACCGTCAGGCCGGCGGCCGCGGCGTAGTCGGCGATGATGCGCGCCATGGCGGCGATGCCTTCGGGGAAGTTCGAGGGCGATTCGCATTGCAGCCAGCTCTTGATGCCGGCGACGATCTGTTCAGTGCTCTGGGTGTTGGACATGACGGTATCGGATATCTGCAACGAAAAAAATGGGGGCGGTCAGGCGACCTGCTGGCCGGCCAGACGGGCCAGTTCGGCGTCATCGGGCATCTTGCCGTCGAACCAGAGGCTGGCGCACACGGCGGACATGGCGCGGCCGTCGTGGCCGATGCCGGGCACGACCTGCAGCGTCC
>JALDYL010000033.1:0-39981 GCA_032153965.1 Achromobacter sp. | reverse complement strand
TGCCGGGCACGGCCAGCGATTCGAAGGTCAGGAAATCCACCTCGCACCAGGCGCCGTTGGCCGTAGCCAGGCCGGAGTCCGCAGCGATGGCAGCGGCGCGCATCGGCGGCACCACGTTCAGCACGTCCGCCCTCACCGTCTCACCGAGTTCGAACTGCACGCGCAAGCCTGCGGCATCCACCGCGACCGCCTCGAACTGCGGGGTGTATTCGATGTAGTTCGCGTAGGAATAGGCCCAGGCGCGGCGGAACAGGGCAGCCTTGGACGTGATGTCGGCGTTGGCGTCGAAGACCAGCACCTTGGAGCGCGGCTTGTGCTGCTTGAAGTACCACGCTACCTGGCAGGCGCGTTCGTAGGGAGCGGGCGGGCAGCGATAAGGCGCCAACGGAATGGTCAGCACGTAGGTGCCCCCGTCCGGCATCGCTTCCAGCTGCCGCCTCAGGGCCTCGGTTTGCGCTCCCGCCTTCCACGCATGCAGCACGAGTTCTCGCGCGCCTGGCGCGTCCATGCCTTCGATGCGTTGCCACTGCATGTCCACGCCGGGCGAAAGTATCAGCCGGTCATACGACAGCCGCTCACCGCCCGCCAGGCGGACCTGCCGGGCCGCGGCATCGATGGCCAACGCCCGGTCGCGCAACAGACGTACCCCATGGCGCGACAGCCCGTCCCGCGCGACGGTGATATCGGCCATGGACTTGCTGCCGCCCAGCACCAGATTCGATAGCGGACAGGAGACAAAAGCCGGATTCTCGTCGACCAGCGTGACGTCGACGGCGCCCGCGCCCAGCAAGCGCAAGTAGCGCGCCGCAGTAGCGCCGCCATAGCCTCCGCCCACCACCACCACATGCGGCTTGGCGGCGCGCGCGATGGGCGCCGCGGCCAGGGCCGCGCCCATCGCCGCGCCCAGCAGGACGCTGCGCCGCTTCATGGCGTCACCGCCTTGGGTTGCGCGGCGAACCAGCCGGCTATGCGGACAATCTCGGCGTCGCTGTAGCCCCTTGCGATCTGGCCCATGACGCCTCCTTCGGACGCCGTGTCCGCGAGCGCGCGCATACGTGCGGCGATCCAGTCGGCGGGGCGTCCCTCGAGCGGAACCATGGCCGCTGCCGGCCGCTGCGCGGGTGCATGGCAGGTGACACAGGCCGACGCCCAGGCCTGCGCCTGCAGGTCGCTCCCCGCTGCGACAGACGGACTGCCCCACGCCGCGGGCAACAGCGCGCAAGCCAGAGCCGCGCTTGCTGAAGGTCGAAACGGCACACCAGGCATGATGGGAAACCCCTCCCGTGTATGTCCGCATGCGGCGGATCTGAATGTCGGCACGCACGACGAAGCGGGTTCGCCGCCCCGCCGGGGACGCCAAGTATGTCCTCGACCGCGACGCGCGCGCAAGCCAGCACCGCATGCGGATACCCATGCGGTAACGCTTATGGATCCCTCAGTTTTTTTCATTGGGCACTAATAAGTCCCTTCCCCATAATCCGCTGCATGCCCTCGCGGCACACCGCCCAGAGCGGCTTCATCCAACGATTCCATGGGGAAATACATATGTTGCGAACCAAGCTGGCCCGCTGCCTGCGCGCAGCCGGGCTTGCCTGCGGCCTGCTGGCGGCCGTGGCCGCCACGGCCGCCGACTATCCGGACAAGCCGCTGAAGCTGGTCGTGCCGCAGGCCGCCGGCGGCGGCACCGACGTCATAGGCCGTCTCTGGGCCGACTACATGTCGCGGCGGCTGAATGTGGCAGTGGTCGTCGAAAACCGTCCGGGCGCCAACGGCATCCTGGCGTCCAGCCACGTCGCCAAGCAGCCGGCCGACGGCTACACCGTCCTGATCAGCGGCATTTCGTACCTGGCGTTCAACCCGCACATGTACAAGAACCTGCCCTACGACCCGGCCAGGGACTTCGACGGGATCAGCCTGCTGGTCAACACGCCCTTTCTGCTCGTGGCCAGTCCGCAGGCCGGCATCCGTTCGTTCAGGGACCTGGTCGAAAAAGCCAAGGCCGATCCCGAGAGCCTGAACTTCGCCTCGGCGGGCAAGGGCAACTCCACGCATCTGGTGGTCGAAATGCTTGAGCAGCGCCAGGGATTCCGGCTGACCCATGTGCCATACAACGGCGCCGCCGCGGGGCTGACCAGCGTCATGGCGAACCAGACGCAGCTCATGGCGGACGTGCTGAACACCGCCGCGGTGCAGGCCAAGGCCGGCAAGGTCGTTCCGCTGGCGGTGGTGGGCGCGAGCCGCGCGGCCAGCGTGCCGGACGTGCCGACGCTGGCCGAACTGGGCATCGCCGATTTTCCGCTGCCAGGCTGGTATGCGCTCGTCGCGCCCAAGGGCACGCCGCCGGCCGCCATCGAACGGCTGAATGCCGAAACCAGGCGCTTCTTCGAAGATCCCGCCGTCAAGGCGCGCCTGCAGGAACTGCAGCTGGAACCGCTGCCGTCCGCGCCCCAGGCGGTCGCCCAAGCCGTGGCGCGCGACAGCGCTGCCTGGGGACCGCTGATACGCCAACTCGGCCTGAACAACGACTGACCGCCACCTTCAAAGGAACGACATGCCCAAGCTCAGCAACGCCGTCTGGCGCTATCGCCACGAAAAAATGACTGCCTTGATGGACGACCTCGCCGTCGACGCCATCGTGTTCACGTCGGCGGATTTCTTCCAGTTCGCCACCAACTTCCACACCGACGTCCTGCCCTGGGAGCGTCCCATCTTCGCGGTGGTGCCACGCAACGGTACGCCATTCCTCGTGATGAACGAGCTGTCGACGCATCACATGCGCTTCTCTCAGGAGCAAGGCAAGGTCTGGATCACCGACATCACCTACTACGCCGAACATCCTCGCGTCACGGACCGCCTGCCGCTGATCACGCAGCTTCCGGAAGTCCTGGCCGAACGGCTGCGGCAGGCCGGGCTTGCTCGCTCGCGCATCGCGGTCGAAGGCGGCAGCCCGGTCCTGGCTCAGCTGGGCCGCCTGCTGCCCGACCTGACGTTGCGCGGCGCCACCGCGGAATGCCGCTCACTGCGCTGGCAGAAGCACGACGAGGAAATCGCCGTGATGGCGGCCGCCGCGTCGATTTCCGACTGGATACAGGACCGGTACCGTGAAAATATCCGACCCGGCAGGCTGGTGCAGGAACTGGATTGCGCCATGGCCGCGCTCTTCGTGCAGGAAGCCGCCGAACGCTTTCCCGGCGAACAGTTCGAGGTCATCCGCTGTTGGACGCTGAGCGGCCCGGCCTCCGCATCCCCGCACGGCGATGGCGCATCCTGCGGCGCGCGGATCAAGGAGGGCGACGTGCTGGTCAACATCGTCATCCCGCGTTTGAACGGCCTCACCATCGAGAACGAACGCACCTGGTTCTGCGGGACGCCCTCGGCGGAACAAGCCAGGCTTTGGTCCGCAGCCAAGGCCGCCAACGAAGCGGCCATCGCCGCCGCCCGCATCGGCAACCCCGTCTGCATGATGGACGCCGCCGCGCAGGCCGAGATCGAAAAGGCCGGCTACGCCGGCTTCATCCGCCATCGCACCGGGCATGCCGTCGGCATCATCCACCACGAGTACCCGGAGGATATGGCGTTCTGCCAGCGGCCGCTGCTGGCCAACGAGGTGTATTCCGCCGAGCCGGGCATCTATGCCTACGGCATCGGCGGTTTCCGCCTGGACGATACGGTGGTGGTGGGCGATACGCCCCGCGTGCTGACCGGCACGCCCAAGACGCTGGAGTACGCCACCGTCAGGTAGGCTGGCCGGCCCCTTCCTGCGCCAGGCTCTGCGCTTCCTCGCGCAGGATCTCGCGCAGCCAGGGCAGCACGATGCTGGGCGAATCCGCGGCCCACAGCATGCCGATGGGGCCGAACTCCAGCCGCGTGGGCGCCTGCGCGATGCTGATCAGATTGAGCCGTTCGTACATGTGCGCCACGGAACTGGCCAGCGTCGCAACGTACTCCCTGCCCTGCAGCAAGGACAGCAAGGCCACCAGCGAGCTGGTTTCCACCGCGGGCTTGGGCGGCGCCAGGCCCGCGTCGACCAGGGCCTGATCCAGCCTGACCCGCGACAGCACGCCCGGCGGCGGCAGGATCCAGGGATAGCCCTGCGTGTCCGCCCACGTCGGCGCGGCCAGCCCGGCCAGCGGATGGCCGCGCCGGGTCACCAGGCTGAAGCTGTCGGTCATCAGCCATTGCCCGCACAATCCGGAACGGCTTGCGCGCAGATCCAGCGGCCCGATGATGAGATCGATCTCGTGGCGCGCCACGCGCTCGATCAGCGGATCCAGCAAACCCTCGACCAGTTCGATCTGCACGTCGGGCGCGCGCTGATGCAGCGTGGCGATCGCGCGCGGCAGCAGCACCGGCGCGGCCGACAGAATGGTGCCGATATGCAGCCGTCCGGCCACGCCCGCCTTGACCGCCTCGATCTCCTCGCCGGTGCGCGCGGTGTCGCCCAGGACGCGGGTCGCGTAACGCCACAGCGCGCGTCCCGCCTCGGTCAAGGCCAGCGTCCGGCCGCGCGCAAACAAGGGCGTTCCAACCATGTCTTCCATATCGCTCAGCCAGTGCGACAGCGCGGGCTGCGTCATGTGCATGGCCTTGGCCGCGGCCGTGACCGTTCCGGCCTTTTCCAGGGCGATCAGCACTTCCAGATGGCGCAGCTTCAAGCGCCGCGTCCAGAGCAATTCGGTAAGGGGCGCAATCATGCGGAAATGGTAATGGATATCTCAGGTTTATTCATTGGCCGTCTATGGGGTTCACGCACAAAATGGGCACCTCCCGAATCAACCTCACGCCCCATGCCAGCAAGCCCCTCTTCCCTTTCGTCCCTGAGCACCGTGGCTTGCGGCCTGGCGCAGGGCGGCCAGCCCGACAGCGGCCTGAACGCGCTGGGCGCGGCACTACAGGAACGCATCGGCTACCGCCTGTTCACGGTGCTGGTGCTGGACTGGGACGCCGGGCTGAGCCGGCGCTGTTTTTCAACCCAGCCGGCGGCCTACCCCGCCGGCGGCAGCAAGCCGATACGCGAGGACAGCGAGTTCTACGCCACGGTGGTGCAGCAAGGAGAACCGCGCCTGTGCCTGACCCGCGAGGACTGCATGCGGGCCTTTCCCGATCACGAACTCATCGCGTCGCTGGGCTGCGCAAGCGCGGTCAACGTGCCAGTGCGCTGGAACGGACGGACGCTGGGTTCATTGAACCTGCTGCACCAGGCGGGCTGGTACCGGCGCGACATGTACACGGAACTGACCTGGTACTCGGCGCTGGCCATACCCATCGTGCAGGACATTATTCGAACCATTCAAAACCATGAGGGGAAATCATGAAGCGCCTACGCAGCCACTTCGCCGCCTTGCTGTTGTGCTTTGGCCCCGCAGCCGCGCACGCGGCCGCGGACGCCTATCCGGGCAAACCCATCACCATCGTCTATCCGTATGCGCCGGGCTCCGCCTCGGATACGCTGACGCGCCTGATCGCGGACTCGCTGCAAAAGCAGCTGGGCCAGCCCGTCATCGTGGAAAGCCGTCCCGGCGCGGGCGGCTCCATCGCCACCGAACACGTGGTGCGCTCGGCCCCCGACGGCTACACGCTGCTGCTGTCGGCCAGCGGCACCATCGCCGTCAATCCGCACATCTACAAGCTGCGCTACCAGCCCGTGAACGACCTGGCCCACATCTCCGTCGCGGTGGAGGTGCCCTTCGTGTTCGTGGTCAACAAGGACTTCCCGGCGCAGGACTATGCCGCCTTCCAGGCGCTATCGCGCCAGAAGCCGGCCGGCCTGACTTCCGCCAACGCCGGCCTGGGCACGCAGGCTCATCTGACGCAGGCCGCCTTCGCCAGGCAAGCCGGGTTGAACCTGAACATCGTGGCCTACAAAGGCGCCGCACCCGCCGTCAACGACCTGATGGGCGGCCACATCGATTCGATGATGGACAACGCCGCCTCGCAGATCCCGTATGTCGGCTCGGGCAAGACCACGGCGCTCTTCGTCACCAGCGATTATCGATTCGACGCCTATCCGAAAGTTCCGACCGCCAAGGAGCTGGGCATCACCGGCCTGGTGCCTGCGGGCTGGTTCGGATTGGCCGCGCCCAAGGGCACGCCGGATGCCGTGGTCGACAAGCTTCACCGCGCGCTGGCGCAGGGCCTGAGGACCGCGGACACCGAGCGCAAGCTCAAGGAGCTGGGCTGGGTGATCGTCGCCAACACGCCGCAACAGGCCCGGGAACGCGCGCAGGCGGACTTTGCCCGCCTGGGGGTAGTGGCCAAGGAGATCGACCTGAAGGCCCAGTGATACGGCTTCACGGCGGGACCATGCCGTCGCAGCCGCATGGTTCACGTAGCCTGCCAGTCACCGCCGCAACGCCGCTGCCAGCCCCCGCACCTCGTCCAGCGCACCGGCCACGCCCCGCTCAGCCAGCACCTGCGCAAGCCGCGAACCGACCACCACCAGATCGGCATGCCGCGCGACGAGCCGGGCTTCGTCCGGCGAGCGCACGCCGAAGCCGGCGGCCACCGGCAGCCGGGTATGTGTGCGCAAGCGCTCCAGATCCTGCGCGATGCGGCGCTCGTCGGGCAGGTCCGCGCCCGTCGTGCCCGCCAGCATGATGTGATAGACGAAGCCGCTGGCATCGCGCAGCAAGCCCGCCAGCCGCGCGTCCTCGGAAGTCGGCGCGGACATGCGGATCAGGTGCAGGCCATGCGCGCGCGCCGCGCGGCCGATATCGTCGGCATGCTCGAGCGGCAGGTCGATGATGATCAGCCCGTCCACGCCCGCCGCCGCCGCGTCTTCGATGAAGCCTTCAACGCCGTGCCGCAGGATGGGATTCAGGTAGCCCATCAACACGACGGGCGTGTGCGCATCCGCCTCGCGCAACCCGCGCACCAGGGCCAGCGTGCGCTTCAGGGTCTGGCCGCCGGCCAGCGCGCGGACGTTGGCCTGCTGCAGCACGGGACCGTCCGCGACCGGATCGCTGAACGGCATGCCGAGTTCGATCACGTCGGCGCCCGCCGCGCGCAAGCCGCGCAACAGGTCCAGGCATGCAGCTGGGTCGGGATCACCCGCCGCGAAATAGGTCACCAGGCCGCTGCGTCCGGCCTGGCGCAGCGCTGCAAGAGTGTGATCAAGCCGGGTCATGCCGCCACCTCGCCAAATTGGGTAACCGTGTCCATGTCCTTGTCGCCGCGCCCGCTCAGGCACACGACCAGGATCTCATTGCGCGCCATACGCGGCGCCAGCTTGCGCACGTAGGCCAGCGCGTGCGCGCTTTCCAGCGCGGGCAGGATGCCTTCCTTGCGCGTCAGCCAATGGAAGGCCGACACGGCCTCGGCATCCGTGACGGATACATATTCCACGCGCTTGCGGTCATGCAACAAGGCGTGTTCGGGGCCTACGCCGGGGTAGTCGAGGCCGGCCGATATCGAATGCGCATTGACGATCTGGCCGTCGTCGTCCTGCAGGTAATAGCTGCGGCAGCCGTGCAGCACGCCCTCGTGGCCTGCATTGATGCTGGCCGCGTGCGCGCCGCTGGCCAGGCCCAGCCCGCCGGCTTCGACGCCGTACAGGCGCACGTCCGCGAGTTCCAGGAACGGATAGAAGAAGCCCATCGCGTTGGAGCCTCCGCCCACGCAGGCCACCATCGCGTCGGGCATGCGGCCGGTCTTGGCCGCGATCTGCTGGCGCGTCTCCTCCCCGATCACCTTCTGGAACTCGCGCACCAGCCAGGGATAGGGATGCGGGCCGGCGCCCGTGCCCAGCAGGTAGTAGGTGTCGGCGGGATGGGCGATCCAATCGCGCAAGGCTTCGTTCATCGCGTCCTTCAGCGTCGCGGTGCCGGCCTGCACAGCCCTCACCTCTGCGCCCAGCATGCGCATGCGGCGCACGTTGACGGACTGCCGCTGCATGTCCTCGGCGCCCATGTAGACCACGCACTGCAGGCCGAACAGGGCGCAGACCGTGGCGGTGGCCACGCCATGCTGTCCCGCGCCGGTCTCGGCGATGATGCGGCGCTTGCCCATGCGGCGGGCCAGCAGGATCTGGCCCAGGCAGTTGTTGATCTTGTGTGCACCGGTGTGGTTGAGGTCTTCGCGTTTGAGGTAGACCTGCGCGCCTCCGAGTTCATCCGTAACGCCCCGGGCCAGGAACAGCGGGCTGGGCCGTCCCACATAGTCGGCCAGCATGCCGCGGTAGGTCTGCCAGAAGTCCTCATCCGACAGCGCCGCCTTGAACTGGCGTTCGAGTTCGTCCAGGGCGGGGACCAGCGTTTCGGGCATGTAGCGCCCGCCGTAGGGGCCGAACTGGCCCCGGCTGTCGGGTGCGGCCGGATGAATGGCGGATGGCATGGGCAAGTTTTCCGTGACGGGATAGAAGGAATTTTCCTTATGCTATCTTCACAAAATACTTATTTGAATCAATGATTTGTTTATCATTCATGTAAGCTCAACTAACAGCAATGAGACGACTCCCCTCCCTCAATACCCTGCGCTTCTTCGACAGCGCGGCCCGCCAGGCCAGTTTCACGCTGGCGGCCAAGGAACTCTGCGTGACCCACAGCGCGGTCAGCCAGCAGATCCGGCAGTTGGAAGAATGGCTGGGTTGCGCCTTGTTCGAGCGCCGCGCCGGGCGCGTCCACCTGACCGCGGAGGGCCTGGACCTGCAACGCGCCGCCCACGACGCCTTCGATCTGCTGGAACGCCGCTGCGATGCGCTCAAGCGCAGCACGCAGCCGGCGGAACTGGCGGTGGGCGCGCCGGCCAGCTTTCTTTCCAACTGGCTGATCCCGCGGCTCGAACGTTTCGAAGCCCAGCATCCGGACATCCGCATCAAGCTGCAGACCGCCACCGACGCCGCCTTGCTCAACACGCAGCGCGTGGACGCCCTGATCCTGGCCGGGCGCGCCTGGCCGCAGGAATGGGACGTCACGCCGCTCTTCGCCGAAACCATAGGACCTGTCTGCACCCCGGCCCTGGCCGCGCGTATCCGCGGCGCGGCCGACGTGCTGGATATGCCGCTGCTGCACACCAGTTCGCGGCCCGACGCCTGGAAGGATTGGGCGGCGCGCCAGGACATCGCGCTGGCCCCGCGGCAGCCGGGACGCGAGTTCGACCATCTGGGCCACATGCTGGAAGCCGCCGCCGCTGGCCTGGGCGTGGCCATCGCCCCCGCGGTGCTGGTGGAGTCCGAGCTGCATCGCGGCCGGCTGGCCGCCCCGCTGGGCTTCGTCGAAAGCGGCGCGGCCTTCAGCCTGTGCCTGCGCAGGGATGCGGCCCGGCCCGACGCCGCGCACGAGCGCTTGCGCGACTGGCTGCTGGCCAGCGCCAGCGCGGATTGACGCCATCCACGCGCGGCGCGCAAACCGGTTACCCTTGCGCGCCGAACCACACCACCGAAACGCATCCATGAAGAAGCTCTGCGCGACGCTATGCCTGCTGGTCCCCACGCTGGCCAGCGCCGCCTACAGTCTTTCCGCCACGGAGACGGCCGTGCTGGAAGCGGTGCTGCGCGACGAGTTCGACACCTACATGCAAGGCGGCAACAGCCTCATCGGCGCGCGGCTCGGCCTGCCCGCCGCGACCGCCGAAACCGTGTCCCAGGCCTATGCCAACGGTCCGACCGCGCGCTTTCCTGCGTCGCTGGATGTGACCATGCTGATCGCCGGCCCGGTCGCCGCCGGCAAGCGCACGGACGGACAGATCGTGTCGTTCGCCACCACAGGATCGCCGACGGTCCGGGCGCATTTGCCCGCCGGCCTTGCGCCGGCCGCGCACCTGGCCCTGGCATGCCGCCGCATGCAATGGACCGACGGCTCCCCCACCTTCATGGACTGCCTTGATGCCGCCCCGGCCGGCAAAGAGGAAGCCGCCCGCTTGAAGCGCGACCTCGCCGACTTCTACCTCGGCAAGCCGACCGCCGTCCAGGTGTCTCAGCTGGCCGTCAACATATCGGTGTACGCCAGCCTACTGGCGCCCGGACACGGTTGCCCGACGGACGTCGACACCTGCCGCCAGGCCATCCAGGCGGTCGACGGCGCAAGCCAGAGCAAACAGCTGCCGGCAGTCGTGCGGCGCTTCCAGCGGGCGGGGCTGGATCTCAGCCCGTACCAGGGCGATAAAGCGGCAAGCGCGTCGGATCGCTAGCGCGCGGAGCCGGCCGCGCCCGGGGGACTGTCGCGTGGCCTGTACCGCCCCCATTTATCGCGATCCCGCGCCGCTATACTGGTCCCACCTCAATACCCCTTACGCGCCGCGCCTTTTCTGCTGCGCCCCGTTATGTCCGTCTTGTTGGCCTTGCTGCGCCCCGTTGGCCGGGCGCTACTCTGTACCGTCGCCACCCTGCTCTCCGCCCAAGCGTTCGCCGCTCCGCCGACGCTGGCGCAATGCCACGGCATCAAGGATATGGCCTTCGTCGCCCACCTGGACGACGACCTGCTGTTCATGAACCCCGACATCGCCTCCAACATCCAGGCTGGCGGCTGTGTGCGGCTGGTCTACCTGACCGCCAGCGATGCCGGCGAAGGCGAAGGCTACATGCTGGGCCGCGAGCGTGGCGTGCGCTCCGCCTACGCCTATATGGCGCATCAACCCGACGAATGGAAAGAGGACGCCGGCACCGCGGGCGGCCGGCGCATCGCGCGCTTCACCCTGAAAGGCAATCCGCGCGTGCAGCTGTGGCACATGCGCTTGAAGGATCCCTGGCTGGGCAACGGCTGGGGCAGCCTGACGCCGCTGAGCCGCACCGAATCCGTACCCGGCCAGAACGTCGACACGCTGGGCCCCTACGCCGAGTCCTACACGCGCGAACAGCTGATCGACACCCTGGCCGACCTGATCCGCCAGTACGCGCCGACCACCGTGCGCCACCTCGACGACACCATCGCCGTGCCCTACACGCAGTTGTGCTGGCGCTGCGCCGGCCACGGGCATCCCGACCATATCGCCAGCGCGCGGCTGGCGCGCGAAGCCATGCTGCGCGCGCCCGGCAACTATGCCGAGATGGGCTATGTCGACTATCCCAGCCAGGAACGCGCCACCAATCTGACCCAGGCCGAGATCGCCAGCAAGTCGCTGACCTTCCAGCATTACGCCTGGAACGACTACCACTATTGCGCCGGCCCCAGCGGCTGCAAGGAACCCGCCGGCCCGGCCGCCGCCTGGGTGCAGCGCGCCTATTACGTGTCGCGCCAGGACATCGCGCCGCAGCTCTACCCGGACGGGCGCGGCGGCATGGTGGTGTACGCCGCCGGCGAAACCAATGGCGCCGTCAACCGCTGGGACGCGAGCCAACGCCGCTGGCAGAGCCTGGGCGGGCGCACCAGCGGCCCGCTGGTCTCGTTCACCCATGCCGACGGCACGGCCGGCCTGATGGCGCGCGACCCGCTGGGCGGTGTGTGGGCGAACAAACAGCGCCATGACGGCACCTGGCAAGGCTGGCAAGCCCTGGGCGGCCTGCGCGTAACCCAGATCCCGGCCGTCGCGCCGCGCGGCGAAGCCGCCGCCGTGGCGCTCGGCTACGACGGCCTGCTGCACTGGATCACGCCGTCCGGCGTCGACGGCAGCTGGAGCACGTGGCAGGACCTGCCGCCGCTGGAAGGCGTGACCGGTTCCCCGGCCGCGGCCCTGGGCGGCGACGGGCGCTACGTCATCTTCGCCATCACCGCGGCCGGCGAATTCCATTACACCCGCCAACTGCCAGCCGCCAAGGGCCAGCGGCCCGAATGGCAGGACTGGCGCCGCGTGCCCGCGCCCCAGGCCGCCGGCGGCCTGGCGGCGATCCGCAATCACCAGAACCGAGTCGAACTCTATTTCCGCCAGCGCGGCAACAACCATCTGACCCGCCTGATGGAGACCGGCGACACCACCGATCTCGACATGGACTGGGGCTCTCCGACCGACATGGGCGTGCCCTACATCGGCCGTCCGGCCATCGGCGCCGATGCCGGCGGCAACGTCATGGTCGCGCTGCTGGAACGCGCCGGCGGACAGCTCTGGCTGGTGGAGCACGGCAGGCCGGCCAAGCTGGACGCCCAAGCCGCCTCGCCGCCCGCGCTCAACCTGGTCAACGGCACGCTTTACATCGTCGCCCGCGCCACCGGCGCCCCGCAGCGCTACGAGGTGCTGTCGCGCCACGACGGCAACTGGAGCCGCGGCCTGACCCTGGAGGGCGTGCCGTCCGCTGGCGGCGGCCCCTTCGAAACCGTGGCCGCGCGCCCCATCGACCTGCCCAAGCTCGGCGCCAACGACGCCAACCAGGCCGCGGTGGTCCGTCCTTCCGCCGAGGATCCCGGCACGCTCAGCGTGGGCCGCATGCCGACGCAGGCGTCCCAGGCGGCGACGCCGACGACAGTGCGCTGATGATTTCAGTTCTTGTCATCCCTCGTTACCAGAGGGAAAATCCCGCCTAGCCGCGGGGCCCGACCCGCACGCGAGCCAAGCTCCACGTCGCCGCAGGGGGAATCGCAAGTGAAGGATGCAGGCCAGTACCAGACGCACATCGCCACCCTGCTTGAACCGAGTCCCTCATCGGACTGGCTCTACCACTGCGCGATGAGCCTGCTCAAGCTCCCGGCCGACGACGCGATCTCCGAACAACTGGCCTACATGGGCGAGACCTCCGACGTCGACCGGTCCTGGATGATCGAGTACCGCCCGGACATGCTGCGCTTGCGCAATACCCATGAATGGTGCCGCGGGAAGATCGAGCCCTTCGTGGCCGAACTCCAGGACGTGCCGACCACGCTGATCGCCTGGCTGCACAAGTTCATGGTCAAAGGCCAGGCGGTCGCCATCCACGACGTCAACGACCTGCCCCGCACCGCGCGCGCCATTCAGGTCGAATTCCAGCGCCAGGGCAACAAGAGCGTGCTGAGCGTGCCGGTTTTCCACGACGGCAAGCTCTACGGCATCATCGGCTTCGACACTACCGTGCGGCACCGCAGCTGGTCGGCCGCCGAGGTCGGCGCCCTGTACCAATGCGCGAATCTCATCGGTCAGGCCAAGTACGGCAACGGCCGCGACCGCGGCCGCGCGGCGCGCTACGACAGCGTCACGTCGGTGATCTATCTGAGCATGCGCGGCGTGGTGCGCGGCGTGCAGCCCGAAGCCATCGTGGGGGTGCGTTCGGCGGGCAACTACAGCGAAATCTGGCTGGAGGACGGGTCGATGGTGCTGGACTCGCGTGCGCTCGGCATCTGGTCGACCCTGTTGCCGGAACAGACCTTCTTCCGCGTGCACCGCACCGCCATTGCAAACGCGTTGCATGTCATGGACGTGGACCGCAGAAGCGTGGACAAGTGGTTGATCAGGATGCGGGCCGTGGACGAGACCTGGCCGGTGTCCCGCTCTTACCGCAAGCCGCTGCGCGAGCGCATGGGAATCTAAGGCCGGCCGCAGCCCCGCAATATGCAGTTCGTCACGCCGGCATGTTGTTTCGTCCTGGCGGAAGTGGCCGCGCATCGAGTTTTTGGGATCATCGCGCATGCGGAGGAACACCCGTTCCTCGAGCCACCCAGAGAGAACCGCATGCTGACGTCCCGCCTCCTGCCGCGCATCACCACCCTAGCCTTGAGCGCCGCCTGCGCACTGGGCGCAAGCCAGGTCCGCGCGGCCGACCTGGCGCTGCAGGATGCGGTCTCCATGGCCGGCATGCAGCTGTACCTGAACTCGGGCGCGCCCGGACTGATCATCGCGGCGGTGCGCGGCGATGAGGTCGTGATCCAGGGCTATGGCGAAACCGCGCCTGGCAGCGGCGTGGAACCTGACGGCCGCTCCATTTTCAGGATCGCTTCAGTATCCAAGGTGTTCGCGGGCGACGTGCTGGCGGCGCTGGCGGCCAAGAACAAGCTCCAGCTGACCGATCCCCTGGCGAAGTACGCGCCGCAAAACGCCAAGGTCGAAGCCAACGGCCGTCCGCTGACGCTGCTGGACCTGGCCACGCACTCGGCCGGCCTGCCGCGTGAACTGCCCGACCCCGACGCCAAGCCTTCCGATAACCCGTTCGCCGCGTTCGACCGCGCCTACTACTGGAAGTGGATCGGCAGCCACAAGCCGGCCTACGTGCCCGGCACCACCACGCTGTACTCCAACCTGGGCTTCGGCCTGCTGGGCGATGCGCTGGCCAAGGCCGGCGGCGCGGACTACTCCACCGTGCTGGCCGACGAGGTCCTGAAACCCGCCGGCATGACCGACACGAGCAATGCGCTGACAGACGCGCAGAAAAAACGCCTGATGACAGGCCTGGACCCCTTCGACAAGCCCGATCCGAATGCCCCGGTGCCCGACGTGATGTACGCCAGCGCCGGGGTCTACTCCACCGCCGACGACATGGCACGCTGGATGCGCTGGCACCTGGACGGCGCCAGGCAATCGAAGCAGGCATCCCTGTTGGCGCACACCATGTGGCTGCCGTATGACGGCTTGAAGTCCGTGGTGGGCACGGAGGTCACCGACGCCGACGGCATGGGCCTGGGTTGGGTGGTGACCCTGCCGCGCAACGGCGCGCCCTTGCTGCTGGGCAAGAGCGGCGGCCTGGGCGGCTTCATGTCCTACGCCGTGCTGTCGCCCAACCGCGGGCTGGGCGTGTTCGTCGTCGCCAGCCGCGTGAACTTCGCCATGTTCAACAACATCCATTCCCAGGTGCGTGAACTGGCGGCCGAGTTGGCGCGGTGAACGGTGCCGGCCCAGCGCTGCGTCAGGCCGCGGCGGCCGCGTTGCTGGCCGTGGCGGCACAAGGCGCATGCGCGCAGGAAGCCCGGGATATCTTCAAGACCGAGATTTTCCTCACGCCCTACAGCGAACTGGGTGACGGCGGCGAGTCCTATCCGCGGCTGAACGGGCGGTTCCTGCTGATGACCGGCTACACCGGCTTCTTCGGCGTGCAGGACGACAACGGCCAACTGCCGCGCTCGCACTGGAGCAGCGTGCAGCCCACGGCGGAAGCCGCCTTGGTATTGCAGCTGACGCGGCAGTTTTCGATCCGCACCAAGGCAACGTTCAACTCGTCCACCAACGACACCAAGGACAATGCGTTTTCCGATCTGGGCGTGGACCTGGACAACCTGTTCGCGGCCTATACCGCGGACAACTACGCCCTGTACGGCGGCAAGATGGACCTGGGCTTCGGCGACGCCTGGCACGTGGTCGATGGCTTGTACACGGGATTCAACGAGAACTCGGAGTTCCGCGGCTCGATCGGGCTGGGCGGACGCTACACGCTCGATACCACGGGCCGGGGAACGCACTCCGTCGCCGCCATCCTGTTCAAGCGCGACAACACCGCGATGAACCGCCGCTTCAGCCTGGACGGCGGCCTCATCGGACCCGATCAGCCGCCGATGTTCAGCGATCAGCTGAAGTCCTTCATCCTCTCCTACGATTTCCGCGACCTGCCCGGGCTGGAAGGGTTGTCGGGCGGGCTGGACGCGGGCCGGTTGCATCTGGATCCAGGGCAAGGAAAAAGCGCCAACACGGTGTCAGCCCGGTTGCGCTACGACGCGCCGTTGGCCAACTCATGGAACCTGAGCTGGTTCAACGAAGCCACTTATTCCAGCGCCTTTCGCGGCGCTCCCGTGTCCAACGGCAACGCCGTGACGTCGGTGTCCTTGTCTCGCGACCGCTGGCAGCTGACCGCGACGGCGGCGCTGCGCAAGCTGTCCGGCAGCGGCCAGAAGCTGGCGCAGTACGGCCTGCAAGACGACACGGATTGGGGCATTTCAGGCGCGATTACCTATGTCACGCCCATCGGCTTCATCGTGCAGGCCGGGCTCACGCATCAGCGCGACCAGGCCCTGCGCATCAACCAGGGCGTTTTCCGCATCGCTTACCAAGCAGGATTCTGAGGCCATCATGAACAGCAAACACACGCTCATCACCGCCGTAACCGTGCTTGCGCTGGGCGGCGCCACGGCAGCCTGGTCGCAGCCCGTGCCCATCGCCAGCGCGCCGAACCCGCCCGCCGACGCGGTGGCCATTCCCGCCGGCAGCAAGGAACGCGCGGTGCAGGAACTGCCGCAAGTCGTGGCGGACATCATGCAGCGCAGCCAGGTGCCGGGCATGGCGGTGGCCGTGGTCATCGATGGCAAGACCGTACTGGCACAGGGCTACGGCACGCGCGAGGCGGGCAAGCAGGCGCCGGTGGATGCGCAGACCGTGTTCCAGATCGCATCGATCTCCAAGTCGCTGTCGGCGACGGTGGCGGCCATTGAGATATCCAAGGGCAAGGCTGCCTGGGACGATCCGGTCTCGCGCTATCTGCCGGACTTCAAGCTGGGCAACGCCTATGTGTCCGAACGCGCCACGATCGGCGATTTCTTCGCGCACCGTTCCGGCTTGCCGGGCACGGCGGGCGATGACCTCGAAGACCTGGGTTTCAGCCGCGCCGACGTGATCGCCCGCCTGCGTCTGCTGCCGCTGGACGCGTTCCGCACGTCCTACCACTACGCCAACTTCAGCACCACCATAGGCGCGCAAGCGGTAGCCCAGGCCGCCGGACGCCCCTGGGAAGCGCTTGCCGACGAACAGCTGTTCAAGCCGCTGGGCATGAAATCGACCAGCTACCGCTACGGCGACTTCGAAGCGCGCAGCAACCGGGCGGTGCTGCACGCCTACCAGAACGGCCGCTTCGTCCCGGCAGGCCAGCGCGACGCGGATCAGCAGGCGCCCGCGGGCGGCGTGTCCTCCACTGTCGTCGATATGGCGGAGTGGTTGAAGCTGCTGCTCGCCGACGGGCAGTACCAGGGCAAGGCCCTGATCGCCCCTGGCGCCCTGCTGCCTGCGCTGTCGCCGCAGGCATACAGCGCCCGCGCGCATGACCTGGACTCGCGCTCCGGCTTCTACGGCTATGGCTTCAACGTCAACACGGAACTGGGCGGACGCCCCTCGATGGGACATTCCGGCGCCTTCCTGATGGGCACGGGAACGACCTTCCGCATCGTTCCTTCCGCCGGCATCGGCATCGTGGTGCTGACCAACGGCGCGCCGGTGGGCGCGGCCGAATCCGTCGCGGCATCGTTCATGGACACGGCGCTGTACGGCAAGCCCACGCGCGACTGGTTCGCGGCCTACAACGGCGCCATGAAGGCGTTCTTCGAACCCCAGGCCGATTTGTCCGGGCAGGCCGATCCCGCCAAGCCCGCCGCGCCGAAAGCGCTGTCGCAATACACCGGCAGGTTCGACAACCCCTACTATGGTCCCGCCGAAATCCAGCAGGCCAACGGCGTCCTGACGCTGGTGCTGGGGCCCAAGGGCATGCGCTTCCCCTTGCGGCACTGGGACGGCGACACCTACGCCTTCTCGCCCGCCGGCGAAGCCGAACTGGTCGCCTCGCTGGCGTCCATCGTCTTCAAGATGGACCAGGGGCGGGCCCAGGGTTTCGACATCAAGTTCTACGACGACAACGGCCTGGGCCGCTGGGTCCGCAAATAATCGCCCAGCCGCGCCGCCGCCTCAGAAACGGTAGGCGGCGCGCAGCGTCAGGGACTGGTCGCGGTATTCCCCGTTGCCGCGCAAGGCGTACTCCGTCTTCAGCTCCACGCCCTTGGGCGTGACGTATTCCAGGCCGGCCGACAGGTTGCCGTAGGTCCTGGGCATGCCGGACCGCAACGTGAACGGCGTCGCGCCCGGTCCATTGAGCTGCATGGTGGTGACCACGTCGCCGCCGCTCAGAAAGCTCATCCCGCCGGCCACGTATGAGCGCAAGATGGCGCCATTGGCCAGGTCCTTGCGCCCGCCCAGTTCCACCATGGGCGAAGCCATGAACGAGGTCATGTGGTTGCCCCGCACTTTCAGGTTGAGGGCCCCCGCCCCCTGCTCGCTGTAGCCGTCCTGCCGGATGTAGTTCACGTCCAGATCCACGTAGGGCCGCAGGTACCAGGACGGCTGGCTGAACTCGTAGGCAGTGCGCAGCCGGGCCCCGAGAAAGGAAGACTCGGGTTTGCTTTTGGCCATGCCGTCCAACGTGCCGCGCGACATTCTGCTCTTCTCCACGCCGCCATGCACGGCCAGCGCGACCTGCCACGGCGCGTTGTTGTACTTCAGCGCCAGGCCGCCCGCGTAGGTATCGCTATTGCCCGAAAGGTCGGCGGCCGACGTGGTCTTGCCATAGGCATAGCTGAGCGAACCGCCCAGGAACCAGTTGGTGGCGATCTCGCGCTGCGCGCCCAGCGTGAGCGTGCTCTGGCGCACGCGGTAGCCTTCGTCGTCGGACGTGGCCTTGCGCTGGGTCCAGTTCGTGTCCAGGCGCGACCAGACGCAATCGCCTTCGCGCAGTATCGTGCTTTCGCCCACGAACGCGGGGCAGCTCATCATCCGGTTCATCGACGCGTAGGAGGCATGCATCTGGTTGGCGGCGCGGGCGAACTGGCCGTCGTGGGCGATGCGGTTCAAGGCGTCGCGGTACTGCCCGGCGGTCTGGACGCCCGTGAACTTGTCGAAGGTGGCCGCATCGCTCGTTTTGCCCTGGTCCCATAGCGTCTGCAGGGAAGCCGCGACCCTCGCGCGATCCGCGCTGAGCGGGAACGCCGACGGCGTGAAGTCGGCGTCGACGGCAATCAACGGATCGCGCAGGCCGCCTGCGCCATTGTTCTTGATCGCGTAGCTGAACAGGGGGCTGTCGCTTGCGGTCGCGGGCACGCTGTTTTGCGCGGCGTCGAAATGGCCTATCCCCAGCCATACATTCTTCACGGGATTGCGCAGCACCGGTTTGACGGTACCCGCGAAGGTCGACGCGCCCGATACCGAAATGAAGTCGCTGTTGTGACCGCCGAAATCCAGGTCCGGCCGGTAGGTTCCCGTATGGTTCAGCGTGCCCGTGACGCGCGTGGGCGCATACACGCCCGGTCCGCCCGGATTCAGGATGCCGGCGCTGTCCAGATCGCCCTGGAAGCGGGCGCCGCTGTACAGCGAGCCGCCAGCGTCGTTGTGGAAAATGCTGCCGCTGCCCATCAGCACGTCGCCCGCCACGGTTCCATTGTTGTTGACGACGGTCCGGCCGGCCGCGTCGATCGCCGTCTTCGCCTGGATGACGCCGGCGTTGGTGATGGTGGTGCTGGCAAGTGGCGTGACAGCCAGGATGCCGGTTCCGGACACCCTGCTTGCGCTGACCAGGGCGTTCTGGCCCAGATTGACCGAAATGGCCCGGCCGCCGCCGTAGGCGCCATTGCTGATCGCGACTACCGCTGGCGAATTGGCGCCGGTGGCGATGACCTGCGCCGCATGGCCGATGTCTACGCTTACCTGGCCGCCGTATGCCAGATCGTTGTCAGGCGTGCTGTATTGGTAGAGGACGCCATCCTTGAACACGCCGCCCCCGCCCACGCTCTGCGCCAGGATGCCGGCGGCGCCATTGCCCGAGGTACCGACCCAACCCGAAATGGACAGATTGACGGCGTTGCCGTCGCCGCCTTGCGCGGGGGACGCGACCGGCTTCAAGGTCGTCAGGCCGGGCCGGGTGGCCAGGCCGGCGATGCCGCCGCCGCCGCCCACGCTTTGCGCGACGACGCCATGCGAATTGGTGCCGGCCGTGACGATGCTGCCGCCCACATCCTGCGTCACGCTGACCGTTCCCCCGGGGCCGGCCATCGGCGCGCTGGAACCGAACGTGATGTTCGCCACGCTCGAGGCGGGCCCCGAGCCGTTGTCTATCGTCACCAGGCCGCCGCCGCCGCCCACGCTCTGCGCCAGCACGCCGAAGGAAAGTGCGCCGCGGGTCGCGATGCTGCCGCCCAGGTTCGACACGGCAACCGTGCCGCCCGCGCCGTTCACGCTGCTCGAAAAAGGACCACCCGTATCGGTCGCCGCGCTTCCCAGCCGGATATCGACGCCGCCGAGCGCCGCGCTGGACGACACCGCCGCCATGCCGCCCCCGCCGCCCACGCTTTGCGCCAGAATTCCCGGCGCAAACCACCCCTGCGTGGCGATGCGGCCGATGTTGTTGGCGACGCTGACCGTGCCGCCGGCAACTTGGGCCAGGCCGAATCCGCTGCTGTTGTTCGACGGATAATCGCCGCCCAAGGTGATCGACAGGGACGCGTTCTGCTGGATCGCGGCCAGGCTGGCGTTGCGCAAGGCGAGCGTGCTGACGCCGCCCCCACCCCCCACGCTCTGCGCCATGATCCCGGCGGAACCGCCCGCGCCAGTCGCAAGCGTCCCGCCATGGATGACGTTGACCGCGCCGCCCGTACTCGTCGTCATGCTCTGCCACGAGTCGCCCGTGGCGCCCAATGCGACAGTGGCGGCGGTCTGGCTCCACAGGAACAAGGGCTGGTCGACCATCGATATGCCGCCGCCTCCGCCCACGCTCTGGGCCAGGATGCCGGGCGCCTGATAGCCCTGCGTGCTGATCCGGCCGGCCGAGGCGCCGGCGTCGACCGTGACCGCGCCGCCTGCGCCGCTGGCCCCGGCCACGCCGCCGTTGCGCACATTGATCAGGGATCCCAGCAGCGATCCGCCCTTGGTTCCCAGGATGCCGACGATGCGGGTGATCTTGTCGATGATCTCGGGCGCCTGGCTGCCGGCGCCGGCCGATACCACCGCCTGCAGGTCCTGGCCGCTCGCGGCGCTTCTGCCGCCGCCACCGCCTATGCTCTGCGCGACGATGCCCGCCGAACCGCTGCCTTGCGTGGCGATCGTTCCCGTGTTGGTGACGATGGCCGGATCGGACGCGCTTCCCCCGCCCATGCCAGCCGCGCCGCCATTGCCGCCGGTCTGGTGGGTAATGCTGGTTTGCGGCAGCGCAACCGTGAACAGGTCCTGCACGCCGGACTCGGCGGCCTTGATCAGCGCATCGATGCTGGACAACAGCGTCGACGCTCCGGCCGAATCTATCGTCCCGGCATTGCCGCCGCCACCGCCGATGCTTTGCGCCAGGATGCCCGGCGCGTGATCTCCCGCCGTCGCAATCGCGCCGTCGTTGCGCACGTCGAACGCGCTTGCGGCGTTCCCCGCGCCGCCGCTGCCGCCGGTCGTGACCCCGACGGACAGGCTGACGGCCTTGCTGAACGCCAGCTGCGGACCCTTTTCCAACCAGCCCGCCGCCTTCTCCAGCAGGCCCGCCAGGTTGCCCGGCGCGCCCAGGATGTCGTTGAAGGACGCGGCGTCATGCATCTGAACGATGCCGCCATTGCCCCCGCCGCCGCCTATGCTTTGGGCGACAATCCCGGCCGCCCCTGCGCCCGCCGTGGCGATGACGCCCGTGGCCGCATTGGCGGCCTGCACGCGGCCGCCGCTGCCGCCTTGCCCACCCTGCCCGCCATGCCGCACGGTCAGTTGCAGATCGATCTGCGCATTGCCTATGACCGGCGTCTTGACCGGCGCCAGGACCCCGCCGCCATTGCCTCCGCCCCCGCCTATGCTCTGCGCTACCACGCCGTTGCTTAATGCGGCCGAAGTGTGGATGCCTCCTGCATTCGCGACCAGCGCGGTGCCGCCTTCGCCGCCCCCTTGTCCCACGCCGCCGTTGGACACCGCCAGCGTGACCGCGCCGCTCGGGTTGTCGCCCAGCTGCGGCGCGATCGTGACGACGCGGGAATTCGCCAGCCCGCCACTGCCGCCCCCCCCGCCTATGCTTTGCACCAGCACGCCATTGCTATGCGCGCCCAAGGTCGTGATCGTGCCCTGGCGGGCCTGGGTGAACGACACGGTATTGCCCGAACCGCCGCTGCCGCCCTTGCCGCCCGTCGCCACCGTCACATTCAGGCCCACACCCACGCCGACCGCGTTGGCCGATCCGCCGCTGCCGCCTCCGCCGCCTATGCTCTGAAGAATCACGCCCGATGCGTTGCCGGCCCGGGTCTGGACCTTGCCCTGCGAGGAAAACTGGATCAGGCCGCCATTGCCCGCCGCGCCGCCCGTGCCGCCAATGGCGACCGAGGCGATCACGCCAGTGCTGTTGGCATCGCCGCCCACGCCGCCGCCTCCGCCTATGCTCTGCAGCAGCACCGCCGCGCTGTTGTCGCCCGAGGTGTCGATGCCGCCGCTATTGGCCATGGCGATGCCGCCGCCCGCTCCGCCCGTGCCGCCATGCCCGCCGCCCACGGCGATGATGCCGTTGCTGGACGAAGCCAGCCCGCCGCCTCCCCCCGCGCTGTTGGCAATGACGGCGGCCGCATCGTTGCCGAAGGTGCTGATGACACCTGCGTTCGTGATGGTGATCGCCTGGCCCGCAAGCGCGCCCGAGCCGCCATTGCCGCCTTGTCCGAACGCGCCACTGGCGCCGGCGCGACCGCCTTCCCCGCCCAGCACGCTGGCCACGATGCCTTTCGCGCCGACGGTGCTGTTGGTTCCGGTCGCGATCGTGCCGGTATTGGTGATCGTGACCGCACCAGGCGATCCGCCCGCGCCGCCATTGTGTCCGTCGACCCACGAGCCGTGGCCGCCATTGCCGCCGTTGCCGCCCTGGGACAGGACGTAGACGCCGATTCCGCGGTTGCCGTTGGTTTTGAGAGTCCCGCCGTTGGCGATGGTGACCGAGCCCGCGTTGCCGCCTGCGGCGGCTTTGGTGTCGGTGCCGTTGGCGGTCGACGCATTCCCGCCGATGGAGCGGGCGCTCACGCCATACACGCCATCGCCCAGTCCGGTGACGGAAGACCCTGCCGACGCTGCAAAGACGACACTGGAAGCATCCCCGCCCCGGCCCGAATCGGCGTGCCCGCCAAAGTCGCCCGTGTGCTCGGCGGCGCCGCCATTGCCGCCCGACGATATCAAGCCCACCGCCGCGCTGACGTTGTCCGGCCCCGGCCCGCGCGCGGTCACCGATGTCGTGCCTTGCAGGATCACGGACGCGGCGCCGCCATTGCCGCCGTGGCCGGACGTGTACGCGCCGCTGAAGCCTTTGGCGATGGCGCTGTCAGTTCCCGATCCGCCCCAGGATTGGGCGGCAATACCGAAACCGGTGCCGACCACGTTGGCGTTGTTCAGCGTGGCTCGCGCCTGGTGTCCGTCGCCGCCTATCCCGTAGCCGCCATTGGCCCCGTCGGCGTTGCCCCACAGGCCGCCGTTGCCGCCCGCGGAGTACAGGTCGATCCCGCGGCCCGCGGCATTGACCGTGCTGGCCGACAAGGTGTAATCGATGATCCGCCCGCCGCCGCCATTGCCGCCCCAATGGTTGGGGTCCGCGTCTTTGCCGTTGCCGCCCTTGCCGCCGCTGACGTCGATCAGGATGCCGGTCTGGCCCGGCGCATTGGCGCTGATGCGTTGATTGCTGTCCGTCTGCACGAAGTCGCGCTGCCCCCACTGGCCGTCATGGCCGTTGTCGGGGTGGCTGCCGCTGGAACAGCAAGTGCCGTCGGCGCCGCGCAGTTGATAGACCAGCGGCGCCGTCTGCGCCGAAGCCGGGCGTCCGAAGACGTAGACGGTGGATATCCCAGCCTGCAACAGCAGCGCCAGCCAGGTGAGCCGCAAGCCGTGGCGGCCAGGCTTGGAAAAATCTTGCGGGGGAGTCATGGCGGCGGCTGCGGCAGAAATGGGCAAATTGAGAAAGTCGCCGTTCGCCAACCGCCGTACAAGTCCAAGATGACGAATCAACCATCCTGGCTGACGAGTCGCCGCTCCCCGTTCTATTTCGAATCGCGCACCGCCGCGACCACCTTGATCTCCACCGCCAACCCGGGCCGCGCCAGCGCCGCGACGCCCAGTATGGTCCACGCCGGAAAGTCGGAACGCATGTACTTTTCCTTCACCGCGCGGAACCCGGCCAGGTCGGCGCCGACGTCTACGTGATACGAGACCAGTTCGACCACATCGGTAAAATCAAGGCCCAGATGCCCAAGCACCGCGGCAATGCGCTGGAACGCCAGGTCCGCCTGCTCCGCGGCCGATTCGGGCAGGGAGCCGTCGGCGCGCAAACCGATCTGTCCGGCAATGAATACCAAGCCATTGGCCGTGACTGCCGGCGAATACTGGAACAGGTCGAAGATCCGGTTGCCGCCAAAGGTGGGATCGTCATCGGGAAGGCGCAAGCGCTCGATCTTGCTCATGGAAGTCCTTGTGCAACGCGGGCGTTGCTCGTTTATCGGGATCTGCAACTCTACTAGGGAACGCCACGATGTCCATCTCCCCCGCCGACAACGTGATTACGCTGTATCGCGAGCATGCCGACGCCTTCGAGAAACTGCGCGGCAAGCAGTTGGTCGAACGCGATTGGCTGGAGGCATTCCTGGACCTGCTGCCCGGCTCCGCCCCCGAGGTGCTGGACCTGGGCTGCGGCACCGGCGCCCCCATCGCCCGCCATCTGATCGAACGCGGCTGCAGGCTGACCGGAGTGGATGCCTCGGACGCGCTGCTGGCGCGGGCCAGGGCCTCGTTCCCTGGACATAGCTGGATTGAAGCGGACATGCGCAGCCTGCCGCCCTTGCGCCCCTTCCAGGGGCTGATCGCCTGGCACAGCTTCTTTCACCTGCGGCCTGAGGACCAGCGGCCCATGTTCCAGACCTTCCAGCGCCTCGCCGCGCCGGGCGCGGCGCTGATGTTCACCAGCGGCACCCATCTGGGCGAAGCCATCGGCCAGTTCGAAGGCCAGCCGCTCTATCACGGCAGCCTGGACAGCGCGGAGTACCGTGAGCTGTTGCACCAGGCCGGCTTCGAAGTGCTACGCCACGTGGAAGCCGACAGGACCTGCGGCGGCGCGAACATCTGGCTGGCGCGGCGCCACGCACGAAACCTTTGAGTTACATCAAGGTTTGACCGGCGAACGACGCCGGAAGACGCCGCCCCTGCGCCATAATCAAAATGCCGCGGCCCATCATGGGCCGCGCGAGGCCCACCCGGCCTCTTCGGTTTCCCTTACCTCGATCAGGCGGACCCGGCATTCATGCAAAGACTTATCCTCCCGCTACCCGGCAACGAAGGATTCGCCAAGCGTCTTGCCGCCCTGTGCCAAGGCGAACTCGGCGCAGTCGAAACCCGCCGCTTTCCTGACGGCGAAAGCTATGTGCGGCTGCATGGCGACCCGCGCGGACGCGCCGTCGACATCGTCTGCACGCTGGCCCGACCCGACCCCAGCTTCCTCAGCCTGATCTTCGCGGCCGACACCGCGCGCGACCTGGGCGCCGCCGAGGTCAACCTGATTGCGCCCTATCTGGCCTATATGCGCCAGGACAAGCGTTTCCAGGACGGCGAAAGCGTGAGTTCGCTGTCGTTCGCGCGCCTGGTGTCCTCGACCTTCGACCGCCTGCTGACGGTCGATCCGCATCTGCACCGGCATCGGTCGCTGTCGGCGCTGTACACCATCCCGACCACCACGCTGCATGCCGCGCCGCGGCTGGCCAGCTGGATCGCCGGCAACGTGCAGGCGCCGCTGATCGTCGGCCCGGACGAGGAAAGCGAGCAATGGGCCGGCTCCATCGCCGCCCGCATCGGCGCGCCGCACGTGGTGCTGCGCAAGACCCGCCATGGCGACCGCCAGGTCGACATCGAAGCGCCCGACCTTTCCGCCTGGCGCGACTGCACGCCGGTGCTGGTGGACGACATCGCCTCGTCCGGCCGCACGCTGGTAGTGGCTGCCGGCAAGCTCGCCGGCATGAGGCCGCCGCAATGCGTTGTGGTGCATGCGCTCTTCGCCGAGGACGCCTGGACGCAGGTATCCGCCTGCTTTGAACGCGTCGTTTCCACCGACGCGGTGCCGCATCCCAGCAACCGCATCGAACTCGCGCCCCTGCTGGCCAACGCACTTCTGCGCGACCTGCGCGATTGACCACCCGATTTGAAAGGAACCCGCGATGACGCTACGCGAGCATTGGCTATCCGGCCACGGCCCCATCCAACACCGCGCTGAAACCGTCGCACGCGTCGACGCGCTGGTGCGGCGCCTGGCGGCCAGCGGCCGCCTCGCCCGCGCGGACGATGCCTACGCCATGCTGGCTGCGGCCGACCGCCTGAGCTGCGCCGCCATGAACGTGGTGGCGCACATGACCTATGCCCGCCGCATCGACCTGAACGGCGCGCCGCTGGCCGCCGGCGACTTCAAGCCCAACCCCGAAGGCCATACGGGCGGCTCGCTGAACATGGTGCCGGCCTTCGTCGCCTATCTGCTGGCCAATGCGTTAAGCGGCAAGACCCGCGGCTGGCTGATGGGCCAGGGCCATTGCGTGGCCGCCATCGAGGCCGTCAACGCCCTGACCGGCGACGTCTCGCCAGCGCAGCGCGGCCGCTACGACCGCAGCGCGGCCGGACTGGGACGCCTGATCACGGACTTCTATTCCTACGCCATCGACGCCCGGGGCTTGCCTGCCGTGCCGCTGGGCAGCCACGCCGGCCCCAACACGGCCGGCGCGGTATCGGAAGGCGGCTACCTGGGCTTCGCCGGCCTGCAATACGTGCACATGCCTCTACCGGGCGAAAGCCTGGTGGCCTTCCTGAGCGACGGCGCGTTCGAGGAACAGCGCGGCTCCGACTGGGCCACGCGCTGGTGGCGCGCCGAGGATTGCGGCCAGGCCGTCCCCGTCATGATCCTCAATGGCCGCCGCATCGAACAGCGCACGCAGATCGTGCAGGAAGGCGGCGCGCATTGGCTGGCCGAGGACCTGCGCCACAACGGTTTCGATCCGCTCATCGTCGACGGCCGCGACCCCGCGGCCATCGCCTGGGCCATTATCGAAGCCGAGCAAGCGCTGGCCGCCAGCCTGGCGGCGCCGGACTTCCAGTACCCCGCGCGGCTGCCCTACGTCATCGCCGAAACCGAAAAGGGATTCGGCTTTCCCGGCGCGGGCACCAACGCCGCGCACAACCTGCCGCTGGGCGGCAACCCGCACACCGACAGCGCGGCCCGCGACGCTTTCAACGCCAGCGCCGCCCGGCTGTTCGTGCCGCAAGCGGAACTGGACGCGGCGCTTGCCGCGCTGGCCAACCACCGCGCCCAGCAGCGTCCCCTGGAAAGCGGGCATCCCATGGCGCACCGGCACCCCGAGGCGCCTGCGCTGCCCGAGCCGGCCTGGGACGCCACCGGCAGCCAGGGCAGCGCCATGGCGGCACTGGATCGCTGGTTCGTCGAACTGGTGCGGGCCAATCCGCGCCTGCGCGTGCGCATCGGCAACCCGGACGAACTGGCCAGCAACAAGATGGGCGGCGCGCTCGCCTTGCTGAAGCACCGCGTCGATCATCCCGAGGCCGGCGTCGCCGAAGACCAGCACGGCGCCGTCATCACCGCCCTGAACGAGGAAGCGGTGGCCGCCGCCGCGCTCGCGAACAAGGGCGGCCTGAACCTCATCGTCAGCTACGAAGCGTTCGCGGTGAAGATGCTGGGCCTGCTGCGCCAGGAGATCATCTTCGCGCGCCGCCAGAAGGAGCTGGGACAGGCGCCGGGATGGCTGTCTGTGCCGCTGGTGGTCACCTCCCACACCTGGGAGAACGCCAAGAACGAGCAATCGCACCAGGATCCCACCATAGGCGAAGCCCTGCTGGGCGAAATGTCCGACACCGCGCGCGTGCTCTTCCCGGTGGACGGCAACAGCGCTGCGGCGGCGCTGCGCGCGGTCTACGCGCAGCGCGCCCAGGTGGCCTGCATGGTTGTTTCCAAGCGCGACGGCGCGCAGCGCTTCGACGCCCAGGCCGCGCAGGCGCTGGTCGAACAGGGCGCCGCGCACGTCGCCGGCGACCCGAAGACCAGCGCGCTGCAGTTCGTCGCCATCGGCGCCTACCAGTTCGAGGAAGCCCTGAAGGCCCGCGCCCATCTGGCGCGGCTGGGCCACGAGTGCTGCGTCTCCGTGGTGCTGGAACCTGGCCGCCTGCGCACGCCGCGCGACGAACTCGAATCGGCATTTGTCCTGACCGACGCAGCCGTCCATGCGCTTTTCCCGCCCGGCCTGCCGCGCGTGCTGCTGTGCCACACCCGGCCCGAACCCATGCTGGGCGTGCTGCGCCGGCTGGACGGCGGCCCGGCCCGCACCCGCGCGCTGGGCTACATCAGCCGCGGCGGCACGCTGGACGTGTCCGGCATGCTGTACGCCAACCGCTGCACCTGGGCCCACGCAGTCGATGCGGCCGCCGCCGTGGCCGGCTGGCGCCGCGAGGACGTGCTGGACGCGCCGCGGCTGCAGGCCATAGACGGCAGGGGCAATCCCGCCGACCTCGACTATCCATCCTGATGCTGCACAAGGAAATCATGCTCTCACTGACCTGCCTGGGCGGAGCCGGCACCGTCACCGGATCCAAGCATCTCCTGAGCCACGGAGATACCCACCTGCTGATCGACTGCGGCCTGTTCCAGGGCCTGAAGAACCTGCGGGAACTCAACTGGCAGCGGCTGCCCCTGTCGCCCGCCGATATCGACGCGGTGGTATTGACCCATGCCCACCTGGATCATTGCGGTTACCTGCCGCGGCTGGTGGCCGAAGGCTTCAAGGGCAAGATCCATGCCACGCCCGCGACCCGCGACGTCGCCGAACTGATCCTGCTGGACAGCGCCAATCTGCAGGAAAAGGACGCCGACTTCGCCAACCGCAAGGGCTTTTCCAAGCACAAGCCGGCGCTGCCGCTCTACCGCGTGGTCGACGCCGAACGCGCGCTGACGCGCTTTTCCGACGTCGCGCTGCACCAGGAAACTGCCTTGCCCGGCGGCGCGAAGCTGACCTTGCGCCGCGCCGGCCATATCCTGGGCGCGACCACCGCGCAGATCGACATCGGCGGCATGCGCGTGGTGTTCTCCGGCGACCTGGGGCGCTACAACGATCCGGTGATGCACGATCCCGAACCCGTGCATCGGGCCGACTACATCGTCATCGAATCCACCTATGGCAACCGACGCCACGACCCTGCCGATCCCGTCCAAGCCCTGGGCGCCGTGATCGAACGCACCGTGCAGCGCGGCGGCACGGTCGTCATCCCCGCCTTTGCTGTCGGGCGGGCGCAGACCCTGATCCATGCGCTGTGGCAACTGCGCCAGGCCGGCCGGCTGCGGAATGTCCCGGTCTACCTGGACAGCCCCATGGCGACCAGCGCCACCGAGCTGTTGGACCGCCATGCCGGCGAGCACAAGCTGTCCCCGCGCGAATACGAGGCCGCCTGCTCCGCCGTGACCTACGTGCGCGACGTCGAGGAATCCAAGGCGCTGTCGGCCAACCGCTACCCCAAGGTCATCATCTCGGCCAGCGGCATGGCCACCGGCGGCCGGGTGCTGCACCACATCGCGGCCTTCGGCAGCGACCACCGCAACACCCTGCTCTTCTCGGGCTTCCAGGCCGCCGGCACGCGCGGCCGCAAGCTGCTCAACGGCGCGACGGAGACCAAGATCTACGGCCAGTGGACGCCCATCAACGCCGAAGTGGCCGAGCTGCCCATGCTGTCGGCGCACGCCGATTGCGACGAGCTGATGCGCTGGCTGTCGGGCTTTCATGAAGCGCCGCGGCGCGTTTTCATTGTCCATGGCGAACCCGAGGCCGCCGAAGCGCTGCGCGAGCGCATCGAACGCGAACTCAGCTGGCACGTCACCGTGCCGCTGCAGGACCAGAGGTACGAGCTGTGAGCAGCGTTCCCGAACTGAAGCCGCCCGCGCTGCGCGCCACGCGCATGCGCCTGCATGCGCAGCACCAGCCCATCGCGCTGATGCGCGCCGACTGCCACGTCTGCCGCGCCGAAGGGCTGGCGTCGCGCTCCCAGGTGCTGATCGTCTCGAACGGCCACGAAGTGCAGGCCCAGCTGTACCAGATCGACAGCGACCTGCTGGCGCTCGACGAAGTGGCCTTGTCCGAGGAAGCCTGGGACGCCCTGGGCATCCACGACGGCGACAGCGTGCAAGTCAGGCACCCGCCCGTGCTGGAATCGCTGGCCGGCGTGCGCCAGCGCATCCACGGCCGCCGCCTGGGGCAGGAAGACCTCGCCGCCATCGTGCGCGACGTGGTGCGAGGCCGATACACCGATGTGCACCTGTCCGCCTTCCTGACCGCCACGGCCACGTTGCCGCTGAGCATCGACGAAACCATCTTCCTGACCCAGGCCATGGTCGAGGTCGGCGACCGCCTGAGCTGGCAGGCGCCCATCGTGGTGGACAAGCATTGCGTGGGCGGCCTGCCCGGCAACCGCACCACGCCGCTGGTGGTCGCCATCGCCGCGGCCAACGGCCTGGTCATGCCCAAGACCTCATCGCGCGCCATCACCTCGCCCGCCGGCACCGCCGACACCATGGAGATGCTGGCCCCGGTGGACCTGGGCATGGAACAGCTGCAACGGGTGGTGCAGACCGAGGGCGGCTGCATCGCCTGGGGCGGCGCCATGCACCTGAGCCCGGCCGACGACATCTTCGTGCGCGTGGAACGCGAACTGGACATCGACACCGAAGGCCAGCTGATCGCCTCGGTGCTGTCCAAGAAGATCGCGGCGGGCGCCACGCACGTGGTGATCGACATCCCGGTCGGACCCACCGCCAAGATACGCAGCCGCGAGGCTGCCGAGCGCCTCGCCGGCCATCTGATGGAAACGGCCGCGCATTTCGGCCTGACGCTGCGCTGCCTGTACACCGACGGCAGCCAGCCCGTCGGCCGCGGCATCGGACCCGCGCTGGAGGCCCGCGACGTGCTGGCCGTGCTGCGCAACGACACCGACCAGCCGCAGGATCTGCGCGAACGCGCCGCGCTGGTCGCGGGCGCCGTGCTGGAAATCGGCGGCGCGGCGCCGCCTGGACAAGGCGCCGCGCTCGCCCTGCGAACCCTGGACAGCGGCCGGGCCTGGGAGAAGTTCGCCCGCATCTGCGCCGCCCAGGGCGGGCTGCGCGAGCCGCCGCAGGCTGCCCACGTCGAACCGCTGGTCGCGCCGCAGGCCGGCCGCGTCACCCATATCGACAACCGCAAGCTGTCGCGCCTGGCCAAGCTGGCCGGCGCGCCGGAACGGCCCGCCGCCGGCGTGTCGCTGCGCGTGCGGCTGGGCGATGAAGTCGCGCGCGGGCAGCCCTGGCTCTATCTGCACGCGCAGACCCGCAGCGAAATGGCGTATGCGCTGGAGTATGCGCGGCACGCCGGGGATATCGTGACGATAGCGGCCTGAGACGGGCGGCGCCGCCGCCCGCCATACGGCACTACGACTAGAAATCCATCGACGCGGAAAGCATGAAGGTGCGCGGCGCGCCCAGGGCCAGGCTCGACAACTGCGGCATGCCCCAATAGGCCTTGTTCGTCAGATTGTTGATGGCGGCCCGCAGCACGATCGGGCGGTCAGCCACCTTGGTGGCGTAGCGCGCACCCACGTCGTAGGTCGTCCGTCCCGCCACCGATAGCGAATTGTCGGCGCTGATGTACTGCTTGGACACGGCGGTCGCGTTGGCTGTCAACGTCAGGCCCTGCACTGCCGGCACATCCCATTCCACGCCCAGCTTTCCCTGGAGCTTGGGAACGCCGGTCGCCTGCTTGCCCTCGTTGGCGGCGATGGCGGTCTTCGTGACCTTGGGGTCGATGTACGCCACACCGCCCATCAGGCGCACGCCGCGCATCGGCTCGCCGAAGAAGCCCCATTCCACGCCCTGGTTGCGCTGCTCGCCGCCAAACGAGAAGACGTTGGTGACAGGGTCTGTATAGCTGCTGGGCCGCTTTATCTCGAACAGGCTGACGGTATGGGTGAAATCACCCAGATCTACCTTGACGCCGACTTCCGTCTGCTTGGTCTTGTAGGGCGGGAACAGCTGCCCCGCGTTAGCGGCGGTGACCGGCGCCGTCTGGCCCTTGCTCAAGCCTTCGATGTAGTTGGCGTACACCGAAATGTTGTCGGTCGCCTTGATCAGCAGCGCGGCGGCGGGCGTCGTGGCGCTGGCGTCGTAGCGGCTGGTGCGCGCCCCGGTCGTGACGCTGTAGCTATCGGTGCGGACTTCCTGCCGCCGCGCGCCCAGCGTCAACTGCACCCGGTCCTCGGCGAAGGACAAGGTGTCCGCCAGGCCGTAGCTGACCAGGCGCGTCTTGCTATGCAGTATCGGCGGCCAGCTGGTGGCCGGAGCCGGCCCCCAGACCGGGTTGTAGATGTTGGTGACCCAGTCCGCCCCAGGCACCGTTCTGCGGCCGTAGTCCCGCTGATTGTCCGAATAGTACGTGGCGTTCAGCACCCACTGGTGCCTGATGCCGCCGGTCTGCAGTTTGCCGCGCAAGCCGGCCTCGCCCGACGTTTTCTTCACGTTCATGTTCAGCTGGCCCATCGAGGTGCGATAGTCGCCCGCCTCGTTGAAGACCTGCGCCACCATGGCGCCGTTGTAGGTGTACTCGGACCGGCTCGTGCCTACGGCAGCATAGGCCATCAAGTTGTCGCTGACGTCGAATTCGCCGCGGATCATGGCGGCCCTGTCCTGGTTCTTCACATAGGCCCAGTCCGGATTCAACAGGGTTTCTGGCTTGGGCGGCTTGGGCACGCCGATGCCAGGCGCCAGGTTGATGCCGCGGGTCACGCCGTCCACGCGCTCATCGCTGTCGTACATATCGATGGAAATGCGCGCGCGCTCGCCGCGCCAGTCCAGGCCCAGCGCAGCCAGCTGCGCCTTTTTCTTCTGGTTATCGACCGGGCCGTCGCCATCCCTGTAGACGCCATTGAAGCGCAGGCCGAATTGCTGGTTCTCGCCGAAGCGCCGTCCCAGGTCTATGTGCCCGCCGAACTGCGAATCGGACATGTAGGTCGCGGTCAGGCGCGTCAGCGGCTCCGCGCCCGCGCGCTTGGGAACCAGGTTGACAGTGCCGCCGACGGAACCGCCTGGCGGCATGCCGTTGAGCAAGGCCGACGGTCCTTTGAGCACTTCGATGCGTTCGAACATTTCCGGCGTGGTCCGGTAGTACGGCGCCATGCCGAACAGTCCGCCAAAGGATATGTCGGTGGTGCTGGAACTGAAGCCGCGGATCGAGTAGTTCTCGCTCCAGGCCCCGGTCACGCCGTTGCTGAATACCGAAGGATCGGTCCGGGCGATCACATCCGTGATGTCCTGCGCCTGCAGGTCCTCGATGTACTTTCCCGTGTAGCTGATGACGGAGAACGGCGTCTCCATGGAATCCTTGTCGCCCAGAAAACCCACGCGGCCGCCGTATGTCACCTGTCCGCCTGCATAGGGTGCGGCAGGCGCCTCGGCCTGGCCCGTGACGGTGACCGCGGGCAGCGTCTTGACGCTGTCCCCCGCCGCGTCCTGGGCCCACGCGGCGGGGGCTGTCATGGCCGCGCCTATCGTCAGTCCAAACAATGCCGCGGTGAGCGTGTTGGAGGAAAGGCCGGGGTTGGCGTGCGCGGCGCGCGTTGCAGGACGTACGACGCGGCCGGTAGGGCGACGTTTGCTCATGGGATGCTCCGTTCGGTTGAGCTTTGAGTCGCCTGCATGCACAAGACGACTGGGAATCATTTACACATATGCCGGCAATGGGGCGCGGCGCCCGGGATGGACTAGTTCCGATAAGCCTTGAGGACGTCGTCGATCATGAGCTCCAGCGACTTCGCACTGGCCGCCATGACATACCAGGCTTGCGCATCGGCGAAAACCACGCGGCCGTTCTGCCAGGCAGCGGTCTGGCGCAAGAGCGGATTGCTCAACGTCTCGGCATTCAGCGTTGGCCGGCGCTCCATCACCGCGGTGCGATCCACCACGTAGATGATGTCGGGGTTGGCCTGCAGGATGAATTCGCTGGATATCGGCTGGCCATGCAGGCCGGCCTCCGCGTCGGGACTTGCGGACTTCACGCCCAGGGCCTTGAAAATGAAGCCGTAGCGCGAGTGCGCGCCGAAGGAACTGAAGGCACCGTTGTTGTGCAGCACGATGAGCGCTCTTTCGGGACGATCCTGAATGAGGCGCTTCGCCTCCCGAACCCTGGCATCCAATTTAGCGGCCTTGTCGCGGGCCAGGCTTTCCTTCTCGAAGATCCGCCCCAGCGTGATGAGGTGGTCCTTGATGATCTCGACGTGATTGGCCTCGCTGTCCCGGTAGTCCACATCGAAGTGGATCGTCGGGGCAATTTCGCTCAGCTCCTTGTAGTGGTTCGCCTGCAACGAGGTGATCAGGATCAGGTCAGGCTTGGCGGCGTGCACCCGTTCCAGATTGGGCTGGACGATCGCGCCCGTATCCTGCACATCCGCGGCGTCCTTGTACTTGGCCAGAAATTGCGGCACGAAGTCCTTCGGCATGCCAGCGACCGGAACACCCAGTTGGTCAAGGAAATCCACCTCGTTCATGTCCAGTGCAACCACGCGCTGCGGCAGTTTGCCGATCACGGTGGTTCCCAGCTTGTGCTGCACCGTGACGGGTTCGTAGGCTCGCTGCGCCGTTGTGCTGCCCGCGGCCGGCTGCGATGCCTTAGGCGGTTCGGCCGCCTCCTGCCCGCAGCCCTGCGCCACGGCCATGGTGGCGGCCAGCAGGGCAAGCGCCCATGCCCTGCGCCCGTGCTTGAGGATCATTTCAGTTCTCCTGAAGGATTGAAGTAGTTGCACAGGCGTCCGCGCGCGCCTTGCGTGATTTCGAAGTCCAGCTCGTACAGTTCCCGCAACCGGTCCTCGGTCACGACGTCGGGCACGCTGCCGGCGCAATGCACAGCTCCGCCCTTCATTGCGACGATGTGGTCGGAGTAGCTGGCCGCAAAGTTGATGTCATGCACCACCAGGATCACGGTGCGGCCGTGCTCATCGCACAGGCGGCGCAAGGCGCGCATGATCTGCACCGCATGCTTGATGTCGAGGTTATTGAGCGGTTCGTCCAGCAACAGGCATTCCGTCTGCTGGGCGATCGTCATGGCCAGGAACGCCATCTGGCGCTGCCCGCCGCTGAGTTCATCGAGATAGGCCGCGCGCAACGGTTCCAACGAAAGAAACTCGATGGCCTCGGCGATCACGCGGCGGTCCTCCTTCGTCAACGCGCCGCGGCTGTATGGAAACCGCCCGAAGGCAACAAGCTCCTCCACCGTCAGGCGCAGATTGAAGTCGGGAGATTGACGCAACGTGGCCACGCGCTTGGCGTAATCGCCGATACGGATATCCGATACCCTGGCGCCGTCGATCAGGATCTCGCCCTGGCTGGGCTCCAGCAGCCGGGCGGCCATCATCAGCAAGGTGGTCTTGCCCGCGCCGTTGGGGCCGATGAGCGAGGTCAGCCGCCCGGCGGGGAACTGCAAGCTGACATCGCGCAGCACCGTCTTCGGGCCATAGCTTTTCGAGAGATTCTTGATCGTGATCATGCGGTGCCCCGCGGGCGCGCCATCAGCGCCAGGAACCAGGCGCCGCAAACCAGATTGACCAGGATGCCGACGCTGGTCCGGTAGTTGAAGAGATGCTCGACCGCAAGCTGCGCCAGGATGAAAATGCCGATGGCGATCGCGCAGCCGGTGGACAGCGTCGCCCGGTGCCGGCGCGTGCGCGTCAGGGCATAGGCGGTGTTGGCGACGAAGATGCCCATGAAGGCGGTGGGTCCCAGCAGACTGGTCGACACGGCGACCAGCACCGCAATCAAGGCCAGATGCAGGCGCAAGGCCCGCTGATAATCTACGCCCAGGGAGATGGCCTGGTCGCGTCCCAGCGAGATCACGTCCAGCGCCGGCAGAGTCCTGATGCCGGCCAGGCACACGCCCGCGACGGCAATCGCGGAAACGAGCAACTGGCCGGGCTCCGCCTTGTTGAAGGACGCCTGTGTGAAACCAAGCAGAATGGAGAATTCGCCAGGGCTGGTCTTCAATTGCACGAATTGCGTAAAGGTGCCGATCACCATCGTCAGTACCAGTCCCACCAGCAGCAGGAAGTACACGTTCTGTCTGCCGTCGCGGAACAGCCAGCGATGGATGATCCATGAATAGCCCAGCATCAGCAGCACGGACAGGAAGAAATTGCCGTTCGTGCCCAGCAGGACCAGGCTCTGCGCCCCCATGGCCAGGATCATCAGGGATTGCAACAGCAGGTAGACGGCCTCGTAGCCCATGATGGCCGGCGTCAGGATCCGGTTGCCGGTGATGGTCTGGAACACGATGGACGACCACGCGATGCAGACCCCGCCGATGAGCATGGCCGCAAGCCGGGCCAGCCGCTTCGGAATGATGTAGTCGAAGTCCAGGTTGGAACGGAAGAGCAGAAAGAGCAGGGCCAATGCGATGACCGTCACCCATACCGCTAGCCGGGGGCCCGCGCGCATCACCGGTGCCTCCAGAAAATCAGCACGAGGAACAGGATGCCGCCCACACCGCCCGCGGTCAGGCCGATGGGGACCTCAAACGGATAGATCAGGATTCGGCCAAGAATGTCGCAGGCCAGCAGCAGCGTAGCGCCCCCCAACGCGACCACGGGCAAGGTGCGGCCCAGGTTGTCGCCGTAGCGCAGCGCGACCAGATTGGGAATGACCAGCCCCACGAAAGGAATGGCCCCGACGGTAATGACAGTGGCGGACACGGTGACCGCCACCAGGATCAGCCCCAGCGCCACGGTGGCCGGATAGTTAAGACCCAGGCTCGCTGCCATGCCTTCGCCCATGCCCAGGACGGTGAAACGGTGTGCGTACAGATAGGTCAGCGCAACGATGGGCAGGATCAGGTAAATGATCTCGTAGTTGCCCTGCACGACCTTGGAGAAATCGCCCAGCAGCCAGCCTTGCATGCTCTGCATGATGTTGTTGCGATACGCGTAGAACTCCGCCAGGGCGCTCAGCACGCCGCCATACATCAGCCCGATCACGGGCACGAGCACCGTATTCTTGAACTTGACGCGGCGGACGACGGCGACGAAGACCAGGCTGGCCGCGAAGCAGAAGCCCAGCGCGAACAGCATCCTTGTCGCTGCCCCGGCGCCAGGCATCGACAGCATCGACACCAGGATGCCGAGCTTGGCCGCGTCCAGTCCGCCCGACGTGGCGGGTTCGACGAACTTGTTGCGCACGATGTGCTGCAGGATCACGCCGCAGACCGCCAGGCCGATGCCCGTCAGCACCAGCGCCGCCAGGCGCGGCAACCGGCTTGCGGTCAAGGTGAGCCACGCATCGCCCGACAACGAGAACAGCTGCGGCCACGCGATCTGGCGCGCGCCCACCAGCAGCGACGCGCCGCAAAGCGCAATGAACAGGCCGACCAGGCTGGCACGCATCAGAGGCGCGCCCCTGCGATGCGCCAGCCCTTGGCGGCCTTGCGCTGATCCAGGAATTGCGCGTACCGCCCCTGGCTCTCACGCAACGCCGCGGGCGTGCCGTGCTCGACGATTTTCCCATCCTCCAGCACCACGATCTGGTCGGCCATCGCCACGGTGGAGAGCTGGTGCGCGATCACCACCAGCGTGCGTGCCCCGCGCAGGCGCGTCAGCGTGCCGGTGATGATGGCCTGATTCTCCGCGTCCAGCGCCGCGGTCGCCTCGTCCACCAGCAGGATGGGGGCATTGTTGAGCAGCGCGCGGGCGACGGCGATGCGCTGGCGCTCGCCGCCGGACAGGCGCGCGCCGCCCTCGCCCACCGGCGTGTCCAACCCTTGCGGCAGGCGCGCGACGATACCGTCCACACCCGCCTGGCTTGCGGCCTGCAGCAGCTCGGCATCGCTGCAGCCGGGCCTGCCGGCGCGGATGTTGTCGGCAATGGATCCCGTGAACAGGTAGTTGTCCTGGAAGACCTGGCTGATCTGGCGGGCCAGCCGCAAACCGGCGATCCGCCGCACGTCCACGCCGCCGACCAGCACGCCGCCCTGGTTCACGTCGAAGAAGCGCGCGATCAGCCGCGCCAGCGTGGTCTTGCCCGAGCCGGATGCGCCGACCAGGGCAATCATGCTGCCCGGTTCGATGCGTAAATCCACGCCTTGCAGTACCTCGGGCTCGCTGTCCGCGTAGCGGAAATGCACATTGCGCAATTCGATCGACGCGTCGCGCGGTTCCAGTGGCGCGTCGGGCTCGGGCAGCGGCTGCACGGCGTACAGCGCTTCGATGGCTTCGAGTTGTCCGCGCGCGCCGCGCAGCACCTCTCCATAGCCGGCCACCTCCAGCAACGCATCGACGTAGCGGACCGCCAGCAGCAGCGAGACGACCGCAGCCACGATCTGCCCGCTTGCTAGCGGGTTGCCCGGGAGGCCGTCGATCCACCAGGCCGCGGCTGCCAGCAAGATGGCGAAGACGGCCTGCACGGCCCAGACGTTGAGTACGGCCGCCCCTGCCGACAGCCAGATCAACCGCGCCCCGGACTCGCGCTGCTGCTCCACGGCCTGTTCGAGCAAGCGTCCGCCTCCGCCTTCGCCGTTGAAGGCGCGCAGCACCGACTGCGCCTGGGCGAACTCGACCATGCGCTGGCTGGCATCGGCGAAGCGCTGCTGGAAGGCCTCATCCGCGCGCCGCGCCAGTCTTGCCGTGAGCGCCAGGACGCCGGCCAACAGCGGCAGCGCCGCCAAGGCGATCAGGCCCAACAGCCAATGCTGCGCAAACAGGGCGACCACAAGCACCGCGGGCGTCACCACGCCGGCGATGACAGGCGTGAACACATGCGCCGGGAGCTGGGCCACGGACATCATGCCCTGCGTGACGACGTGCCCGAGACGGGCCGTATTCCGCGGCGTGAACCAGCCCACGGGCAGGCTCGCCACATGGTCGCCCAGACGATGGCGGGCGTCTTGCAGGATGGCGACGCCCACGCGCACCCCGGCCCGCTCCACATGGCGCCGCAACCCCCAGCAGACCGCCACCCCGGCCAGCAGCGCGGCCAGCCACGGGGCGGCAGCCTTCACGTCCCCTTCAAGCAGATGCGTGAGCAGCGGCGCCAGCCCGACAATGGTCAGCCCGCAAAGCACGCCATAGACCACGGCCAGCCAGCCATAGCGGCGCAAGACGGGCGCGTCCTTGCCCAGCAGCAGCATGAAAGTCTTCAGCATGCGGCCACCTCTTGGTCCTCGGAGGTTTCATAGCCGCCCTGCGCCCACAGCCGGGCATAGCAACCGCCTTGCGCCAGCAACTGTTCGTGCCGGCCTTGTTCGACGATGGCGCGGTCCTCGACGACGAGGATGCGGTCGGCATGCATCACCGTATCCAGCCGATGCGCGATCACCATCACCGTGCGCCCCCGGGCAAAACGCGACAGTGCCCCCTGTACCGCCGCCTCGTTGCCGGCGTCGGCCGCGGCCGTGGCCTCGTCCAGCACCAGCACGGGGGGATCCAGCAGCACGGCGCGCGCAATGCTGGCGCGCTGGAGTTCGCCGCCGGAAAGCTGCGCGTCTTCGCCGATCACCGAGTCGTAGCCTCGCGGCAGCGCCTGTATGCGTTCATGGATGTTGGCAACGCGCGCGGCGTCCTCGATCTCTTGCCGGGTGGCGGAGGGCCGGCCCAGCGCGATGTTGTCGCGCACGCTGGCATGGATCAGGCGCACTTCCTGCAATACGAAGCCAACGCGCCGGTAGAGCTGCGCGCTCTCGATCCGCCTGAGATCGGCGCCGCCGAGCGTGATGCGCCCTTCGTCAGGGTCGAAGAATCGCAGCAGCAGCCGCGCCAGCGTGGACTTGCCCGCGCCCGAAGGACCGACGATGGCGGTGACCGTGCCGGGTTCCAGCGCGAAGCTGATGCCGGACAGCGTCCGGCGCTCCCCGTCATAGGAATAGCCCACGTTCTCGAAGCGGACTTCATGGCCCTCGGGGACCTGCGCCTGCCCGGGCGCCAGCGGCTCCAGCACGGGAGTCTCCAGCAAGGCCTGCACCCGCTGGGCGGCGCCCACGGCACTGCCCAGGTCGTGCAGCAGCGTATGCAGCAACAGCATCGGCGCGCATATCCCGGGCGCCACCAGGACGAACGGCAACACGTCCACGGGCGCCATCCAGCCCAGGCCGACGAATACCGCGCCAAAGCCCAGCACCACTCCCAGCACCGTGACCGGCGCGATCATGGCGTGGGCATGCGCCATCGCTGCCACCAGCGGACGGGTAAAGCTGGCGAAGGCCTCGGCAAAGGCGTCGACGGATTCGCGATAGCCGCGATGCGCCTTGCCCGCGTCGCCAAACGCCTTGACCACGGGCATGCCGCCCACGAACTCGACCGTTGCGCCGTTGAGGCGTCCGAGCCGTTCGACGAACTCCTGCATGTTCGCGCCACCGGCCTTCATGGCCCGGCGCAGGAACAGGAAGAAGCCGGGGAACGGCAGCAACG
>JALDYL010000204.1:0-8000 GCA_032153965.1 Achromobacter sp. | reverse complement strand
TTGATGAAGGCCCACTCCACCAGCGCCGGCACCGCCATCAGCAGGAACCAGGCCACCAGCACCGTGATGAGGATGTTCAGCGGCGACGAGAACAGGCGCGACTTGATCCAGGCCCAAAGGCCCACTTGGGTGCTGGGCGGCGGCAGGCCTTCGGCGGGGATATGCGAAGTGCTGCTCATATCAACGCTCCACCAGCGCGATGCGCTTGTTGTACCAGTTCATGAAAATCGAGATCGACAGGCTGACCGTAAGGTACGCGCCCATGATGATCAGAATGCCCTCGATCGCCTGGCCGGTCTGGTTCAGCGTGGTGTTCACCACCGACACGATGTCGGGGTAACCGATGGCCACGGCCAGCGAGCTGTTCTTGGTCAAGTTCAGGTACTGGCTAGTCATCGGCGGGATGATCACGCGCAGCGCCTGCGGCAGTACCACCAGGCGCAGCACCTGCTTACGGCGCAGGCCCAGCGAACCGGCGGCTTCCCATTGGCCGGTATTGACCGCCTGGATGCCCGAGCGCACCACTTCGGCAATGAAGGCCGAGGTGTAGATCACCAGGCCAGCCAGCAAGGCCGCGAACTCCGGAGACAGCGTCAGGCCGCCCGAGAAGTTGAAACCCTTGAGCTCCGGCATGTCCAGGGTCAGCGAAGCGCCGCTGACCAGCCAGCCAATGATGGGAAAGCCGATGAGCAGGCCGATGGCGGCGCGGCCCAGCGGGAACACGCGGCCGGTGGCCTCCTGGCGCTTCTTGCCCCAGTGGCCCAGGAAGATGATCGCGACAATGGCCAGGCCCAGGCCGGCCAGCATCCAGTCCAGCGAATTACCCTCCAGCCCCGGCACTTTCAGGCCGCGGTTGGAGATGAACACGCCTGGCAGCGGATTGTGCGCCTGGCGCGGACCCGGCATGTTTTCGGTGATCAGCGCGTACCAGAAGAACAGCTGCAGCAGCAGCGGCACGTTGCGCATCACTTCGACGTAGACCGAGGTGATCTTTGCCACCAGCCAGTTCTTGGACAGGCGGCCGATGCCGATGAGCGTACCGAGGATGGTCGCCAGCACGATGCCGATGACGGCCACGCGCAGCGTGTTGAGCAGGCCGACCAGGATGGCGCGGCCGTAGGTGTCCGAGGGGTTGTAGGCGATGGGCGTTTCGCCGATCGCGAAACCGGCCTCGCGGTCCAGGAAGCCGAAGCCCGTGGCGATGTTGCGCACGGACAGGTTGTGCAGCGTGTTTGAAACCAGGAACCACACGGCCCAGGCCACCGCGGCCAGCGCCAGCACCTGGTAGACCACGGAGCGTACGCCCGGATCGTTCCAGTTCAGACGCCGGGGGGGTGCCGATGCAGGCGCGCTTTTATTGGGAGTATTCATGAGTAAATCTACAGAAGTCGGACACCGGGCGGCGAAGCCGGTAGGGCCGCGCCACCCACTCCTGCCACCCGCCCGAGGGCGGGAGAGGAAAAACGGAGCGCCGGGCTCCGTTTTTCCAGGCAGCCGTGTGTTAGCGCACCGGCCAGCCGTACATCAAGCCACCATTCTTGTAGGAAGCGTTCAAACCGCGTTCCAGCTTCATCGCGCTGCTCTTGCCCAGCGTGTTTTCGAAGCTTTCACCGTAGTTGCCCACGTTCTTGATGATGTTGTAGGCCCACTTGTCGTCCACGCCCAGGTTCTTGCCCATGCCCGGGGTCACGCCCAGGATGCGCTGGATGTTGGGGTTGGGGCTCTTGGTCATTTCATCGACGTTGGCCTTGGTGATGCCGTATTCCTCGGCTTCCAGCATGGCGTTCAGCGACCAGCGCACGACGTTGAACCATTGCTCGTCGCCCTGGCGGACCATGGGGCCCAGCGGCTCCTTGGAGAAGTCTTCCGGCAGGATGACGAACTTGTCCGGGTTCTCGAGCGTGGTGCGGGTGGAGGCCAGTTGCGACTTGTCGGTGGTGAAGGCGTCGCAGCGGCCGGCCGAGAAGGCGCGGATGATTTCGTCGTACTTGTCGATCACGACGGGCTTGAATTCGATCTTCTGGCCGCGGAACCAGTCAGCCAGGTTCAGCTCGGTGGTGGTGCCAGGCTGCACGCAGATGGTGGCGCCGTTCAGTTCCTTGGCGCTCTTGACGTTCAGGTCCTTGGAGACCATGACGCCCTGGCTGTCGTAGTAGTTCACGCCCACGCCGATCAGGCCCAGCGTCGTGTCGCGCGTCAGCGTGACGGTGGTGTTGCGGGTGAGCACGTCCACTTCGCCCGACTGCAGGGCGGTGAAGCGCTGTTGCGTGTTCAGCGGGGTGAACTTGACCTTGGTGGCGTCACCGAACATGGTCGAGGCGATGGCGCGGCACAGGTCCACGTCGATGCCCTTGTATTCGCCCTTGCTGTCAGCGATGGAGAACCCCGGAATGCCCGTCGAAACGCCGCACTGGACAAACCCTTTTTTCTTGACGTTTTCGAAGGTTGCGCCCGCATTGGCTGCTGCCGATGCAGCGAACAAAGCAGCGCCGATCGCAGCGAGTTTCAATACTTTCATCGTGTTCTCCGTGTGGGATAAAGCGAATTTTCACGCGGGCCGGGTTGGGTCCACGCATGGGGCGGATGGTAGCGTCCGCGCCGCTCGCGGCGCATCCGGGAATTCCCTTGAAATATAGGGACACTGGATGAAATGAAACGCTGTTTTCCGGCAAAAAAGGGACGCTCTTTGAGCCTGCTCAAGCGTATCCGGACGCGTTGCGCCGGAATATTTATCCGCGCCTCCTCCTGGCGGTTTAGTCCACCTTACTGTCCCCGAGTTACTATTGCGGCTTCATCTGACAGCCGCCATGATCGAATTCCAGCACGTATTCAAATCATATGGTCGCGGCCGCAATATCCTGGCCGACATCAACTTCCGCGTGAACGCGGGAGAGTTCGTTTTCGTATCCGGGCCCTCCGGCGCCGGCAAGTCCACCTTGCTCAAGCTGATCGGCGGGCTGGAGCCCGCCAGCCGGGGATCGATCCAGGTCAACGGCCAGCGGCTGGACAAGCTGCCCAGCCGCGCCAGGCCATACCTGCGCCGCGCCGTGGGCGTCATCCTGCAGGACACGCACCTGTTGTTCGATCGCAGCGCGTTCGAAAACGTCATGCTGCCCCTGGCGGTCACCGGCCATGCCTGGGACTCGGCCGCGGCGCGCGCCCGCGCCGCCCTGGACAAGGTGGGACTGTCCGGCAAGGAAGACCTGAATCCGATCGAACTGTCCGGCGGCGAGCAGCAGCGCCTGGCGATCGCGCGGGCCATCGTGAACCGGCCCGCCATCCTGATCGCCGACGAGCCCACCGCCAACCTCGACCACGACAACGCGCAACGCATCATGAATGTGTTCCGCGACTTCAACCGCGTCGGCGTGACCACGCTGATCGCCTCGCACGACCAGGACCTCATGGCGCGCTACGCCACCCGCACCTTGCGCATCGACCCGGGCAAGTTCGCCGACTCCCAGGGCTCCGGCACGCCGCAGCCTGAGGCCGGCGCGGGGCAACCCGGCAGCGGGCAGCCGGGCGCCGTGCCCGGCCGCGGCTATCCGGGAGAATCCGCATGAACGCCTGGCTGCGGCAACACCGCTACGCGCTGCTGGTCACCCTGCGCCGGCTGGTCAAGCAACCGTTCTCATCGCTGGCCAACCTGCTGGTCATGGCCCTGGCCCTGGCCTTGCCATTGCTGGGCAGCGCCATCCTGGTCTCGGTCCAGCCGGTGGCGCGCCAGATGTCGGTCACCCCTGAAGTCACCGTCTTCATGCGCGTGGACGCCCCCTCGGGCGCCGCCGCGGACGTGGCCAAGCGCATCCAGGACGAATACAAGGACGACATCCGCGCCGTGCGCGTGGTGGGCCGCGAGGACGCCCTGGCCGATCTGCGCGCCAACCCCGCGTGGCAACAGGCGCTGGCCGTGCTGCCGGGCAATCCGCTGCCGGACGCGGTGGTGGTCACGCTGGCCGACGGCGACAACCTCGCCGGCCGGGCCGACAAGCTGGCCGGGTCCTGGAAACAATGGAACCACGTCGACCTGGTGCAGTTGGACAGCGCCTGGGTACAGCGCCTGGAGGCGATCCTGCGCTTTGCCCGCATCGGCCTGGCCTTCCTGGCCGCCTGCGTGGCGGTGGTGGTGCTGGCGACCGTCTTCAATACCGTGCGCATGCAGGCGCTTTCGCAACGCGAGGAAATCGGCGTGGCGCGGCTGGTGGGCGCCACGGAATCCTTCGTGCGCCGTCCCTTCCTTTACCTGGGCGCGCTGTCGGGCGCGGTGGCATCGCTCCTGGCCATCGGCGTGGCCGCAGTCGCGCTGTCGCCGCTGAACGATGCCCTGGTGGGACTGGCCCGCAGCTACGGGGCCGAATTCGCCCTGCACCTGCCTGGCCCGGCCGTGCTGGTCGGCGCCGTGGTCGCCTCGGCCGCCCTGGGCGCGCTGTCGGCGCGCTGGTCGGTCACCCGCAGCACGCGCTTCTGACGCGCGTCGCCTAAAGCTCCGTATAAAGCCCCTTCCTCCCCGTGATCCGGGGAACGGCTGACGCCCGCCTGTGTAGGATGCTTGCATGCCTGCCAGCGGGCGGCTGCGGGCGCCCGCGCGGCAAAAACAGGACACATTACGGCGCCAGTTACATAGCAATTCACCCGCTGGAAGCTTGAGTATGCAAGAATAAAGCGACATTTTCTTACATATTTTGATACATACCTGATTCCCGAGCTGCCAACTTCGTGTCCCAATCGTTGTTCTTGCCTTTAATCGAGTCCCATGGCCGCCCGTCTTGAAGCCCGTGCGACGCGCCACTATTTCGACAGCGCGTTCCAGTGTCAGGCGGTGAAAGTACTGCCCAACGAGTACTACGTCACCAACGAAGACCTGATGATCTCCACCGTCCTGGGGTCTTGCGTCGCCGCCTGTATCCACGACCCGGTCACCGGCGTGGGCGGCATGAATCATTTCATGTTGCCGGAAGGCGACATGCAGTCGCCCGCATCGGCCACCATGCGCTATGGCGCCTTCGCCATGGAAGTGCTGATCAACGAACTGCTGAAGGCCGGCGCGGTGCGCGACCGGCTCGAAGCCAAGGTGTTCGGCGGCGGCGCCGTGCTGTCCGCCATGCAGCAGATGAACATCGGCGAACGCAACGGCGAGTTCGTGTTGCACTACCTCAAGGTCGAAGGCATACCCGTCAAGGCGCAGGATCTGGGCGACGTGCACGCGCGCCGCATCAACTACTTCCCGCGCGACGGCCGGGTGATGGTCCGCAAGATGGCGCCGCACCACCAGCGCGCCGAGGAAATCATCGCCAAGCGCGAACAGGCGGCCGCCCAGAGCGTGCAGGCCAAGACCGAAACCCCGCAGCGCGTCGAGCGCTTCACCCGGCCCGGCGTGGAGCGTTTCGACCGTCCGGCCCGCCCTGGCGTGGAACGCTTCGACCGTCCAGCCCGTCCCGGCGTGGAACGCTTCGACCGCCCGGCTCGTCCCGGCGTGGAACGCTTTGACACCGCCCTGACCCGCCCGCGCCGCACCGAGACCGCCGGCGACTGAACCGGTCCGCGCGCGCATTGCGGCGGATGCGCCCCTACAATCAGCGCATGTCCACCGTCCGCCTGTTCTACGCCTTGTGGCCCGCCCCCTCGTTGGCGGCGCAGCTCGCGACCTGGGCGGAACTGGCGCGTCCCGCTTGCGGCGGACGCGCCATGCGCACGGAAACCCTGCACCTGACCCTGGCGTTCCTGGGGCCGGTGGACGCGTCGCTGGCCGACGAGCTGGCCGCGGCCACGCCCGAACGCCGCCTCGCCCCCGAAGACATCCTGCTGGACCGTTATGGCGTCTTCGGCCGCCAGCGCATCCTGTGGGCCGGCCCCGGCGACACGCCTGCGGGCCTGCAGGCCGCCCACGACGAACTCTGGTTGTGGCTGTCCGGCTTCGGCCTGGCCGCGCCGCCCCAGCCCTTCCGCCCGCACGTCACCCTGCTGCGCAACATCGAACACGCCAGCCCGCTCGCCGAGGCGCCCGCGCCCCTGCCCTGGCGCTATGACCGCATGGTGCTGGTCGCCTCCGAGTCGCTGTCTGGCGGCAGCCGCTACCGCATCGTGGCGCAGTCCCGGCCGCAGGACTCATGACCTGCCGCTCTGGCACAATCGGCCGGTTGCCACCACCCGGAATCGCCATGATCATCCTGCTGGACCAAGACGGCGTGCTCGCCGACTTCGAACACGCCTTCATCGAGGCCTGGCGGGCCCGCCATCCGGACATACCGCCCGTGGCGTTCGAGGACCGCAAGTCTTTCTACATCCGCCAGGACTACGCCCCCGAGCTGCGCGGCATGGCCGAGGCCATCTACACGGCGCCCGGCTTCATCCGCGACCTGCCGCCGGTGCCCGGCGCGCTGGAAGCCGTCAAGGAACTGCTGGCGCTGGGCATGGATGTGCGCATCTGCTCCTCGCCCCTGTCGCAGTTCGAGAATTGCGTGGCGGAGAAGTACCTGTGGGTGGAAAAGCACCTGGGACGCGACGCCACCAACCGGCTGATCCTGACCAAGGACAAGACCCTGGTGCACGGCCATCTGCTGATCGACGACAAACCCCTGATCGAAGGCGCGATCAAGCCGCGCTGGAAGCACATCCTGTACGACGCCCCCTACAACCGCGAGGTCTCGGACCGCCCCCGCATCAACTGGAAGAACTGGCGCAACGTGCTGGCCGGAGAGCTGTATACGGCAGATGAGTGAGTCCTGTTCAGCTGCCGCGATTTGGGACTATTCTGTGTTGCTGTACCCCCCACCCCGGAGGAGCCTGCGCCATGAATCTGTACCGTCTTCTGAAGCAGCGGGAAGCCGACCACAAGCCTTTGCGTGTTGCATTGCTGGGCGCCGGAAAGTTCGGCGCGATGTTCATGAGCCAGGCCCCGCGCACGCCGGGGATGAGGCTGGTCGCGGTCGCCGACCTGGTGCCCGACCGGGCGCGCGCGGCGCTCACCCGCGTCGGCTGGCCCGCCAGCGCGCTCAATGCCGCCAGCACCAATGACGCGCTGAAGAACGGCAAGGTCTATTTCTGCGACGACCCCCACGCCGTGATCGCCAGCCCCGACGTCGATATCGTCATCGACGCCACCGGCCAGGCCGCCGCCGGCATCAGCCACGTGCTGGCCTGCTGCGAATACGGCAAGCACATCATCATGGTCAACGTCGAGGCCGACGCGCTGGCCGGCCCCCTGCTGGCGCGGCGCGCGCGCGAAGCCGGCATCGTCTATTCGCTGGCCTACGGCGACCAGCCGGCCCTGATCTGCGAAATGGTGGACTGGGCCCGCGCCAGCGGCTTCGAGGTCATGGCCGCAGGCAAGGGCACCAAGTACCTGCCTGAGTTCCATACGTCGACGCCGGACACCGTCTGGCCCTATTACGGCTTCACCGCCGAAATGGTCGCGGCGGGCGACTTCAACGCGCAGATGTTCAACAGTTTCCTGGACGGCACCAAGAGCGCCATCGAGATGGCCGCGGTCTCCAATGCCACCGGCCTGCTGCCCTCGCCGTCCGGCCTGCACTTCCCGCCCTGCGGCGTGGACGACCTGGCGCGCGTGCTGCGTCCGCGCGAAAGCGGCGGCATCCTGCACCACCGCGGCCAGGTCGAGGTGATTTCCTCGCTGGAGCGCGACGGCCGCCCGGTGTTCCGCGACCTGCGCTGGGGCGTGTACGTGACCCTGGCCGCCGACAGCGACTACGTGCGCCGCTGCTTCAAGGAGTACGGGCTGGTCACGGACCCCAGCGGCAACTTTACTGCCATGTACAAGCCGTACCACCTGATCGGGCTGGAGCTGGGCATCAGCGTGGCCAGCGTCGGCTTGCGGCGCGAACCCACCGGCGCGCCCGCCGGCTGGCATGGCGACGTCGTCGCCACCGCCAAGCGCGACCTGCCGGCCGGACAGATCCTGGACGGCGAAGGCGGCTACACGGTGTACGGCCGGCTGATGCCGGCGCGCGATTCGGTGGATGAGGGCTATCTGCCGCTGGGCC
>JALDYL010000203.1:0-8013 GCA_032153965.1 Achromobacter sp. | reverse complement strand
CCCCCCCCCCCCCCCCCCCGCCCCGATAGGTTTTCTGCCGGACGGACCCGGCAACGTTCCCTGACCAGGAGTTTTCATGACCCCGTACTTTGCACTGGGCCGCGCCCTTGTTGCGGCCATCGCCCTGAGCCTGACCCTTGCCGCCTGCGGCGGCGACGACGACTCGGATGACGGCGCCACCACGCCGCCCGAGACCGGACAACCCGAGACGCCGCCGCCCGCGCCGCAACTGCGCTGCGCGCCTTGAACGCCCGATCCGTCCAACCCCACGCAAGAGTAGCCCCATGACCAAGACCCATACCTCGCAGTCCGCCATCGCGTCCCCGGCCTTGCCGGGACGGCGGCAGTTCTTCCGCGCCTCGGCTCAAGCGGCCGGCGCCCTGTCGGCGATGGCCTTGCTGCCCGCCTCGATCCAGCGCGCGCTGGCGGTTCCCGCGGCGGTGGAAAGCGGCACCATCAAGGACATCAAGCACATCGTGATCCTGATGCAGGAGAACCGCTCGTTCGACCACTATTTCGGCACCATGCGCGGCGTGCGCGGCTTCGGCGACCGCTTCCCGATTCCGCTGGCCAGCGGCAAATCGGTGTTCTTCCAGCCCAACCCCAAGGGCGGCCAGGACATCCAGCCCTTCCGCCGCGATTCCAGGACCAGCAACGCGCTGATCGGATCGGGCACGCCGCACAATTTCCCCGACCAGCAGGCAGCCTGGAACCAGGGCAAGATGGACCAGTGGATCCAGTACAAGAACCAGGCCACCATGGGCTTCTTCATGCGCGAGGACATTCCGTACCAGTTCGCGCTGGCCGACGCCTTCACGGTCTGCGACGGCTACCACTGTTCCATCCTGACAGGCACCGACCCCAATCGCATCGTGTTCTGGTCGGGCGCCAACGCCAATCCCGAATTGCGCAAGCTGGGCGTCAACAGCACGGACACCGATTCGGAACCCGTCAACTCGCGCTGCTGGCCCAGCCCCTCCAACTGGGTCGCGGGCCGCGCGCAGCTGGCCGACGGTTCGGGCCAGGTCGACCCCGTGACCGGCGCCTACAACTACAAGTACAAGAACAGCGCCTTCAAGTGGGACACCTTGCCCGACCTGCTGCAGCGCGCCGGGGTCAGCTGGCACATCTACCAGAACATGAACAACAACTGGACGGGCGCCATGCACGGCTGCCTGGCCTTCAAGAGCTTCCGCACCGCGCAGCCGGGTTCGCCGATCTATGAGCATGGCCTGACCGGCGGCCCCGAGAAGAACGACGGCGCCGTCAACTTCCTTGCCCAGCTCAAACAGGACGTGGCCAATGGCACCTTGCCGCAGGTGTCCTGGGTGCTGCCCACGCAGGCTCTGGCCGAGCATCCGGGCAGCAGCGAAGGCGTGGCCGGCGCCGCCGACTTCATCGCCGACGTGCTGGACGCGCTGACCTCCAATCCCGAAGTCTGGAGCAAGACCGCGCTGTTCGTGACCTTCGACGAGAACGACGGCTTCTTCGACCACGCGGCCATGCCCGCGGTGCCGTCCTATGACGCCAACGGCGTGCTGATGGGCAAGTCCACCGTGCCGCTGGAGGGCGAGTACTTCGATGCCTCGGTGGGCAACTACCTGAAGGCCGAGGACAAGATCACCGGCAAGATCCGGCCGTGGGGCCTGAGTTCGCGCGTGCCCATGTACGTGGTGTCGCCGTGGAGCAAGGGCGGCTGGGTCAACTCGCAGGTGTTCGATCACACCTCGGTGGGCCGGTTCCTGGAGCAGCGCTTCGACATCAAGGTGGACGCCATCAGCCCGTGGAGCCGCGCGGTCTGCGGCGACCTGACCACCTGCTTCGATTTCGTCAGCCCCAACGATCCGCGCGTGCCCACGCTGCCTGACACCAGCAACTTCCCCGCGGTCAACGCGGCGCAGAAGCTCCTGCCCACGACCGCGGTGACCCAGGCGCCCGCCATCCCGCAACCGCTGTTCCAGGAGACCGGCACACGGCTGTCGCGCGCGCTGCCCTACGAACTGCATACCAGCGCCCGGCTGGGCGCGGACGGCGCAGTCGAACTGCTGTTCAGCAACACGGGCGCAGCCGGCGCCGTATTCCACGTGTACGACAAGCGCAACCTGGATCTGATCCCGCGGCGCTACACCGTCGAAGCCGGCAAGACGCTGTCCGACACCTGGACCGGCGGCGACTATGACCTGTGGGTCTACAGCAGCAACGGCTTTGTGCGGACCTTCGCCGGCAATACGCAGCGCGGCGTGGCCCTGGAAGTGCAGGTCTGCTACGAGCCCGCGGGCGGCGCCCTGTACGTGAAGGTCTCCAACCGCGGCACGGCCAGCCTGCAGGCGAACCTGCAGTCCAACGCCTACCGCAAGGACGGTCCCTGGACCCTGGCGGTCGAGCCGGGCAAGGTGGCCGAACATCACTGGTCCATCAAGGAAAGCGGCAATTGGTACGACTTCACCGTCACCGCCGAGGGCTTCGAGCGCCGCTTCGCCGGACGCATGGAGAACGGCCGCGCCAGCGTCAGCGATCCCGCCATGGCGCTGCATCTGTGATGGTCCAGGCATGAACGGGTCGGGCGCGCATCGGGGTGCGCGTCCGGCCGGTCAGCAACAACAAACTACCAACATACTCATGAAGCACACATACGCAATTCTGGCCGCCAACGGCTTGTCGGTGGCGGTTCTGGTGGGCGCGCTGGCCGGGGGATCGGCCGCGCAGGCGCAGACGGCGCCGCCCGTGAAGTGGGACGGCAGCAATCTCGGCTACGGGCCGGGCGCCGGCCAGGGCGTCACGGGCAAGGGCAATCACGCGATCGGCAAGAACGCTGGCGTCAACGTGACGGGCAGCAACAACATCGGCTTGGGCAATGGCGCGGGCCAGGACGTCAGCACCAACTGGAACCTCGCGATTGGCGAGGGCGCGGGCTCCAAGGTCGGCGGCAAGAACGCCAACCAGGCCATCGGCTACTACGCCGGCACCAATGTGCAGGGCGGCTGGAACCAGTCGTTCGGCCGCAGCGCCGGCCAGAACGTCACGGGCGACTACAACGATGCCTTTGGCTTCTGGGCCGGCACGGACACGGTGGGCAACAACAATGCCGCCTATGGCACCAACGCCGGGCGCAACGTCACCGGTAACGGCAACTCGGCCTTCGGCCAGGAAGCCGGCCGCAATGTCGTCGGCGACGGCAACCTGGCGCTGGGCCAGAACGCGGGCCAGAACGTGGAAGGCGAAGGCAATCTGGCGCAGGGCAAGAATGCCGGGCAGAACGTGACCGGCGCCAACAACCTGGCTGCCGGCGCCTACGCGGGCTCCGGCGTGCAGGGCGATGGCAACACGGCTAACGGCCTGGCCGCCGGCCGCGACGTCGTCGGCCACAACAACGTGGCGCAGGGCACGGCCGCGGGTTCGGGCGTGCGCGGCAGCGACAACGTGTCCATGGGAACGAATGCCGGGCGTGGTTCCGTTGCCGACCGCAGCGTGTCGGTGGGCGCGGACTCGTCCGCAGCCACGCAGAGCGTCGCGGTCGGCGCCGGCGCGGTGGCCAGCGCGGCCAACAGCGTGGCGTTGGGCGCGGGATCCACGGCGGCGCGCGGCGCACAGGAAAACTATGAGGCTTACGGCATGGCACAGCCCCAGAGTTCCACGGGCGAGGTGAACGTGGGCGGCCGCCAGATCACGGGCGTGGCGGCAGGCAGCGCAGACACCGATGCGGTCAATCTGGGGCAGTTGCGCGCCGCCAGCAGCGCGGGCGAGGCGAGGGTGGGCGCCGTCGAACGTTCCTTGCAGGACCTGCGTGGCGACCTGGATTCCCAGGAGCGCATGCTGAGCGCCGGCGTGGCCGCCGCCATGGCGACGGCCTCCCTGCCCCAAGCCTACCTGCCGGGACGCAACATGCTGTCCATGGCGGGCGGCACCTGGAACGGCGAATCGGGTTACGCCATGGGGCTGTCGCGCGTTTCCAGCGGCGGGCGCTGGGTCTACAAGGTGTCGGCCAACGGCACCTCGCGCGGCGACTTCGGCGGCGCGGCGGGGGTTGGATACCAGTGGTGAGGCCGGGCCTGCGATAATGCCGCAAGCGCGGCGGCCGGCGATGGAACGCGGGCCGCCGCCAGCACAGGCATACCCGGATCGGCCCCATGGAAAAGCGTTTGATGCCATCGATGATGGCGCTGCAATGTTTCGAGGCGGTGGCGCGGCACATGAGCTTCACGCGCGCCGCCGAGGAACTGCACATGACCCAGAGCGCGATCAGCAAGCAGATCGCGCAGCTGGAGGCGCAACTGCGCAACCCGCTGTTTCTGCGCGTGCGGCGGCGCCTGCAGCTCACGCCCGCGGGCGCCTTGTACCAGTCCGAGGTCAGGGCCATCCTGAACCAGGTGGACATGTCCTCGCGCTACATCCTGACCTACGGTAGCGAGACCCAGGTGCTCACCATCGGCACCCAGCCCACCTTCGGCGCGCGCTGGCTGATCCCGCGCCTGCAAGGCTTCATGGCCGCGCATCCGGACATCCAGGTCAAGGTGCGCAGCGAAACCCGGCCCTTCGACCTGATGCAGGCCAAGATCGACATCTCCTTCTTTTTCGGCCACGGCACCTTGCCGGGCGCCCAGTGCCGGGAATTGTTCGAAGCCGAGGTGGTGCCGGTGTGCGCGCCCGGCTTCCTTTCGGGGGATAGGGTCGACAGCCTGGAGGCGCTGAGCGCGCAGGCGCTGATCCAGTGCGCCTCGCGGCCGGAAGCCTGGCACGACTACTTCTCGCGCCAGCAGTTCCAGTCCGACCGCAGCTACCACGGTCCGCGCTTCGATACCTTCTACATGTGCGTGCGCGCCGCCGAAGGGGGCTGCGGCGTGGCCCTGACGCCGCGCCTGCTGGCCGAAGAGGAACTGCAGGCCGGCAAACTGGTGATTCCCTGGGACTATGTGCAGCCCAGCGACGGCGCCTACTTTGTCGCGTATTCCGAGCATTCGGCCGAAGTGCCCAAGATCAAGCAATTCGTCGCCTGGGTGGAGGGCGAGGCCGCGCGCAAGCGCGAGCGTGACTCCCAGCGGACGCGGTCCATGAAAAAACGGACTGATTAAGCCGATTTTTTTCATTTGATTGCGCGCGCGGCGCATGATGTCATGCGGGCCATCCTTGTTTACCGATGTGCCGAGCCCGCCATGAGTCAGAATTTCATCGATCCGGATCAGATCCGCGCCTGGTTCTCCCGCGCCATGTCCGATATGTACAAGTCGGAAGTGCCGCTGTACGACACGCTGCTGGACCTGGTCGCCCAGGTCAACGCCAAGACGCTGGCCGAACAGCCTGAACTGGCCGCGCAGCTGACGCGCACGGGCGAGATCGAGCGCCTGGACATCGAGCGCCACGGGGCGATCCGCGTCGGCACTGCGCAGGAACTGGCCAATATGCGGCGCGTGTTCGCCGTGATGGGCATGCAGCCGGTGGGCTACTACGATCTGTCGCCGGCTGGCGTGCCGGTGCATTCCACCGCCTTTCGCGCCACCCACGAAGCCTCGCTGCAGGCCAGCCCGTTCCGCGTCTTCACCTCGCTGCTGCGGTTGGAGCTCATCGCCGACGAGGCGCTGCGCGAGAAGGCCGCCCGCATCCTGGCCGCACGCCAGATATTCACCGCGCGCACGCTGGAACTCGCGGCCCGCTTCGAGGCGCAGGGCGGGCTGGTTGTAGCGGATGCCCGCGAATTCGTGGCCGAAGCCCTGCACACTTTCCGCTGGCACAGCGAGGCCACCGTCAGCCTGGAAGACTACGAAGAACTGCACGGCCAGCACCGCCTGATCGCCGACGTGGTGGCCTTCAAGGGGCCGCACATCAACCACCTGACCCCGCGCACGCTGGACATCGACGAGGCCCAGGCCGAGATGCCGCGCCGCGGCGTGTCCGCCAAGGCCGTGATCGAAGGCCCGCCGCCGCGCAAGTGCCCGATCCTGCTGCGCCAGACCAGCTTCAAGGCGCTGGAGGAAGCGGTCCTGTTCGCCGACGCCGACGGCCAGTCCGCGGCCGGCAGCCACACGGCGCGCTTCGGCGAGATCGAGCAGCGCGGCGTCGCGCTGACCCGCAAGGGCCGGGCGCTTTACGACCAGTTGCTGGACCTGGCCCGCAGCCGCATCAGCGGCGCGCCCAACGAAGGCAATGCCGCGGCCTACATGCAGAACCTGCAGGACTGCTTTGCCACATTCCCCGACGACTACGCCGAACTGCATGCGCAGGGACTGGCCTTTTTCCGCTATTTCCTGACCGGCAAGCAGGGCGCCGATGCAGATGCCGGCTTGCCAGACCTGATCGCCCAGGGCTACATCCGCTTCGAGCCGCTGGTGTACGAGGACTTCCTGCCCGTCAGCGCCGCCGGCATCTTCCAGTCGAACCTGGGCGACAAGGCCCAGGCCGAATACGCGCAGAACGCCAGCCAGGCCGCCTTCGAGCAGGCCCTGGGCGCCCAGGTGCAGGACGAGCTGGCGCTGTACCAGGACACGCAGGACCGTTCGCTGGCCGCGTGCATGCGGGCGCTGGGCGCGCAGGCCGGTTCGCCGGTGGCTGCATGAGCCGTCTGGACCGCTGCCTGTCCGTGCGCGACTTCGAACGCGAGGCGCGGCGCATCATGCCGCGCTGCGTCGAAGGCTACGTCTGCGGCGGCACCGAGGACGGCGCCTCGCTCTCCGAGAGCGTGCGCGCGCTGGGCGACGTGGGTTTTCGGCCGCGCGGCCTGCGCGTGGTGGACCAGCGCAGCAGCCAGGTCGAACTCTACGGCCAGCGCTATGCCATGCCGGTGGGGTTCGCGCCCACAGGGTTCTCCGCCATCGTCATGCATGAGTGCGACCTGGCGCTGGCGCAGGCCGCCCAGCAGGCCGAGATTCCCTTCATCATCAGCGGCGCGTCCAGCGTGCCGCTGGAACGCTTGCAAGAAGCCACTGGCAAGCGCTGCTGGTACCAGGCCTATCTGCCGGGCAATACCGAGCGTATCGCCAAGCTGCTGGCGCGGCTGCGCCAGGCCGAGATCCCGGTGCTGGTGGTGACCATCGACACCTGCGTCGGCGCCAACCGCGAGAACCTGCAGAAGCTCTCGTTCACCGTGCCCTTCAAGCTCAGTCCCAGCGTCATGCTGGACGGCATGCGCCATCCGCGCTGGAGCTTCAATGTCTTTCTTCGCACGCTGCTGGGCAGCGGCATCCCCAGGTTCTCGAATTTGTACGAGGACATCGGCCCGCCCATCACCCAGGACCCGCCCAACGGCTTTCGCGGTGAACGCGACAAGCTGTCATGGGAGCACATCCGCTGGATCCGCGAGAACTGGCCGGGCAAGCTGGTGCTCAAGGGCGTGATGCATCCCGACGATGCGCGCCTGGCCTGCGCGGCGGGGGCCGACGGCGTGATCGTGTCCAATCACGGCGGACGCCAGCTCGACGGCTGCATTTCGCCGCTACAGGCGCTGCCCGACGTGGCGGCCGCATTGCCGCCCGGCTTCCCGGTCATGGTCGACGGCGGCTTTCGCCGCGGCTCCGACGTGCTCAAGGCCGTGGCCCTGGGCGCGCGCATGGTCTTCACCGGCCGGCCCCAATTGTTCGGCGCTGCCGTGGCCGGCAGCGCTGGCATCCGCAAAGTGGCGGACATATTCCGCAGCGAGATCTCGACCAACATGGCGCTGCTCGGCTGCGCGACGCTGGCCGACCTCACGCCGGACCTGATCGCGCCCTTGCGGCCAGCGGGCGCCGCCTGACACGGGCGGCGTTGCCGCCCCGGGCAGGACTGCCCGCACAACAACAAAAAAAACGGCGCGCATCCTCATGCGCGCCCATCCGTTTTCGACAGGAGGAAACATGAAGAAGATCCATACCAAACTGGCCGGCGCGGCGGCGCTGCTGGCGTGCATCGCCAGCGGAACGGCCCAGGCCCAAGCCGGCGCCTATCCGGCCAAGCCGGTGCGGCTGGTCGTGGGCTACGCCCCGGGCGGCACCACCGACATCAGCGCCCGCATGATCGCCGACGTGCTGGGCAAGGAATTCGGCCAGA
>JALDYL010000202.1:0-8038 GCA_032153965.1 Achromobacter sp. | reverse complement strand
TGCATAACGGCAGGCCCGTCCTGGCGCCTGCCGCACATGTTCGGGCTGCCCCGACAAGATATGCGGGCCGGTGGCGGCAGGTCTGAATCCGCCGCGCAAGGCCCGCCAGCGATCCGATTACTCTTCGGCGGTGTCTTCCGCGGTCGGCACGAATTCGGCTGCGCGGCTGACGATGCCCTGGTTCTCGCGGACGCGGTTCTCGATCTCGATGGCCAGTCCCTTGTGCTCTTTCAGGTACTCGCGGACATTGTCCTTGCCCTGGCCGATGCGGTTGCCGTTGTAGCTGTACCAGGCGCCGGACTTGTCCACCACGTTGGCGGCCACGCCCAGGTCAATGATTTCGCCTTCGCGCGAGATGCCGGCGCCGTACATGATGTCGAACTCGGCCTGCTTGAACGGCGGCGCGACCTTGTTCTTCACGACCTTGACGCGGGTTTCGTTGCCGACGACCTCGTCGCCCTTCTTGATGGAGCCGATGCGGCGAATGTCCAGGCGCACGGAGGCGTAGAACTTGAGCGCGTTGCCGCCGGTGGTGGTTTCGGGGTTGCCGAACATGACGCCGATCTTCATGCGGATCTGGTTGATGAAGATGACCATGCAGTTGGTCTTCTTGATCGTGGCGGTGAGCTTGCGCAGCGCCTGGCTCATCAGGCGGGCCTGCAGGCCGGGCAGCGAATCGCCCATTTCGCCTTCGATTTCGGCCTTGGGCACCAGCGCGGCCACCGAGTCGATGACGATCAGGTCAACCGAACCGGAGCGCACCAACGCATCGGTGATTTCCAGGGCCTGCTCGCCGGTGTCCGGCTGCGAGATCAGCAGGTCGGCCAGGTTCACGCCCAGCTTGGACGCGTATTGCACGTCGAGCGCGTGTTCGGCGTCGACGAAGGCGCAGGTGCCGCCCAGCTTTTGCATTTCAGCGACCACTTGCAGGGTCAGCGTGGTCTTGCCCGAGGATTCCGGACCGTAGATTTCGACCACGCGGCCTCGCGGCAGGCCGCCGACGCCCAGCGCGATGTCCAACCCCAGGGAGCCCGTGGAAACCACCTGGATGTCATGCGAAACATCGTTGTCGCCGTAGCGCATGATCGAGCCCTTGCCGAACTGCTTTTCGATCTGCGAAAGCGCGGCGGCAAGCGCCTTGGCCTTTTCCGATGCGGCGGCCTTGGTGGTTTTGTCGTCCATGTAGAGTCCTGTCTGTAACGTATCTGGTGTCTAGGGAAGTGCCGCAGGCTTGGGCGGGTGCTTTGAGCAACGGGTCAGATTATGGCATCGGATTATACTGTACATAAAACCAGTGTGCCAGTGTTTTGCACGTATACCCTGAGTGGCAAGCCTGGCGCCCTATGCCAGAATGCCAGACGAACCCGGCGTTTTGTCCCCTTTGCGCCACGGGGCCTTTTCTCACTGTAGCCCATGCGTATCCTGATCGCCGAAGACGACAGCATCCTGGCCGACGGCCTGTCCCGTTCGTTGCGCCACAACGGCTATGCCGTGGATGCGGTGCGCGACGGGTTGGCGGCCGATTCGGCGCTGGCGGCCCAGGCCTTCGACCTGCTCATCCTGGACCTCGGCCTGCCGCAGTTGGCCGGGCTGGAAGTGCTGCGCCGGCTGCGCGCCCGCAACTCCGCCCTGCCGGTGCTGATCCTGACCGCGGCCGACAGTATCGAACAGCGCGTCAAGGGCCTGGATCTGGGCGCCGACGACTACATGGCCAAGCCGTTCGCGCTGTCCGAACTCGAAGCCCGCGTGCGTGCTCTGACCCGGCGCGGCGCGGGCGGCGGCGCCACCATGATCAAGCACGGCCGCCTGCTGTTCGACCAGACCGGCCGCGTCGCCATGGTCGACGACCAGACGCTGGACCTGTCGGCGCGCGAAGTCAGCCTGCTCGAGATCCTCCTGACCCGCAGCGGCCGCATGGTCAGCAAGACCCAGCTGGTCGACCACCTGTGCGAATGGGGCGAGGAGGTCAGCACCAACGCCATCGAGGTCTACGTCCACCGCCTGCGCAAGAAGCTGGAGCCCAGCGGCGTGAAGATCGTGACCGTGCGCGGCCTGGGCTACTGTCTTGAGCGGGACCAGGGTGCGGCGTACCTCGCAAGCTGAAGCGGCGCCGCCGGAAGCGCTGAACCAGGAAGCACTGGAGGTCATGCGGGCGGGGGCCAAGGGCCCGAGCTTCGCGCCGCCGCAACGCTCCCTGCTGGGCGAGATCCTGGACTGGATGCTGGCGCCGCTGTTCCTGCTGTGGCCCATGAGCGTGGCCATCACCTACGTAGTGGCGCAGAACATCGCCAACGTGCCCTACGACCGCGCGCTGGCCAACAATCTCCACGTGCTGACCCTGCAGGTGCACGCGCAGGACGGCCGCGCCGTGCTGAAGATGACCAACACCGCGCGCGAAGTGCTGCACGCAGACGAGACCGACAGCGTGTTCTGGCTGGCGCTGGGCAGCCGCGGCGAATACCTGGGCGGCGACCGCGCCCTGCCGCTGCCTTCCACCGTCGGCCAGCCGCGCCCCGGCGAAGTGCAATACGAAGACGCGACCTTGCGCGGCTTCGGCATCCGGCTGGCGTTCACCTGGGTCGACCTGCACCTGCCCGATACGCAGCCCGCGCTGCTGATCGCCGCCGAGACCGTCGAAAAGCGCACGCAGCTGGCCAACGACATCATCAAGGGCGTGATCATTCCGCAATTCGTGGTGCTGCCCATCGCCGTGCTGCTGGTGTGGTTCGGGCTGTCGCGCGGGGTCGCGCCGCTGAATGCGCTGCAGCAGCGCCTGCGGGCCCGCCGGCCAGACGATCTTTCCCCCATCGACGAACGCGCCGCGCCCACCGAGATCGCGCCCCTGGTGGCCGCCATGAATGATCTGCTGGACCGGCTTTCGTCCAACGTGCAGGCGCAGCGCCGCTTCGTCGCCGATGCCGCGCACCAGTTGAAGACGCCGTTGGCCGGCCTGCGCACCCAGGCCGAGCTGGCCCTGCGCGACGCCAGCCCCGAGGAAATGCAGTCCAGTCTGCGCCAGCTCGTGACCGGTTCCGAACGCGCCACGCGCCTGGTGAACCAACTGCTGTTGCTGGCCCGGGCCGAGAACCCCAGCGCCATCGGCCTGACCCGCACGGACCTCAACGCCATCGCCTACGAGCAGGCCATGCACTGGGCGCCTCAGGCGCTGTCTCTGAACACCGACCTGGGCTTCGAAGGCTCCGACCACCCGGTGGAGATCAACGGCAACCCCCTGCTGCTGGCCGAACTGCTCAACAACCTGGTGGACAACGCGCTGCGCTACACGCCGCGCGGCGGCCACATCACGGTGCGCGCGCAGATCCAGGACGGACACGCGGTGCTGGAGGTGGAAGATTCCGGCCCCGGCATTCCGCCCGAAGAGCGTGAACGCGTATTCGACCGTTTCTACCGCGTGCTGGGCACCCAGTCCGACGGCAGCGGCCTGGGGCTGGCCATCGTGCGGGAGATCGCCCAGAAGCACCAGGCCCGCGTCGAAATCAGCGATCACCCCACGACGTATTCGAACCTGCCCGGCATGCGGATCCGCGTCATCTTTCCGCTCTACGCCGAGTTGTCAGACCTCTCTGACGTCTCCTAGGATTATCCCTAGCCCCCCAGGGAAACGTTACTTCTGGTTTCAATTTTCAGATTCAAGTAAGTATCCCGTCAGAACCTCGTCAGCGTCACCCCCCAATGTTGCATATAGCTCAATGTCGGCTCGCCGGCGGCGGGCGCAGCACGGCGGACCACCGCCGGCCATAAAACCGAGGAGACATCATGAGCACAACAACCATGGCAGGCCGCGGTCCATCCGCGGATCCGCGCCCGATGACCAAGGATGAACGCCGCGTCATCTTTGCGTCGTCGCTGGGCACGGTTTTCGAGTGGTACGACTTCTATCTGTACGGCTCGCTAGCCGCCATCATTGCGCAACACTTCTTCTCGGGTGTGAACCCCACCGCGGGCTTCATCTTCGCCCTGCTGGCGTTCGCGGCCGGTTTCGCCGTGCGTCCGTTCGGCGCGCTGGTGTTCGGCCGCCTGGGCGACCTGGTCGGACGCAAGTACACCTTCCTGGTCACGATCGTGATCATGGGCCTGTCCACGTTCCTCGTGGGCGTGCTGCCCAGCTACGCCAGCATCGGCCTGGCCGCTCCCGCCATCCTGATCGTCCTGCGCCTGCTGCAAGGCCTGGCGCTGGGCGGCGAGTACGGCGGCGCGGCGACCTATGTCGCCGAGCACGCGCCGCATGGCCGCCGCGGCTTCTACACGTCCTGGATCCAGACCACCGCGACCCTGGGCCTGTTCCTGTCGCTGCTGGTCATTCTGGGCATCCGCACGGTCATGGGCGAAGACGACTTCAAAGCCTGGGGCTGGCGCATTCCGTTCCTGATCTCGGTCGTGCTGCTGGGCATCTCGGTGTGGATCCGCCTGCAACTGAGCGAATCGCCGACCTTCAAGCGCATGAAGGAAGAAGGCAAGGGTTCCAAGGCGCCGATCGCTGAATCGTTCGGCCAATGGAAGAACCTGAAGGTCGTGATCCTGGCGCTGCTGGGCCTGACCGCCGGCCAGGCCGTGGTCTGGTACACGGGCCAGTTCTACGCGCTGTTCTTCCTGACGCAGACGCTGAAGGTCGACGCCAATACCGCCAACATCATGATCGCGATCGCGCTCCTGATCGGCACGCCGTTCTTCGTGGTGTTCGGCGCGCTGTCCGACAAGATCGGCCGCAAGCCCATCATCATGGCGGGCTGCCTGATCGCCGCGATCACGTACTTCCCGATCTTCCAGGGCATCACGCACTTCGCCAACCCGGCGCTGGAAAAGGCCCAGGCCACGGCCCCGGTCACCGTGATCGCGGACCCCGCCACCTGCTCGTTCCAGTTCAACCCGGTGGGCACTTCGTCCTTCACCAGTTCCTGCGACGTGGTCAAGTCATTCATGGCGCGCAACTCGGTGAACTACAAGAACGAAGCGGCGCCGGCCGGCTCGGTCGCCAAGGTCAAGATCGGCAACGACGAGTTCGCCTCGTTCGACGGCAAGACCATGGCTCCCGCCGACTTCAAGGCCAAGGCCGCTGAACTGGACAAGGCGCTGACGACTGCCATCCGCAGCCACGGCTACCCTGCCAAGGCTGATCCGGCCCAGAGCAACAACGTCATGGTCGTGGTGCTGCTGGCCATCCTGGTGCTCTACGTGACCATGGTGTACGGCCCGATCGCCGCCATGCTGGTGGAAATGTTCCCGACGCGCATCCGCTACACGTCGATGAGCCTGCCCTACCACATCGGCAACGGCTGGTTCGGCGGCTTCCTGCCCCCGGTCGCCTTCGCCGTGGTCGCCGCAACCGGCAACATCTACGACGGCTTGTGGTATCCGATCATCATTGCAGTCATGACCCTGGTCATCGGCACGCTGTTCGTGCGCGAATCCAAGGACAACGACATCAACGCATAAACGGCCATCCCCCGCCGGACGGGACTGCTGCGCCCGCCCGGCCTTTCAAAAGCTCCGTATGGAGCTTTTTTTTTGCGCATTGGACGGCGTGGCTACTGATAGCTCATCGTGAACGTTGCCCTGCCATTGGCGGAACCGCCCTTGACCGTGGGCTCCGTCTGTACATAGCTTGCCGACATCGGGATATTGAAGCTGCCATTGCCGGTTTTCCCTGCGTACCACCGGTTCGGGTTGTTCACGTCGGCCGAATCCGGGCCGAAACGGACGACACCGGCACTGTTCTTGACCTGGATCCCAACGCCGCTCGCCGTTGCCTCGTCCGCCAGCGACAACGCATCCGAACGATTGCCGGGGTTGGTCTGGTCCGTCAGCGTCATATAGACGTTGGAGGTAAGACTGCCCTCGCCCCCAGAGCACTGCAGCGCAATGGTGAAGCCCACTGAGGTCGACGTGCTGCCGATGCCGGTAAAGCGGCCGGCGGGAATGTTGCCGAGCGGGACGGGTATGGAAGGCGTGACAGAGGAGCAAGTCGGGATATTGGGCTTGACGATCACGGGCTCGCTCCACATGTAGCGAAGATACTGTTCTCCCTCAGCTCGCCATTCGGCGAACATGCCCGACAAGGTCCCCCCGGCGGATATCGGCCCGGTCTTCACCAACTCAATCGTCATCCGATGCGCGGCAGGCCCGGCTTCCCAATAGGAAGTGCAGGAACCTGGCCACCAACCGCCATGGCAGAGATCGGAGGATCTCATTCGGTAGCCGATCCCCGGGACCCCCGAATCGTAGAGTGGCCAGGTCAGGGGGGCTCCGGTTCCCTTCATCTCGACCGTAAACCGGCCTGCGGCGCAATCGCCGTCGCCCGTACTCGCGGTCGCTTGAACCTGGCCGGTCCAAAGCGTGCTGCCGACGGCCGCCGCGGAGTTGAACGTAACGGTAGCCGGAGCCTTGAGCATATAGACATACGGCTTCGTGCAAATTGCCGCATTGCTGCTGCTGGGGAACAAGTGCAACAGCACAAATGCGGCCATGGCAGCCAGGGAATGAGCTGTCTTTTTCATGTTTCGACTCGCGATGAATGGTAGGGGTGTGGGCCGGGCGCGGCATGCGGATCGGCGAACCTTGGGAAGGTGAAAAAAGTGTATTTTTTTCGCCCCGCACGGATAATCGGCCGAGCCTCAATTCCGGGCCGCCGAGCATAAGCCTGGTCCTATTACGCGCCGGCCAAGCGAGCCGAGCGTGATCGGCCCAGCTCTTTCAGGACCATGTCAGACCCGGCCCATTAGACTGAGCGCTCAGATTACGGCCTTGCGCCAGATCGACCGACGATTGATCCCCCTGTCGGACGATTGCAGGGCCAGTGTTCTGACACCGATACCGCGTTCCCCGCGAGCCTTTTATGACGCGGTATTGCGTGCTCCCGTACCGGCCCGGCCCTTAATGAGCCGGGCCGCTTTTTTTTGCATCCGCGCACGCAAGAATGGCGACCGCTCGGTCGCCATTCGTAGGATCCTGCTGAGGGCGGCTGGAGCCGCCCGCAATCAGCGGCGCATGCCCACGCCGATGGCCACCACCCCTGCCACGATGGCCGCGATGCCGGCCCAGGCCGGGATCGCCACCGACTTCTCGGTCTCGGCGGTGGCCTTGACCGACCCGATCTGCAGCACGGTCTCCTCGGACTTGTAATTGAAGCCCTTGTAGGCCAGGGCGGCAATGCCCAGGACGATCAGAATGGCGCCGATGATCTTCATTTTTTATCTCCAGTTCGACTTGCTGCGCGGACAGTAGCGCATCGGCCCGCCGCTGTCAGTGACAGAAGGTGTCGCGTCGCGCTGCGGTATTGCCGCACTTCGGCAAAGCGGCCGCGTCGTATAGAATCTACCCTTTTGGCCGACGCTCATGTGGTTCAAGAATCTCAAGATTTATCGCCTCTCCTCGCCGTGGACGCTGGTCGGCGACCAGCTTGAAGAAACGCTCGCGCGGCATGCCTACCAAAGCGGCAACAACCTCGAAATGCAAAGCCTGGGCTGGGTGCCTCCGCGTGAAAACGGCGGCCTGGCCCATGTGGTCAATGGCCAGATCCTGCTGAGCCTGCGCGCCGAGAAGAAGCTCCTGCCGGGCACCGTGGTGAATCAGGTTGCCAAGGCCCGCGCCCAGGAAATCGAAGAGCAGCAAGGCTACAAGCCGGGCCGCAAGCAGATGAAGGAAATCAAGGAGCGCGTCACTGACGAACTCCTGCCGCGCGCCTTCAGCGTGTACCGCGACACCCGCGTCTGGATCGACCCGCAGAACCATTGGCTGGTGATCGATGCGGCCGCCTCGGCCAAGGCCGACGAAGTCATCGGCCTGCTGGCCAAGTGCGTGGACCCCTTCCCGCTCGAAAACCTGTACGTGGCGCAGTCGCCGGCCTCGGCCATGACCGGCTGGCTGGCCGAGGACGAGGCTCCGGCCAACTTCTCCATCGACCAGGACACCGAGCTGCGTTCGTCGGGTGAAAGCGGCGCGGCCATCCGCTACGTCAAGCACTCGATCGACGCCGACGACGTGCGCCGCCACATCCAGTCGGGCAAGCAATGCACCCGCC
>JALDYL010000201.1:0-8062 GCA_032153965.1 Achromobacter sp. | reverse complement strand
CATTCGCCCATCGCCTTCTTGTCGAACAGGCGCTTGTGCTCGCCGTGGATGGCGGTGAAGACCTTGGGGTGCAGGTCCGGGCGGTCCAGGGCCAGCAGCGTGTAGTAGAGCTGTTGCAGCGGCTTCATGCCGGCGTTGAACGCGATCGGAACCTGCTTGAGCACCACGTCCGGCGGCGCGGTCTTGGCCCAGTCTTCAACCATGGGTTCCATGGAGGCGCAGTGCGGGCAGGTGTAGGCGAAGAATTCCAGGACCTCGATCTTGCCCGGGGTGTCCGACGGCAGCGGCGGATTGATGGCGACGGACTGCTGCGCGCCTTGCGCGTGGCTAGCCGGGCTGAAGAATGCCGTGGCGGTCAGCGCGGCCGCGGCCAGGATGCGGATTATCTTGGGGGACAGCATGGATGAGAGGTTCCTGAGTAAAAAGTTACAGACAGGCCCGGGGCCGGATAAGTTCAATGCTTGCGGACGCGGCGGCGCGCATTACTGGCGCACCACGGCGGTTTCGATTTTGTTCTCGCCCAGGCGGCCGCGGGCCCGGTTCATGTCGTCCAGGCGGGCGAAGGGGCCCACCCTGACCCGGTTGATGGACTTGCCGTTCACTTCGGCCTTTTGCACCGCCACCGGCAGGCCCAGCAGGATGATGCGGGCCTTGAGGGATTCCGCGTCGTTTTCGCCCCGGAACGCGCCAGCTTGCAGGTAATACGTGCCGTTGGCCGCGGATGCGGTGGCGGCCGGCTTGGGAGCCGGCGCGGGAGCAGCCTTGGAGATGGGCGTGGGCGCCTGGCTGGGGGGGGCGGCCGGTGCGGCCGAGGCCACGGCGGGCGCCTTGGATGTGGGCAGGGTAGCGATCAGCGCGCCCAGGTCGTCCAGCTTGGCGGGGGTGTCGTCGCCCTTGGAGGCGGCGGGACCCGTGGCTGGCCCGGTGGCCGTGCCTGCGCCCGGTAGCGGCACGGGCGCCGTGGCGGTGGGGCCGGTGGACGGGGTGCCGGCGCCGCCATCGCGCCCGTACAGGCCGGCGTTGGGGTCCGGCGCCTGGCGCGGATCCGGCAGCTTGCCGTTGTCGCCCTGGCGGCTGGCCCGGTCGACGAAGGGCACGGGCGCCTTGGTGACGTAGAAGGCGACGACGGCGGCCACGATCAGGCCGATGAGCAAGCCGGCCAGCGCGCCGTACAGGGTGCTGCCGCTTTCGCCGGAGGACCGGCGGGTGGTGGTTTTGCGCTTGGTTGCCATGAACCGATGTTACATCCGCTCGGGCGCCGAGACGCCCATCAGCTCCAGGCCGTTGGCCAGCACCTGGCGCGTGGTCGAGGCCAGGCGCAGGCGGGCCAGCTTCAGGGCCGTGTCGTCGATCAGCACGCGCTCGGCGCCGTACCAGGCATGGAAGTCCGAGGCGCAGTCGCGCAGCCAGAAGGCGATGTGGTGCGGCGACAGTTCCTGCGCCGCCAGCGCCACCACGCTGGGGAATTCGGCCAGGCGTTGCATCAACGCGAATTCGGTCGGGGCGGTCAGCAGCGCCGCGTCGGCCTGGGCCACGTCGGCGGCCGGCATGGCGGCGTTGTTGATGACCGAGCAGATGCGGGCGTGCGCGTACTGGATGTAATAGACAGGGTTTTCGTCGCTCTTGGACAGCGCCAGGTCCACGTCGAACACGAATTCCGTGTCGGCGCGGCGCTGGATCAGGAAGTAGCGCACCGCATCGCGGCCCACCCAGTCGATCAGGTCGCGCATGGTGACGTAGCTGCCGGCGCGCTTGGAGATCTTGACCTCTTCGCCGCCGCGCATCACCTTGACCATCTTGTGCAGCACGTAGGACGGGTAGTCCTTCGGGATGCCCTCTTCCAGCGCCTGCAGGCCGGCGCGCACGCGCGCCACGGTGCCGTGGTGGTCGCTGCCCTGGATGTTCACGGCGCGATGAAAGCCCCGCTCCCATTTGGCCTTGTGGTAGGCCACGTCCGGCACGAAGTAGGTGTAGCCGCCTTCGCTTTTGCGCATGACGCGGTCTTTGTCGTCGCCCGTGCCCAGTTCGGTGGTGCGCAGCCAGAGCGCGCCGCCCTCTTCATAGGTATGGCCGCCGGCAACCAGCGCCTTGACGGTGGCTTCGACGCGGCCCGACGTGTACAGCGAGCTTTCCAGGTAGTAGTTGTCGAACGCCAGGCCGAACGCCTGCAAGTCCAGATCTTGTTCGCGGCGCAGATAGGCCACGGCGAAGACGCGGATGTCGTCCAGGTTGTCGATGTCGCCCGTGGCGGTGACGTCCACGCCATCGGAGTGGACGGTCGCGCCGGCCTGGAAGTCACGCGCGATGTCGGCGATGTAGTCGCCCTTGTAACCGTCGGCGGGCCATTCGGGCGATTCGGTCGTCAGGCCGCGGGCGCGGGCCTGCACGCTGATGGCCAGGTTCTGGATCTGGTTGCCGGCGTCGTTGTAATAGAACTCGCGGGTGACGTCCCAGCCGATGGCGTCGTACAGGCGGCAGAGGGCGTCGCCCAGCGCGGCCTGGCGGGCATGGCCCACGTGCAGCGGGCCGGTGGGGTTGGCCGACACGAATTCGACCAGGATCTTTTCGCCATTGCGCGGCGCGCGGCCGAAGGCGGCGCCCTGCTCGGCCACGGCGGCGATGACGGCCTGGCGCGCGGCGGCGGTGATGCGCAGGTTGATGAAGCCCGGCCCGGCGATTTCAGCGGACTCGATCAGGCCGGCGGCGCCGGGCTGCGCCATCAGGGCATCGACGATGGCCTGGGCCAGTTCGCGCGGGTTGCGGCGGGCCGGCTTGGCCAGCTGCATGGCCACGTTGGTGGCGACGTCGCCGTGGGCGGCAACCTTGGGGCGCTCCAGCAGCACATTTGCCAGGGCGTCGGGCAGGCTTTGCGCGACGGCGGCCTGGATCAGGGAGATAAGCTGTTTTTGTTGCTCGAGGAGCATGGGCGTCTGGAGAAGTTCTGAGTTAGTGACGGACGCGCCCGCACAGGCCGGGCCTGTCGGACGGAGCGGACAGGAGGCGGCGTAGCCGGGCGGACCGCGCGTGCCGGATTCATGGCCGCGTCAGGTCCCGCTGTCACGGGAATCTCCTGAATCATAGCTTGATTTGGACATTGGACAGACCTGCGCCCCAGGCGGGAACGCTGCAAAGACGGGTCCGGGGGACGCATGGCGCCGGTCGCCCGACATGCTGCCCCAGGCCAGTTGGCAGTCCCCCTGGTGTTGCGGTAGTGTATGTAAGTAATCAATGTGGGAGACTGGAATATGCTGATCACCTTTCATTCCAAGGTCGTGGCCGAGGTTCTGATGCTGACCGACCATGCCGGCGCGCTGCTGCTGGCGGCCGGCAAGTCCTTCAAGGACAAGATCCCGGAGCGCGGTGTTTTCACTGTCGAGCAGCTGGGACCGGCCATCAGCGGCATCGAGCGCGCCATCGACGACTACCAGAGTTCCCATGACACCAGCGACGAAGAAGACGAGGACAAGGCGCCGGCTTCGCCCATGGCCCGCATGGTGGGCCTGAAGGAGCGCGCCTTCCCGCTGCTGGACATGATGCGCCAATCCTTGGCGGCAAATGCCGAAGTCACCTGGGAGGTGTCGCGCGGCTGGTAAGCCGGCGAACCCAATGTCGCCGGGCAGACAATCTGCCCGGCGTTTTTTGCCTACCCTACTCGCCTGACGCCACCCCAAGGAACCATAACCATGCGCAGCGACATCACCATCGTTTTCGATTCCCGCCGTTCGCTCGACCTCTCGGCCAGCGTCGAGCCCTCGCCGCAGCGCCAGAGCGACGCGCGCGACTGGTTCGACAGCGCCTGGGAAACGCTGGGCTGCGAGCCGCTGCGTCCCAGCGGCAAGGTCCTGCTGCTGGACAAGGTGCTGGGCGTGGCCGACGCGCTGGGCTACGACACCCTGTCCTCCGACGAAAAAGAGGCCCGCGAGTTCGCGGAGCACCTGGCGCTGGCGCTGGAGCGCCCGCGCATCACCGTGGATTTGCCTGGGCTGACGGTGGGCTACTGAGCAATCAGCGTCCTAGCGGATGCCGGCGCGCATGAACGACTGCACGAACTGGCGCTGGAACAGCAGGAAGGCGATCAGGAGCGGCGCGGCCGACATCAGCGTGGCGGCAGTGATGACCGACCAATCGATGCCCTGGTCGGTCGACGAGAACACCTGCAGGCCCACCGTCAACGGCCGCGATTCGACCGAGTTGGTGATGATCAGCGGCCACAGGAAGTTGTTCCAGTGGTGGCTGACCGACACCAGCCCGTAGGCCACGTAGATCGGCTTGGCCAGCGGCACATACACCTTCCACAGCACCTGCAGGGCGTTGGCGCCCTCCATGCGGGCGGCCTCTTCCAGTTCGCGCGGCACCGTCTTGAAGGTCTGGCGCAGCAGGAAGATGCCGAAGGCCGACGCGAAGTAAGGCAGGCCGATGGCGAACACCGTGTCGCGGATGCCCAGCTGGCTCATGGAGCGGTAGTTTTCCACCAGCAGCACGTCCGGCATGATCATCAGCTGCAGCAGCACCAGCATGAAGACGAAATCGCGGCCGCGGAACTCGAAGCGCGCGAAGGCATAGCCGGCCAGGGTCGACAGCACCAGTTGCGCCGCCAGCACCATGGTGACCAGCAGGAAGGTGTTGAGGAAATAGCGCGGGAACGGCGCGGCGTGCCAGGCGCGCACAAAGTTGTCCAGCGTCAGCGGCGCGAACAGATCGAAGCGGGTGGCGTAGGCGGGCGGATGGAACGCCGCCCACATGGCATAGGCCAGGGGCAGGATCCACAGCAGGCCGAGCGCCCAGGCGCCCAGGGTATCGAGCTTGTCTTTCATTGATAGTGCGTCCTGCGGTCCAGCCAGCGGAATTTGACCAGCGCGGTCAGCGCCAGCACCACCAGCAACACGACGGTCAGCGTGGCGGCGTAAGCCGTGTCCCAGAAACTGAAACCCACCTGGTAGATGTAGTACAGCAGCAGCGTGCTGGCGTTATCCGGCCCGCCTCGCGTCATGACCACCACGTGGTCCACCAGCCGGAACGCGTTGATCAGGGCATTGATCAGCACGAAGAGCGTGGTGGGCATCAGCAGCGGCCACAGAATGCGGCGGAAATACTGCCAGCGCGACGCGCCTTCCAGCATGGCGGCCTCGCGCAGCGATGGCGATACCGTTTGCAGAGCGGCCAGGTAGAAGATCATGAAGAAGCCGGCTTCCTTCCAGACGGTCACCAGCATCAGCGCGGGTAGCGCGGTTTCGCGGTTGCCCAGCCAGTTGGGGCCCGTTGCGCCGAACAATTGCATCACCTGGGCGATCAGCCCGTACTGCGGCGTGTAGAAGAACAGCCAGATGTTGGCCACCGCCACCATGGGCAGCACCGTGGGCGTGAAGTAGGCCATGCGCAGGAAGCCGCGCCCGCTCAGGTTGCGGTTGACCCACAGCGCCATGATCAGCGCGATGCCGATGGACGTGGGAATGGTGCCCAGCGCGAACCACAGGTTGTTCCACAGCGACTGCCAGAACACCGGGTCGTCGCGCATGACGGCGTAGTTGTCCAGCCCCACGAAGCGCGCGGGGCGCGCGCCCTTGGGGGTGGAGAAAAAGCTATGCCATAGCGTCGCCACCGCCGGGTAATGCGTGAAGGCGGCGAGCAGCACGAGGGCTGGCAGCAACAGCAGCCAGCCGTACAGCGCGTTTAAAGAGCGGCTCATCGTGCTTGTCGGCTTACTTGTAGGGACGCAGTATGCGGTCGGCCTCGCGTTGCGCGTCGGTCAGGGCCTGCTGCGGCGTCTTGGAACCCGTCAGCGCGGCTTGCAGGGCGTCGTTCAGGGTCTTGGTGACGCGCTGGTTTTCATGCGTGGAGAACTCCGCCACGCTGACTTCCAGCTGGTCGCGCGCGACCGCGGCGGCCGGCACTTCCTGCGCGTACTTCTTCATCTTTTCGGTCTGCCAGGCGGCCGGCGTCACGGCCACGTAGCCCGTGGCGATGCTCCAGTCGGCGGCGCGTTCGGGCGTGGTGACCCATTGCGCGAACTTCAGCGCGGCCTGCTGCTGTGCTGGCGTACCGCTCTTGAAGATGTAGAAGTTGCCGCCGCCGGTCGGGCTGCCGCCGCGCTTTTGCTGCGGCATCATGGCCACGCCGAACGGGAAGTCGGCGTTCTTGCGGATGTTGGTCAGGTTGCCCGTGGTGGTCCAGACGATGGCGGCCTTCTTTTCCAGGAAGTCCTTGGGCGTGGTGCCCCAGTCGATCGTGCCGGTCGGCATGATCTTGTGCTTGGCCGACAGGTCGCGCCAGAACTGGGCGGCTTCCACCACGGCCGGCTTGTCCAGGTAGACCTCGTTGCCGGCCTCGTTCATCAGGATCGCGCCGTTGGGCGTGGTCAGCGCCTGGAACAGCCAGTAGGCGAACGCGCCGCCCGACGGAATTTCGATGCCCCACTGCGTGGTGTTGCCCGAGGCGTCCTGCTTGGTCAGTTTCTTGCCGTACTCAACCAGTTCGGCCCAGGTGGCCGGCGCGCGTTCGGGATCCAGCCCGGCGGCCTTGAACAGGTCCTTGTTGTAGTACATGACGATGGTCGAACGCTGGAACGGCACGCCCCAGGTATGGCCGCCGCTGCGGCTGTTCTGCATGAAGGCGTCATAGAAGCCGCCCAGCCACTTCTTGTCGGCGTCGCTCTTGGCCAGGCTGTCGATCGGAACGATGGCGTCCTCGTCGATCAGCGTGAACATGTCGGTGGACAGCAGCACCGCCAGCTGCGGCGGCGTGCCGCCCTTGAGCGCGGTCAGGGCCTTGGCGATGGAATCTTGATAGGAGCCGGCGTAGATCGGCTTGATCTTGATGTCGGGATTTTCCTTCTGGAAATCCGCCACCATGTCGTCGACGATCTTGGTGATCGGGCCGCCAACCGCGACGGGGTAATAGAACTCCACCTCGACGGGCTTGTTCTGCGCCTGGGCGGGCAGCGACAGGCAGGCGGCGGCCAGGCTGGCGGCCAAGGTTTTCAGTACGATGCGACGCATGTTGGTTTCCTTTGCTGTGTACAGGCCCTAGCGGCCGGCGGAGTTGATGACCGCCGAATCGGCGGCAAAGAAGTGCTGCTGGCTATCCTGCCAGGACAGGCCCAGTGTCTCGCCCGCGCTGGCGCGCAGATGGCCGCCCACGCGCACGGCCACGCCGCTGGTGTCGCCCACGCGGCAGACCACGATGGAATCCGCGCCGAAGTACTCCACGCTTTCCACGCTGGCGGGAATGCCGTTGGCCTCGATGCGGATGTGCTCCGGGCGCACGCCCAGCTTCACGGCGCCGGCGGGGGCGCCGGCGATGGCTCGGCTCTGCGTGCCGGCGATGACCGTGGCGCCTTGCGCGGAGGTCAGGCCGATCAGATTCATGGGCGGCGTGCCGATGAAGCGCGCCGCGAATTCGGTGGCTGGACGCGCGTATAAGGCGTCCGGCGTGTCGTGCTGTTCGATCTTGCCGCCGCGCAGCAGCACCACCTGGTCGGCCATGCTCATGGCCTCGGTCTGGTCGTGCGTGACGTAGACCATGGTGATGCCCAGGTCCTGCTGCAGGGCGCGGATCTCGCGGCGCATTTCATGGCGCAGCTGCGCGTCCAGGTTGGACAGCGGTTCGTCCATCAGGCAGACCGGCGCTTCGGAAATCACGGCGCGGCCCAGCGCCACGCGCTGCTGCTGTCCGCCGGATAGCTGCGAGGGCTTGCGGTCGAGCAGATGGCTCAGGCCCAACAGGCCCGCCACGCGTTGCAGGCGGCGGTCGTAGTCGCGGGCCGGTTCCTTGCGCACCTTGAGGCCGAACAGGATGTTCTCGCGCACCGACAGGTGCGGAAACAGCGCGTACGACTGGAACACCATGGAGATGCGGCGCTTGGCGGGCGGCAGCTGCGTGACGTCGCGGTCGCCGATGTGGATCGTGCCCGAGGTCGGCGTGTCCAGCCCGGCAATCATGCGCAAGGTGGTGGATTTGCCGCAGCCGGACGGACCCAGCAGAACCGTGAAGCTGCCGGCGGGAACCGTGAAGCTCACGCCATGGATCGCGGCGGCGTTGCCGTACTGTTTGGTGAGGTTATCCA
>JALDYL010000200.1:0-8089 GCA_032153965.1 Achromobacter sp. | reverse complement strand
CGGCGGCGCGGGTGCGTCCATTCCTGGTCCACCAGGCGCCGCAAGCTGTCGGCCAACATGCGCTGTTCTTCGGTATAGATGAAATCCATGCGTCGTCTTCCTGTCGGGTTGCGCGAGACCGGGCCTACAGGCCCAGCACCAGGCGGGCGATGATGCCCTTCTGCACTTCGGTGGTGCCGCCGTAGATCGAGGTCTTGCGCATGTCGGCATAGCCCGCGCCGGCCGCGGCCGCAAGCTCAGGCCCCGGACCGCTGTATCCGTGACCTGCCTGCAGCCAATCGGGGTCATAGGGCCAGGCGTCCGGCCCCGCCACCTCCATCTGCAGCATGGCCAGGTCCTGCTGGATCTCGGAGCCGCGGATCTTCAGCACGGAGGCTTCCGGCCCCGGCGTGCCGTCATTACTGGAGGCCACGCGCAGCAGCAGCATTTCCAGCGCCATGATGTCCACCTCGATGCGCGAAATGCGGTCGCGGTACCGGCTGTCCGCCAGCAGTGGCCTGCCCCGGGACTGCGCCTGCGCGGCCATCTGCTTGAGCACGCCCAGTTCGCGGTGGCAATGGCCCAGGCCGGCGATGCCGGTGCGCTCGTGGCCCAGCAGGTACTTGGCTAAGGTCCAGCCCTGGTTCTCCACGCCTACCAGGTTGGCCACCGGCACGCGCACGTTTTCCAGCCAGACCTCGTTCACGTCATGTCCGCCGTCCAGCGTGCGGATGGGCCGCACGGTCACGCCCGGCGTACGCATGTCCAGCAGCAGCATCGAAATGCCGCGCTGGGCGCGGGCCTCGGGGTCGGTGCGGACCAGGCAGAACATCCAGTCGGCGTACTGGGCCAGCGTGGTCCAGGTCTTCTGGCCGTTGACGATGTATTCGTTGCCATCGCGCACCGCGCGGGTCGAGAGCGAGGCCAGGTCGGAACCGGAGCCCGGCTCGGAATAGCCCTGGCACCACCAGTCCTCTACGCGGATGATGCGCGGCAGAAGGCGCGCCTGCTGCTCGGCGCTGCCGTACTTCATCAGGACCGGACCGATCATGGACAGGCCGAAGGGCAACAGGCGCGGCGCGCCGGCCTTGAAGCATTCCACCTCGAAGATCAGCCGCTGCAATGCGTTCCAGCCGGTGCCGCCATGCTCGACGGGCCAGTTCGGCGCGCCCCAACCCTGGTCGGCCAGGATGTTGTGCCAGCGCACGTAGTCGTCGCGCTCCAGCCGCTGGTGCCGCAGCACCTTGTCGCGTATGTCCTGCGGCAGCTTGTCCGTGGCGAAGGCTCGCACTTCTTCGCGGAAGAGCCGCTCCTGCGGCGTCCAGGTCAGATTCATGGTCGGGCTCCTTTTCCGGTATCTAGCCACGGCCCGGCACGCCGGACAATCTGCCTCTTCCGAAGACGGGCTTCGCGCAGGACATAGGGCGCCCCACTACGGGCCGGCGGAAGGCCAGCTTCAGCAATGAAGAATGGCCGAACCCGCCGCCAGTGCCGACACTTGCAAGCGTCATCCACTGGAACCCGTAGGCATCATGACCGTTCCCGATCAGCAGGCCGCCGCGCCGCAAGGCGTAGAGGCGCAATACCGGCAGGCGCTGGACCAAGGCCGCTTCCTCATCCAGCATTGCGCCGGCTGCGACCGCGCGGTGTTCTACCCCCGCATGCTCTGCCCGCATTGCGGCGCGGACAAACTCGCCTGGACCGCGCCCGACGGACGCGGCGAGGTCTATTCCACCACCGTGGTGCGCCGCAAGCCCGAGGCGGGCGGCGATTACAACGTGGCGCTGATCGATCTGCGGGAAGGCGTGAGGCTGATGAGCCGCGTGGAAGGCGTGGCGCCAGATGCCGTGCATATCGGCATGGCGGTGCGCGCGCAGGTGGCGCAGCAGGATGGCCACGGCCTCCTGGTCTTCGTACCCAACAAGGAGGCGCAATGACGCTGAACGATCTGCGCGGCGCCGTGGCGGTGGCCGGCGTGGGCCACGCGGGCCTGGGCCAGGCCGCGGGCCATACCGAAATGGAAATCCTGGTGCAGGCCGCGCAGCGCGCGGTGGCGGATGCCGGCCTCAGCATGCGCGACATCGACGGCATCTGCACCGCCAGCGTGGCCGCGCCCATGTGGGCCATGCCGGTGATCGAACATCTGGGCATCCGCCCCAGCTTCATCGACAGCACCATGCTGGGCGGCTCCAGCTTCGTCGCGCACCTGCTGCCCGCGCTGCATGCGCTCGCCTCCGGCCAGTGCAACGCGGTACTGGTCTGCTACGGCAGCACGCAGCGCACTTCTACCTTGAGCCGCGCCGAGATCGGCCGGGTGCGCAAGCAGTTCGATCCGCAGCCCTACGAAACGCCCTACGAGCCGCTGAGCCCCTTGTCGTCCTACGCGCTGGCGGCAGCGCGCCACATGCACCAGTACGGCACGCGCCGCGAGCATCTGGCGCAGGTGGCGCTGGCCGCCAACCAATGGGCCCAGCTGAATCCCGAAGCGCAATTGCGCGAACCGGCCACGCTGGACCAGATCCTCTCGGCCCGCATGGTGTCCGATCCCCTGAGTGTGCGCGACTGCTGCGTGGTCACCGATGGCGCCGGCGCCTACGTGCTGGTGCGCGCCGAGCGCGCCCGCGACCTGCCGCGCCCGCCGGTCTACGTGCTGGGCAACGCCACCGCGGTCTGGAACCGCCAGATATCGTCCATGGAAGACCTGACCGTGACCGCCGCCGCCGAATCCGGCAAGCGCGCGTTCGCCATGGCCGGCGTGACGCCCAGGGACATCGACGTGGTGGAGCTGTACGACGCCTTCACCATCAACACCCTGCTGTTCCTTGAAGACCTGGGCTTCTGCGCCAAGGGCGAAAGCAAGGACTTCATCGCCAATGGCGCCATCGCACCGGGCGGCACGCTGCCGGTCAACACCAACGGCGGCGGGCTGTGCTGCGTGCACCCCGGCATGTACGGCGTCTTCATCATGATCGAGGCCGTCCGGCAACTGCGCCGCGAATGTGGCGTGCGTCAGATTGCCGATGCGCACCTGGCCCTGGTGCACGGCAACGGCGGCACCCTGTCCAGCCAATCCACCGCAATCCTGGGCACCCAGGCCACGCTTTGACCGACGCAACCATGTCCCCGGCAGCCCCTCTTACCCGCATCCATCAACTGCTGGCGCAGCAAGCCGGCCAGCGGCCCGACGCCACCTTCCTGCACGAGGAAGGCGGCGGCAAATTGAGCTACGCGCAGTTCTGGCGGCGCGTGCAGGCCGCGGCCGCGTGGCTGGAACAACAGGGCGTGCGCCCCGGACACCGCGTGCTGATCGCGGGCGAAAACTGCGCTGCCATGCTCGCGGCGCTGTTTGCCTGCAGCGTGGCCGGGGCCTGGCCGGTGGGCGTGAACGCGCGCCTGTCCACGCGCGAGATCGACGCCATCCGCCTCCATGCGCAACCCGAGCTGCTGCTCTACACCAGCGGCATCTCGCCCGCAGCCGCGGAGCATGCCGAGCACGCCGGCGCCACCGACGCCGATCCCGACATCTGGGGGCCGGGCGTGCAGGCTGCGCGGGCGGAAAGCCCCACGCAAGCCGAGGCCGGCGATTCAGCCGCCGAAGTCGCCACCGTGATCTACACGTCCGGCACCACGGGCGCGCCCAAGGGCGTCCTGGTGCCGCATCGCGGCCTGCTGCATTTCGCGCGCGTATCCGCGGCCTCGCGCCGCCTGACGCCGCAGGACATCGGCTACGCCGCGCTGCCGATGTCGCACATCTTCGGCATCGCCACGGTGCTGATGGCCACGGTGCACGCCGGCGCCAGCCTGGTGCTGCGCAGCCGCTTCGACGCCGCCGACGCCTTCAAGGCCCTGGCGCATCCAGGCGTCAGCATCCTGCAGGGCGTGCCGACCATGTTCAGCCGCATGATGGCCGTGGCGCCGCCGCGCGCGGAGCTGCGGGCGCCGGCCCTGCGCTACCTGTATACGGGCGGCGCCGCGCTGGACCCCACGCTCAAGCGCGATGCCGAGCGCTATTTCGGCGTGGCCATGCACCACGGCTACGGCATCACCGAATATGCGGGCTCCATGTTCGTCACGCGCATCGACGCGCCGCGCAACGACTGTTCGGCCGGACATGCGGTCGAAGGCGTGGAGATGCGCATCGGCAACCCCGACAACGGCGCGCCCGCGCCCGGCGAACGCGGCGACATCCTGATCCGCGGCCCGGGCGTCATGCTGGGCTACTACCGCAATCCCGAACAGACCGCGCAGGCGCTGCTGCCCGGCGGCTGGCTCAATACCGGCGACATCGGCTATGTCGACGAGCACGGCGCGCTGTTCATTGCGGGGCGTTCCAAGGACCTGATCATCCGCTCGGGCTTCAACGTCTATCCGCTGGAAGTCGAATCCGTCATCAACGCGTTCCCCGGCGTGCGCCTGTCGGCCGTGGTGGGCCGCGCCACCGCCGACCAGAACGAAGAAGTCATCGCCTTCGTCGAGCCCCTGCCCGGCGCCACGGTGGACACCAACCTGCTGATGCTGCATCTGCGCGCGCAACTGGCGCCGTACAAGCGGCCCGCCCGCATCATCCCCATCGACACCATTCCCACCACCGTCAGCGGCAAGATCCTCAAGCAGCCGCTGAAAGAAAGGCTGGCGTAGCCGCGGCCTGCTGTTCCGCTGCGCGACCCGCCACTCAACCACAAGGAGACAACCAGCGTGAACATCAAGACCCTACTCGCCGCGGCCGCCGCCGCGACGGCGCTCGCCACGGCCTCAAGCGCCTGGGCCGACGCCTATCCCGAACGCCCCATCCGGCTGCTGGTGGGCTATGCCCCCGGCGGCCCCGTGGACACCACCGCCCGCGTCTTCGCCAAGTACCTGGGCGACAAGCTGGGCCAGTCCGTAGTGGTGGAGAACCGCGCCGGCGCCAGCGGCATGATCGCCTCGGACGCCACCGCCAAGGCCGCGCCCGACGGCTACATGCTGGGCTTCGCCGCCAGCCCCACCCTCACCATGTCGCCGCTGGTACAGCGCAGCACGCTGTTCGATCCGCGCAAGGACTTCTCGCTGATCGGGCTGGTAGTGGACTACGCCAACGTCCTGCTGATCGGTCCGCAGATTCCCGCCAAGAACGTCAGCGAACTAGTGACCTACGCCCGGGCTCATCCCGATGCCGTGTCCTTCGGTTCCGCCGGCATCGGCGCGTCCAACCACCTGTCGGCCGAGCTGCTGAAAAAGCAGGCCGGCGCGCCCATGCTGCATGTGCCCTATCGCGGCAACTCGCCCGCCATGGTCGATGTGATCAGCGGCAAGATCACCTTCATGTTCGACATCACCAGCACCGCCATCCCCTTCGTCAAGAGCGGCAAGGCGCGCGCCCTGGCGGTCACCTCCAAGACCCGCAACCCTGAACTGCCCGACGTCCCCACCATGGTCGAAGCCGGCATGAAGGACTATGAAGTGGTGGGCTGGTACGCGCTGGTGGGCCCGAAGAAACTGCCCGATGCCGTGGCGGCCCGCCTGACCCGCGCGCTGAACGAAGTCTCCAGCGATCCCGCCTTCCGCCAGGCCATGATCGACGGCGGCTACACCATCAACACCGGCGACTCCAAGGCGCTGCAATCGCGCATCGAGCGTGAATACGCCTTGTGGTCCGACGTCATCCAGAGCGCCAACATCCAGGCCAATTGAGTACTACCGGAGCATCCAGATGAATCCCCTGCCCGCGCTGCACGCCCAGACCCGCCTGCCCGTCATCGGCGCCCCCATGTTCCTGGTCTCCGGACCGGACCTGGTGGTGGCGCAATGCGCGGCGGGGATCATCGGCACCTTCCCTTCGCTCAACGCCCGTCCACAAGAACAGCTGCACGACTGGATCACCCGCATTGAAGACGGCCTGGCTGCGAAACGCCTGGCCGCGCCAAAGGCCAAGATCGCGCCCTATGGCGTCAACCTGATCGTCCACCCCAGCAATCCGCGCTGGCAGGGCGATCTGGCCATCTGCGCCGAGCGGCGGGTGCCGCTCATCATCACATCGCTGCATGCGCCGGAAGCGGTGGTCGCCGCCGCGCACCGCTACGGCGGGCTGGTGTTCCATGACGTCACCAACGTGCGCCATGCCAAGCGCGCGCTGGAGGCCGGCGCCGACGGCCTGATCCTGGTGGCGGCGGGCGCAGGCGGCCATGCGGGGCAGGTCAGTCCATTCGCGCTGGTCAACGAGATCCGCGCCTTCTACGACGGTCCGCTGGCGCTGTCCGGCTGCATCAGCCACGGCAAGGACATTCTTGCTGCACAGATACTGGGCTGCGACTTCGCTTACATGGGCACGCGTTTCATCGCCACGCAGGAATCGCTGGCCGGCGACGCCTATCGCGAAATGGTGCTGCAGGCGCAGGCGGCGGACGTGACCTATACGCCCTACTTCTCCGGCGTGCCCGCGAACTACCTGTCGGCCAGCATCCAGGCCGTCGGCCTGGATCCCCTGGAGCTCGCCAGGAACGGCGTGGCCCCGCCCGCGAACATGGACAAGAACTCGCGGCCCAAGGCCTGGAAGGATGTGTGGAGCGCAGGCCAGGGCGTGGGCGCGGCGCAGGAAATCCTGCCTGCCGCGATGCTGGTGGATCAGCTGGAATCCGAGTACCGCGCCGCGCGCGAAGCGCTGCGCCGGCATTAATCCAGCTTGATGTTGGCCGTCTTGATGACGTCGCGCCATTTCGCGATTTCATCGCGCACGAATTCGCCGAACTGTTCAGGAGTGCCGGGTTTGGGCTCGGCGCCCGCCGCGATCATGCTTTGCGCGGTGGCCGCATCCGACAGCACTTTCACCAAGTCTGCGTTCACGCGCTTGACGATGTCGGGCGGCGTCCTCTTGGGCGCCATTACGCCGCTCCAGGAGTACGCCTCGTAGCCGGGCAGGCCGGACTCGGCGATGGTCGGCACATCGGGCAGCATGCTGGAACGCGCGGGGTTGCCCACGCCCAGCGCGCGCACCTTGCCGCCCTTCAGATGCGGCACGGCGGAAGGACCGTCGGCAAACATCACCTGAACCTGGCCGCCCAGCAGGTCCTGCATGGCCGGCGCGCTGCCGCGGTAGGGCACGTGCTGGATGCGCACGCCGGCCATGGCGTTGAACAGTTCACCGGCCAGATGCGTGCCGCCGCCCGTGCCCGACGAGCTGAACGACAGCTTGCCTGGGTTGGCTTTCGCATAGGCTATCAATTCGCCCACCGAATTCACCGGCAGCGTCGCGTTCACCACCAGCACGATGGGGAACACCGCCGCCATGCCGACCGGCACAAAGTCGCGCGTAATGTCGTAGCTCAGATTGCCGCGCAGGCTGGGCAGCACCGCATGGTGGATGGACGCGAAGAAGTAGTTGTAGCCATCGGGCTCGGACTTGGCCGCGAACTGCGCGCCCACGATGCCGCCGGCGCCCGACTTGTTGTCCACCACCGTGGGCACCGACCATAGCTGGCCCAAGGGCTGCGTGGTGAAGCGCGCGGTCGTGTCCACGGGTCCGCCGGCGGGAAACGGCACGATGAAGTTCACGGCATGCGCCGGCCAGGCGGCGGCGCGAGCTTGTTTGGGGAACAGCGCGGGCAGCGCGGCGGCGGCGCATGCGGCGCCCAGCCCCGCCATGGCGCGGCGGCGTAGTAGATCGGTCACGGCAGTCTCCTGGTTCTCGGTTTTATGGGCGGCCAAGCTCTAGGACTGCTGCCTGACGCCTTTTTTATTATTTTCCGAACCGGAGCAGGCGCTGCTACATATTTGCAAAAGCCCCTCTTCGGGACGCGCTACAGGCCGCGCGCGGCGCGCTGCACGTGCTCGATGAAGCATTCCGCGAAACTGGGCAGATCGCGGCCGCGCTGGCGGCACAGCAGGCGATCGCGCAAGGCCCAGGGATCGTCCAGCTTAAGCACGTGCAGCGCGTCCGGACGGCTGTAGCGCGCGGCGCAGGCGCGCGGCACCACCGCGATCCCCGCGCCCGCCTCCACCATGCGGCACACGGCCTCGAAGCTGCCCACATGCACGCGCTGGCAGATGCGCTTGCCCAGGCCGCTGGCGATGTCTTCCAGGAAGGTCTGGATGGCGCTGTCGGGATGGATGCCGACGAACTGATAGGCATCCACCA
>JALDYL010000199.1:0-8193 GCA_032153965.1 Achromobacter sp. | reverse complement strand
CCCGCGTCCGCCTTCAGGTCGCCCACGATGTCGATGCGCGGCATGGCCGCCTTCAAGTCGATGACGCCGGACACCATGGCGTAGCGGTCCGAGCGCTGCAGCGCCGGGAAACGGTACAAGGTCAGCCGGATGTCGCCGCCGCCGTCGATGAAGTTCCACTGCCCCTTGGCCTCGGCATAGCCGCCCTTGGCCTCGGGATTGGTGGTGATCCACTCCTTGGTGCGCCACTCGGCCGGCATCACGCGCAGCGAAGCCGGGAAGCGCAGGCTCTCCAGCACCACCCGGTCGCCGTCCAGGCGCGCGGACAAGGTGCCGTCGATCAGCCGCACGCCGTCGTCGATGCGCACCACGCGCAGCTTGTCGCCCCGGATGTTGCCGCTGGCCGACCATTTGCCCGCCAACGTGCCCTGGGCTTCCAGATTGGCCTTGACCGAGCCGCCCACCTCCATCGAGTCGCCCACGAACAGGCTGACCCAGGCCAGATCGGCGATGTCCGCGTCCAGCTTGGCGCGCAGCGGCTGGCGCGGATCCAAGGCCATGCCGCCCTTGGCGTCCACCACCAGCACGGCGGTGCCGGTGCCATTGATGACGCCCATCTTGTCGGTGGCCAGATTGACCTTGGCATCCAGGCGGCTGGCATTGGCGGAGGTCGGCGTGGCGGTCAGATCCAGCACCAGCGCCCTCAGGCCCAGCGGGATGGGAGGATCGCCCGGTATCAGCAGGTCGCCCTCGCGGCGCGCAATCCGCGCCTTGCCGCCCAGCCGGCCATCGAACTTCAGGTCCCACAGCACGTCCAGCGAGATGCGGCGCTGGCCCTCCGGCACCATCGCGTTCACGCGGCTGGGCCGCTTGCCCAGCTTGGCCGCGGCCTCGGGATCGACCGCGCCGATCACCTGGCGCGCCATGGCGGCCGTGATCACCAGATTGTCGGCCTGGCCAGCGGTTTCCCAACGCTTGCCGCCGCCGCGCGAACCCCGGTGCGCCAGAACCACGCGCTCCTTGCCTGGCAGGGTCAGGCTCAGCGCCGTCTGCCCCACCTGCCACTGCCATTGCGGTTCCACGGCGGACGGCACGAAAGCCAGCGTGACCGGCCGGTCCACGGCCACGGTGAAGCCGGCGGTCTCCGCCGTCAGCCGCGAAAACGTGCCGCGCCATCCTGGCAGGGCGGCGTCCGGCGTGCCGGCCGGCCCCTTGCCCCAGGAGCCGGCAAAGACGATGCTGGCCTTGGCGGGGGCCTCACCCAATATGCCTGGACGCGGCTTGGGCGGTGTGTAGCCGGCAGCAAGCTCGCCGCGATGCGCGGCCAGCGTGCCCGCCAGCTTGCCCTTCAATTCCGCTCCTCCGGGGATGCCGGGCCAGAACGCGTCCAGTTGGGGCGCCTGAGCGTCCAGCGACAGCGCGCCGTCCAGGGCGTCCAGCTCGCCCTTGGCCTGGATCCGGTTGCGGCCCAGTTTCAGATCCACGTCCAGGCCGTGGATACGCAGCCCGGCGAGGGGATCGGCATCGGCAGCGGCGGCATCGGTGGGCACGGCGGCAGAGGCCGGCGTATTGGCTGGCGCGGCGATATCCACCTGGGCCTTGAGCGCACCGGTCAGGGGCTGCTTGTTCCAGCGCGTGCCCTCCTCGAAGCGCAAGTCCACCGCGGCATGGCGCAGCTGGCTCAGGTTCTCGATGTCGGCTTGCACGTCGCCGCGCACCGTCAGTAGCGCGGGCGGTATGTCCTTGCCCAGCCAGGGCGACAGATCCAGGCGTTGGGCGCTGATCGTGCCCGCGATGCGCTCGCGGCCCGCGCCCTGGGCGGTATCGGACTGCAGGTCGAGCTGTGCGGCCAGGGTCGATTTATCGGGCAATTGCGCCTGCGCCCGGGCGCTGCGCAGCACCAGCGCCGTGCGCGGCGCCAGGTCAGCAGTCAGGTCCAGCAGCAGGCCGGAGCCTTCGCCGTCCAGCTTGGCCTGGATACCATCCAGCGAACCGGCGGCATCGGCGCGCAGCGTTACCTGGCAGGCCGGGCGCGGCGGCTCGGGCGGCGTGGCGGGCGCCGCGTCCGCAGCCTTGGCGTCGCGCTTGGGATCGGCCTTGGCATCGGGCTTGGCGCCAGGCCTGGGCGCGGGTTTTCCGGCCGCGCCCGCGGGACGGTCGTACACCCCGCTCAGCTTGTCGGCCTCGCACAGCGGAGAATCGGGGCCGGTTCCGCGCGCGGCCACGTCCAGCCGCGCCGCGAACGGCCAGGGATCGGCCATGCCTTGCAGCTCGGCCTGGCCGGAGACGTCCGCCTGACCCACCTCGTGGCCCACGCGCAGGCTGGCGATACGCAATTGCGCGCCCTGCTTGCCCGCAGCGAACGTGGCGTCGAGATTGCCCAGGGTCACGGGCAAGGCTACGCCGTCCTGTTCCAGCTGGAAGTCGCCCAGCGCCACGCGGTCCACGGCAATGTCCACCGGCAGTTCAGGCAGCGAGAACGGTTCGCCGTCATCTTCCGCCGGCGCCGTCTCGGGCGACGAAACCAGGCCGATGTAAACCGAGCCCGCCGATACGTCGCGCACGTGCAGCAGGCGGTCGCCCAGGGCGCGCCAGTTCACGTCCAGATGCAGGTCCGTGATGTCGACGCGGGTGCCGCCCACGTCCAGGTCCAGCTTGCCCAAGGACACGCCGCGCAGCAGCGAGCCATTCACGTCCAGCGCCTGGCCATTCAATTGCTGGGCGGCCGTGGTCAGCAGCAGCCGCGTGCCGTTTTGCGAGCCGACCAGCCAGAACAGGAAGCCGCCCGCCAGCACGGCCAGCATGGCCAGGCCCGGCAACCACCACACCAGCACATGGCGCAGGAATTTGCGCAAGGCCTTCAAAACGCGATCCCCAAGGAAAAGTGCAGGCGCAGGTCGCGGTCGCGCTGGCCGTAGGCCACGTCCAGGAACAAGGGCCCGGCCGGCGTGCGCACGCGCGCGCCTACGCCATAGCCCACCGCCATCGACATGTCGCCGAACGATTCCGCGGCGTCGCCGGCGTCCACGAACACGCCCATGCCCCAGCGTTCATTGAAATAGTGGTCGTACTCGATGCTGCCGACCAGCAGCGTGGGCGCGCCCACCACGGCATCGTCTTGCTTCACGCCGATGCTTTGGTACTTGTAGCCGCGGATCGAACGCGCGCCGCCCGTGCGAAAGCCAAAGTCGTCCGGCACCCGCACCTTGCTGTTGGACCACACCCGGCCGACTTCGCCGCGCACGGTCAGCACGTCCAGCTTGCCGATGGGCCACCATTTCTGGGCCCGCAGCCGGGCGCGGGTATAGGGTTCGCCGGTGTCGAGCGTCACGCCCACGCCGCCGCCGACCGCGATCAGGTTGCCCTCGCGCGGGTCGTACTTGTTGTCCACGTCGCGGCGCAGCCATTCGGCCGTCGCGGTCAGTGTCGGCAGCTTGTACTGGTCGCCGCCGTCGATCTTCACATGGTCCTCCGCCAGCAGCAGGCCCCAGCGGGTTTCGTATTCGACCCGGCTGTTGCCCGCGCCCTTGCGCTCCTGCAGGCGCGTCGCGCCCAGCGCGTAACGCGTTACGTCCAGCCCCTGGATGTCGGAGTGGTCGTACAGGACGCCGAAAGAATCCTTGTAGCCGCGCTGGTTCGGCGGCAACAGGAAGTCCGCGTAGGCGCGCTGTTGCAGACGGTCGACGCTGAAGCCCGTCTCCAGGGTGAGCGGCTGGCCGAACACCACGTTCTGCCGGTACAGCGACTCCACGCGCACCCCGGCCTCGTCGTCCAGGCCGATCGACCCGGTGAACCGCTTGGGCGGCGCTTCCACCACCCGCACCTGCACCGGCAAGGTCACCTCGCCGTTCGAGTCGTAGGCGGGAGGCGGCGGCGGCATGGCGCCGGACACGGAAGGATCGCCTGCCGGCGTGGAGGCCGCCAGGTCGGTCGAGCCCGGCGCGCGCGCGCGATCGGCATTCGGCGCGGGAGTCTGCTGCGCCTTGCCCGGCTGCTCCAGCGACACGAACGCGCCGCGAAAGAACGCGGTGGATTGCAGGTCCTGCTGCCAGGTATCCAGCTTGTTCTGGTCATAGGCGGCGCCGGGGGAATAGCGCACATAGCGCTCGACCAGCTTCTCGGGCACCCGTTTCAGACCCTCGGTGGTCAGCGCGCCCATGCGCACCTGGGGACCGCTGTCTATCGTGACGCGCAAGGCGGCCGACGCCGTATCGGCCTCGATCTCGGCCTGCGACGCGGTCATGCGCGCCAGCATGAAATCGCGCGAGGAGACGTCATCCAGCAGGGTCGACTTGGCCTTGTTCCAGTCGCTGTTGATGAAGGGCTGGCCCGCCTTCAACTGCCAGTCGTCGCGCAGCTTCTGCACCCGCGAGGCGAACTCGGGCCGGGTAATGCGGCCGGTGAAATTGAGGTCCACGGACGTGACGGTGGTGCGCTTGCCGGAGACGATGCTGATGTCCCAGGTTTCTCCGCCGATATCGGTGCCGGCCTCGAGCTTCACCGTGGGCGAGAAATAGCCTTGGGTGGCCAGGGCCGCCAGCGTCGCGTCGCGCGCGCGGCGGCGCAGGCGGTTGATTTCACCGCCGTCCTGGTCCTCCGCCAGCCGCGCGATCGCGTCGACGGCCTCGGTGATCGCCTGCAGGGCCGCCGGCGGCACGCCGCCGGGGTCCACGATGATTTCCGGGCGCTTGGCCAATGCCTCGCCCGTCATCACTACAAGTCCTGCCAAGAAGGCGCGGGCTGCCCACCGCATGCGTCAGGTCGGTTGCTGCACGACGATGGACGGGAATTTCCCGGCCATGTCGCGGGGTAGCGCTGCCACGCCAGCCGCCAGCTTGCGGGCAATGCCGCGGTACAGAGCCGCGGCTTCGCTGCCCGGATCGGACACCACGGTCGGCGAACCGGCGTCGGTCTGCTCGCGGATCGCCAGGGTCAGCGGCAGGCTGCCCAGCCAGGGCGTATGGTATTGCTCGGCCATGCGCTGGCCGCCACCCTCGCCGAAGATGTGCTCGGCGTGCCCGCATTGCGAGCAGATGTGGATGGCCATGTTCTCGACTACGCCCAGGATCGGCACGTCGACTTTCTGGAACATGCGCAAGCCCTTGCGCGCGTCCAGCAGCGCCACGTCTTGCGGCGTGGTGACGATGACCGCGCCCACCACCGGCACCTTCTGCGCCAGGGTCAGGGCCACGTCGCCCGTGCCCGGGGGCATGTCGACGATCAGGTAGTCGAGGTCGCGCCAGTTGGTCTGGCGCAGCAGCTGCTCCAGCGCCTGCGTCACCATCGGGCCGCGCCAGATGGCGGGCGAGTCGGCGTCGATCAGGAAACCGATGGAGTTGGCCTGCAGGCCATGGCCCGTGAGCGGCTCCATGCTCTTGTTGTCCAGGCTTTCGGGACGGCCCGAGATGCCCAGCATGGTCGGCACGCTGGGGCCGTAGATGTCGGCGTCCAACACGCCCACCTTGGCCCCTTCGGCCGCCAGGGCCAGGGCCAGGTTCACGGCCGTGGTGCTCTTGCCCACGCCGCCCTTGCCAGAGGCCACCGCAATAATGTTGCGCACATTGGGCAAAGGTTTCAGACCTTTCTGCACCGCATGGGCGGCGACCTTCCAGGTCACCTCGACCTGGGCGTCGGCCACGCCGGCCGCGGCCAGCGCCGCCACGGCGATCTCGCGGACCTGGGCGCGCGCGGCGTCGGCCGGATAACCCAGCTCCAGCGCCAGCGAAACGCGTCCGCCTTCCAGCTTGATGTCACGATCTTTTACAGAAACACCCAAATCCATACCGGTATTCGGGTCCTGCGCGGCGCGCAGCGCGGCGCGAATTTGTTCTATCGTTATACTCATGTCACTATGGTTCCGTAGGCAGCGCGGCTTCTGCGGGCCGCCATCCCCTAAAGGATAGCGGATACGCGGGAACCTTTCGCTGCGTTTTGCATCCGATCTTCATGACCAACACACTTATCCGCTTCTTTCGTGCCGTCCTATTCGCCGCCCTGGCCTTGATCGGCATGGCGATGGCGCTGGTGTTCATGCTTTCCACGGCAATCGCCGTGGCGATCCTGTACGTGGTCGCCAAGGTGCGCGGCAAACCTTTCGGCGTGCGCGCCTATTGGAGCCAGCGCCAGGGCGCCCGCCCGGGACCGTTCCAGTCCGCCACCGCCCCCTTCGCCACGCAGCCGCGCGGCGACGTGATCGACGTCGAAGCCCGCGAAATCCGCTGACGGCGGCTTTCCAGCATGCTTGCGCCGCCCGCGGCGCAAGCGGGCCGTGGGTTCATGCGCCCACGCCCTGAATTGCCGGACGGCCGGCCCCCGGACGGCCGGCCCCCCCATTCTTTCGCAACCCGCCTGATTCGTTTGCCGCGAAGGGCGGGTTGAGCCATATCAGGCCGCCGCCGGGCAAGTCCCCGCCGTTGCCCTAAAATGGCCGGCCCACCCCTTTTTTCCCTCAACCTACCAAGACAACCATGTCTCGCACCCTTTTTGTCACCACTGCGCTGCCCTACGCCAACGGATCTTTCCACATCGGCCACATCATGGAGTACATCCAGGCCGATATCTGGGTTCGTTCGATGCGAATGGCGGGCCACACGGTGCATTTCGTGGGTGCGGACGACGCGCACGGCGCGCCGATCATGCTGAAGGCCGAAAAAGAAGGCATCTCGCCGCAGGCGCTGGTGGCCCGCTACGCCGCCGAGCGCCCGCAGTACCTGAACGGCTTCCATATCCGTTTCGACCACTGGCATTCCACCGATTCCGCCGAGAACGTCGCGCTGTCGCACGACATCTACCGCGCGCTGCGTGCCCAGGACCTGATCGAAACGCGCTCCATCGAGCAGTTCTACGATCCGGTCAAGGGCATGTTCCTGGCCGACCGCTACATCAAGGGCGAATGCCCCAAGTGCCACGCCAAGGATCAATACGGCGATTCCTGCGAGGTCTGCGGCGCGGTCTACGCGCCCACCGAGCTGATCAATCCGTACTCGGCCCTGACCGGCGCCACGCCGGTGCTGAAGTCCTCGGACCATTTCTTCTTCAAGCTGTCCGATCCGCGCTGCGTGGAATTCCTGCAGCAATGGACCACCGGCTCCAATGCCGCCGGCGGCAAGCACCTGCAGCCTGAAATGCTGGCCAAGACGCGCGAGTGGCTGGGCTCGGACGACGGCGAGGCCAAGCTGGGCGATTGGGACATTTCCCGCGACGCGCCCTATTTCGGCATCGAGATTCCGGACGCGCCGGGCAAGTACTTTTACGTCTGGCTGGACGCGCCCGTGGGCTACCTGGCCTCGCTGAAGTCATATTGCGCGGTCAAGGGCCTGGATTTCGACGCGCTGCTCGATCCTGCCGGCCCCACCGAACAGGTCCACTTCATCGGCAAGGACATCGTGTACTTCCACGCGCTGTTCTGGCCCGCGATGCTGAAGTTCGCCGGCCGCAAGACGCCGGATGCCGTGAACGTGCACGGCTTCATCACCGTCAGCGGCGAGAAGATGTCCAAGAGCCGCGGCACCGGCATTTCGCCGCTGCGCTACCTGGAACTCGGCATGAACGCCGAATGGATGCGCTACTACATCGCCGCCAAGCTGAACGCGCGGGTCGAAGACATGGACTTCAACCCCGAGGACTTCATCGCCCGCGTCAACAGCGACCTGATCGGCAAGTACGTCAACATCGCCAGCCGCGCCGCCAGCTTCATCACCAAGCATTTCGATGGCGTCCTCGGCTATTCGGGCGACACCTCGGCGCTGGCCGGTGAGTACGCCGAACAGGCGGAGTCCATCCGCGCCGCGTTCGAGGCGCGCGAGTACAACCGCGCCATCCGCGAAATCATGGCCTACGCCGATCGCATCAACCAGGCGTTCGACACGGCCCAGCCCTGGGTGCTGGCCAAGGGCATCGCCACCGCCGATGACGCGCAGAAAGCCGCTCTGCAGGACATCTGCTCGCGCTCGCTGGCGGGCTTCAAGGCGCTGTCCGTGATGCTGGCGCCGGTCTTGCCCGAACTGGCCGAACGCGTGGCCCTGGAACTGTTCGGCGCGCAGGCGCCCTTCACCTGGGCCGACGCCGCCGTGCTGCCGCAGCGCGTGGCGCCCTTCAAGCACCTGATGCAGCGCGTCGAACCGCAAATGCTGGAAGACCTGTTCGAGCCGCCCGCCGCCCCCGTGGTGGTGCCCGGCGGCGAGCCCATCGCCGAGACCATCTCCATTGACGACT
>JALDYL010000032.1:0-40613 GCA_032153965.1 Achromobacter sp. | reverse complement strand
ACGAAAAGCCCACGCCTGAGCTGGCGGAGAAGATCCGCAAGTTCGCGGGGAATACGGCGGGAGAGACGCCGTTGCCGGCGGCGCGTACAGGGACGGGTTGCCCGGCGTCGTGAACCGTCGGCACGCGGATGCAGTCCCAAGACCTATACTCGGAAAGTCAACGCCCGGCCAGTCCAGAACGGTTTTCCAAACGGGGACGCCGCGACGGGTTTCGATGCGCTTCTTCAGTGCCCAGGGCATGGCCCGTTCGCGAGGTGGCCACCGATGAAGCGCTCCACTTGCAGGAGTGGACCATGTTTGAAGATCGTTTCGGTTTGCCGCTGTCCACCACCAACGCTGAAGCGCGCGATGCCTACATCGCAGGCGTCGACAGCGTGATTTCGGGCGTTGCCGGCTATCGCGAATCGCTGGCGCAGGCGCTGGCGTTCGATCCGTCTTCGCGCTGGCGCACGTGGCGCTCGCGCGCGGCCTGTTTCTGGATGCGGAGGTAGGCTCCGCGCGCGAATCGGCCAACCGGGCGCGGGCACTGTCGGCGGACCTTCCGGCGCGGGAAAAAAGCCACGTCGATGTGATCGGTCTGGGTGTGGAAGGAAAATCCGCGCAAGCCCGAGAGGCGATGTTGAAGCACTTGCGGCTTTGGCCGCGCGACGCGATGGTACTCGCACCCGCGACCAGCGTGTTCGGCCTGTATGGCTTCAGTGGCGACCCGGACCACGAGGAGCAGCTGTACCAGCTGCTGGAATCGCTGGCGCCAGCCTACGGCCAGGACTGGTGGTTCGAGACCGTATACGCATTCGCGGCTTGCGAGACCGGCAGGCTTGACCTCGCCTGGACCTTGATCGAACGCAGTTTTGCCAAGAACCCTCGCCACGGCCATGCCGCGCATTTCCGCACGCACGTGATGTATGAACGCGGCGAGGTCGGCGCCGCCATCGATTTTCTGGAGGCATGGATGCCCGGGTTGAGCCCGCGCAGCCTGGTTCACTGTCATTTGTCGTGGCACGTCACGCTGGCCGCGCTCGCCGCAGGCCGCAAGGAGCGCGCCTGGGAGGCGTATCGAGCGAACGTGCATCCGGGAGGCGCCTGGGGGCCGCCTTTGAATGTCGTGACCGATGCGCCGTCGTTCCTTTGGCGTGCCGAACTCGCCGGAGAACCGCGCATGGCGGAGCTCTGGCACGAGGTCCGCAATCACGCCCTGCATAGTTATCCGCATGCCGGCATCGCTTTTGCCGACGTGCACAGCATGCTCGCGTGCATTGCCGACGGCGATCGGGAAGCGCTGGGGATGCGCGCGGATGAGATCCGGCAGCGTATCGCCGAGGACCGTTATCCCGCTGGAGAAGTCGTGCTCTGGATCGCGGAGGGCTTCGCGGCGTATGCGGCCGGACGTTGGCCGGCTGCCATTGCAGCGTTGGAGCGAGCGCTACCGCAGGCAGTGCGCATCGGCGGCAGCCGCGCGCAGCGTGATCTGGTGGATTTGACCTTGCTCGCGGCCTATCTGAAGGCCGCCAGGCCTGAGGCCGCCGGCAGGTTGATCGAGCGGAGAGCGCACTTGCCGCAGTTGCTGGATGGCCGGTACTGAAGCGCATGAGGCCGTCCGCAACGTGGCGCGAGCGGAGATAGTCGCCGGATGCCTGTCATCGGCTTTGCGTTACCGCGCCAGATAGTGCCCCGGCGTCTCTCCCGTCATCTGCCGAAAGTAGGCGATGAACGCGCTGTCGCTGGCAAAACCCAGATCGAACGCCACCGCGGTCACGCTCTGGCCCGCGGCCAGCAGATCCACCGCGCGCAGCAGGCGCCAGAGCTGGCGCCAGGCCTGATAGCTCATGCCAGTCTCGCGCTGGAAGATCCGGGTGATGGTGCGCGCGCTCGCGCCGACACGTTGCGACAGGGCTTCCAGTTCGGGCGGCAGTTGCTCCAGGTCCAGGCCGGCCAGGCGACGGTCCGTGGGCACGGGCAGCAGCATGGGTTCCCGCCTTGCCGCGCGCAGTTCGTCCATGCAGACGGCCAGCAGATTGCGCGGCGCGCCCAGGGACCAGTCGGTGTCGAAGGGCTCGAGGCTCATGCGCTCGAATACCTCGCGCAATAGCGGCGTCATCGAAAGTATGGCCGCAGCGGCCGCGGGCGCCGCGACACGCGTCAGGTCCAGATAGATCGAGCGGTACTCGACTTCGCCGCGGATCAGGACGCGGTGCTCGGTGCCGGGCGGTATCCACGCCACGCGGATGGGAGGCAGCACGGCAATCTGTCCTGGCAGCGCGAGGCGGATGGAGCCTGCATGGGCAAAGAGCAGTTGGCCCCGGCCGTGGCTATGCAGTCCGGAGTCGTGCCGTATCAGGCGCGACGCAATGCCCGTCACCGGCTGCGGCATGGTGTCGGGGTTGAACGCATCGGTGGGTGCAAGCCTGGCCATTTGTCCGGGTTTCGATACTTATTGTCTTCCTAGCTACAACGGCGATGGCGGCGCCCGGCTAAAAAACGGGCTCTCCTGTTTACCGATGCCGCCATGCTCCGCCGCCCGCCCCTGCCGCTAGTCATTCTGCTGCTGAGTTTTCCGCAGATCGTCGAGACGATCTACAGCCCCGCCTTGCCGCTGATCGCAGCGGCCTATCGGGCTTCGCCCGAGAACGCGGCGCAGACGTTGTCGCTCTGGTTCGTGGCCTTTGCCTTTGGCGTGGTGGCCTGGGGCCGCCTGTGCGATCTGTGGGGCCGCAGGCCGGCGCTGCTGGCAGGGCTGGCGCTATACGCGCTGGGCGCGGGCTGGGCCATGGCGGCGGGCGATTTCACGCAGTTGCTTGCGGCCAGGTTGATCGCCGCCTTTGGCGCGGCCGCGGGCTCCATCGTAACGCAGACAGCCCTGCGGGACAGTTATCAGGGCCTGGAACTGGCGCGCGTTTTTTCCCTGCTGGGGATGGCACTGGCCGTGAGTCCCGCCGTGGGCATGTACGCCGGGCAGGAGATCGCGGCGGCGGGCGGGGTCCAGGGCGTCTTTCTCGCGCTCGCCATGCTTGCCGTCGCGCTGTTCGGCGCCAGCGCGTGGCGCTGGCCAGAAACCCGGCCCGAACCGCACGCGACGCCGTCCTTCTGGCCGACGCTGCGCGCCATGCTGCAAGACCGGGCAATCTGGCGCAGCGCGGCGCTGATCGCCATTTTCAATCTCGCGATCTTCGGGTATTACCAGCTGGGTCCGTTCCTTTTTGCCAGGTTGCAGGATTCCTGGCTTGGCTTCGGCGAAAGCGGCCTGGCGCTGGCCGCGGCGTCGCTATGCGGCGCGTTCCTGAACACAGCGTTGCTGAGGCGCGGATGCGGGTCTGAACGCCTGGTGCTGCTGGGCATTCTTCTGTTGGCGCTGGGCGCGGCGATGGTTGCCGCGTTTATCGGAAGTTCCGCGTTTCTCGTCGGCATGGCGCTGATTTCCGCAGCCTACGCGATCGCGATTCCCAACATTCTTGCCCATGCTTTGCGCGCCTATGCCCATGCCGCAGGCACTGCCGGCGCGATCCTGAGCCTGATCTACTACAACTTGCTGGGAGCCGCGCTGGCGCTTGCCGGATTGGGGCAAAGGCTGGATGTTTTGCTGGGGTGTTGCGCATTGCTCGCGCCCGCAGCCTATGCGATGAGGGTGTGGAAAACCCAAGATCGATGATGGGACTGCCGCCAGTGGCGGGCCCGATCCCGTTCAAGCAACGGCCGTCGGGCCTTCAGCTCAGATGCACCGACGACGCGATCCCCTGATCCGCCATCTTCGAATAAGGGCAGATCGATTCGGTCTCGTGGACCAACGCCAGGGCCAGGTCCTTGGCGATCCCCGGCAGGGCAATCTCCAGCCGGGCCTTGATGCAGAACAGACCGTCGAATGCTTCGCGCGCGAAGGTGGTGGTGCAGTGCACGGCGAAATCCGCGGGCAGCGCGACACGGTTCTTGAGAGCAATCAGCTTCATGGCGCCATGAAAGCATGCGGCGAACCCAGCCGCGAACAATTGCTCGGGATTGGTGCCGCCGCCGTTGCCGCCCAGCTCCTTGGGCAGCCTGAGTTCGAGTTCCAGTTCGCCGTCATTGGAGATCGCGCGGCCGGACGATCTGCCGTGTCCGGAGGCGCCGCCAGTCACGGAGACGGTAGTCGTGTACAGGGGCAGATCCTCTGTGCCGACATAGGGCTCCAGGAGCGAAACAGAGGGCGCGGACGGGGCTTTCATTGGGGGACTCCTCAAGTGCGGATAAGCGGTTTGTTGTTTTTGCCGCGGCCACTATAGAGTTGTCCCTGCCAGGCGAAAAGACAGAATTTCTGTTCTGGCCGGCATCTTTTTTTATACCGACGGCCCTGGTTTCCTAGGCATTTTTGTTGGCCTTGGCAAGTCTGTGCAGCTCGTCCGCATCGAGGATGACCAGCCCGCCATAGTAGGTTTCCAGCACGCCCGCGCGTGCCAGTCTTGCAAGCGCGGCATTGCAGCGTTGCCGCGAAATGCCGCACAGGCCCGCAATTTCCTCCTGGGATACCTTCAGGCGTCCATTTGTGCCGGAATGCCTTTCCGCATTGAGTTGCGCGGCGACGGCGCGCGCCACCGTCGTGTCGACGTCGAGCAGCACGTTGGATGTGAAGCTGCTCATCAGCCAGTCCACGCGCTGCGCCAGGTGCATCATCAGCGCCTTGGTGAATTCGATGTTGTTGTTCCAGAGGCGTTCACAGGTCTCGCGCGGCAGTATCACGATCTGGCTGGGCCTGAGCGCGACCACCTCGTATTCGAAGCGTTCGCGGCGGATCATGGTGGCTTCGCCGAACCAGCTGCCGGTGCTGAATCCTGCGAGAGAAAGTGACTTGCCGTCGGCGCCGGGCGAGGACCACTTCACCAGCCCTTGCACCACGCCATACCACCCGGGCGACCGATTGCCCGCGCGGAACAGGAATTCGCCCGCGTCCAGCGACACGACGCGCAACTCCGCGCGGATCAGGTCGCGTTCGAGATCCGGCAAGCCCTTGTACCAGGGGACGACGTCGAGCATTTTGTCCACCGCGCCTTGCGCGCGCCGCCGCCGCGCGTTCAAGGGTTCGTCGCCGGCGTCGGCCGTCCGTTCGCGCATATGTGCCTCCTTCGTAGCCGTTGTTGTGCCGCTCAGGTAAACCCTAGGGCGCTTTGTCGCCATGATGACTGTCCGCGGTCTTGGGCCGGCACCAGAATAGTCGAGGTTCCAGACGCCAAAACCCACAAGAGGAGACAAGCATGTTGTCCATGCAAGGCATGATGACCCGCAGCGCCCTGGCCTGTGGCCTGGCCGTGTCGCTGCTGCACGCCCCTGCGGCCCAGGCGCAGATATCAGACGATGTTATTCGAATCGGCTTCATCACCGACATGTCGGGCGTGTACTCGGGGCCGGACGGTCCCGGCGGCGCCGAGGCCATCAAGATGGCGATCCAGGAGATGGGCGGCGAGATCAACGGCAAGAAGATCGAGCTGCTGACCGCCGACCACCAGAACAAGGCGGACATCGCCTCGGCCAAGGCGCGCGAATGGTTCGACCAGGCGGGTCTGGACATGCTGATCGGCGGCACCAATTCCAGCACGGCGCTGGCCATGTCCAAGGTCGCGGCCGACAAGAAGCGGCCCATCATCGTGGTGGGCGCGGGCGCGCCGGCGCTGACCAACGAACAATGTACGCCGTACACATTGAACTACGCCTACGACACCGTGGCGCAGGCGCGTGGCACCGGGGCGGCGGTGGTCAAGGCAGGCGGCAAGAGCTGGTACTTCCTGACCGCGGACTATGCCTTCGGCCATGCGCTGCAGGCGGACACGACCAAGGTGGTCCAGGCCGGCGGCGGCACGGTGGTGGGATCGGTCAAGCATCCGCTGTCGGCCAGCGACTTTTCTTCGTTCCTGTTGCAGGCGCAAAGCAGCAAGGCCGAGATCCTGGCCCTGGCGAACGCCGGCGCGGACGCCACCAACTCGATCAAGGCCGCCAATGAATTCGGCATCACCAAGACCATGCGCCTGGCCGGCCTGATCATGTTCATCAACGACATCCACGCCATGGGGCTGCCGGCTTCGCAAGGCATGTACCTGACGGACAGTTGGTACTGGAACGCGTCGGACGAGACCCGCGCCTGGGCCCGCGCCTTCTTTGAAAAGCGCAAGGCGATGCCATCCTCGCTGCAGGCGGCCGACTATTCCGCGGCGCTCCAGTACCTGCGCGCGGTCAAGGCCACGGGTACCGACGACGCCGACCGCGTGCTGGCCTATCTGCGCGAGAACAAGCTGAACGACGTCTACATCAAGAACGGCGTGGTCCGGCCGGATGGGCGGGTCGTGCACGACATGTACCTGCTCCAGGTCAAGACGCCGGAACAGTCCAAGGAGCCCTGGGACTACTTCAACGTCGTGCAGACCATCGACGGCAACCAGGCATTTACCACCAAGGAAGAGAGCCGCTGCGCGCTCTGGAAGTGAACCTCATGAGCAAACGAAAAGTCATAGTGACCATCGCCCCGACCGGGGGCATGGCATTCAAGAGCCAGAATCCGCACCTGCCCACGCAGCCGCTGGAAATCGCCGAGGACGTGTATCGCTGCTATAACGCCGGCGCCAGCGTGGTGGCGCTGCATGCGCGCCGTCCCGACGACCAGGCGACCTGCGATGCCTCGGTGTACCGGCAGATGAACCGGCTGATTCGCGATCGCTGCGACATCGTGCTGAACAACTCCACTGGCGGCGGCGTGCATGGCGACATGGTCAAGGAGACCGCTCCGGGCACATGGGAGATCCTGTGGGAAGAGCGGCTCAAGGGCATGGACGCCGGCGCCGAGATGTGCACGCTGGACGCCACGACCTTGAATCTGGCGTTCGGCGACCGTGAATACCTGATGAACACGCCGCTGACCAAGGCCCGCGAACTCGCCGTCGGCATGCAGGCGCGCGGCATCAAGCCCGAATGGGAGGTCTTCAGCCCCACCCATATCCTGCAGGACGCGACGACGCTGATCGAAGAGGGGCTGGACGAAGGTCCGCACTTCATCAACCTGGTCATGAACGTCCACCGCAACTTCCAGAACGCCATGCCGTTCTCTGTTCGGCATTTGCAGATGATGGTGGATCTGCTGCCCAGGAACAGCATCTTCTGCGTCAGCGGCATCGGCCCCGCGCAGCTGGAGGCCAACATCGCCGCCCTGCTGCTGGGCGGCCATGCGCGGGTCGGACTGGAGGACAACCTGTACTACCGTCACGGCGAACTCGCCACCAATGTCCAGCTGACCGAGCGCATCGTGCGCGTCATCCGGGAAATGGACATGGAGCCCGCCACGCCGGCGGAGGCCCGCGAGATTCTGGGATTGCCGCTCAAGAGCGGAATCCGGCCCGAATTCGCGCTCTGACAAGGAAACGCCATGAGCCACTCACTGCAGGGAAAACGCGTCCTCGTCACCGCGGGCGCGCAAGGGATAGGACTCGCGATCGCGCGCAGGTTTCTGGAAGCGGGGGCCGAGGTGCATGTCTGCGACGTGGATGTCGCCGCGTGCAAGGCCGCTGCCGCCGAGCATCCGCGCCTGGGCGTCAGCGTGACCGACGTCGCCAGCGAGGCGCAAGTCCAGGCCATGTTCGGCGAGCTGGCGCGGAAATGGGGCAAGCTCGACGCCCTGGTCAACAACGCCGGCGTGTCCGGTCCGACCAATCGGCTGGAAGAGACTACGCTGGATGCATGGCAGCGCACGCTGGATGTCAATCTGACCGGAACCTTCCTGTGCGCGCGCAGCGCGGTGCCGTTGCTGCGTGCGGCAGGCGGCGGATCCATTGTCAATATCTCGTCGGTCGCGGGACGGCTGGGTTTCTCGCTGCGTACGCCCTATAGCGCCAGCAAGTTCGGGCTGGCTGGCCTGACGCAGACTTGGGCGATGGAGTTGGGGCCGTCGAACATCCGCGTCAATTCCGTGCTGCCGGGCGTGGTGTCGGGCGAGCGTGTCGAGCGGGTCATCGCCGCCCGCGCCGCGGCCGGCGGCGTGAGCAACGACGTGATGCGCGCGCAGCTTGTGGATAAGGTGTCGCTGCGCCGCATGACAAGTCCGCAGGACGTCGCCAATCAGGTCGCCTTCCTGTGTTCGGACGAAGGCGCCATCATCAGCGGCCAGAGTATCTCTGTTTGTGGCAACGTGGAGCATCTGGGTTGAGCCGCCGACCGCGCCATCGCCGATGACGCGGTCGGAACGCTGCTGCGCTACTTGCCGCTGCGCTGGAAATCGCCCGGCTTCCAGCTCTTGTCAAAGGCGGCGGCTTCCGGGCCGTAGATGCGGAAGTAGGCGAACCAGCCCTGGCCGGGATTGGTCTTGATCCAGCGGCTTTCCTGGCCCGCCGGGGCCTTGGGTCCGAAGTAGAGCGTAAGCGGCTTCCCCTGGTCCACGTCCTTGAGTTCGAACAGCGAGCGCAAAGCGGCCTTGTCCTGGTCGGTCTGCACCTGTGAACGGGTCTTGCTGTCGTACAGCGTGACCGACCAGAACAGCTTGCCCGGCACCGGCTGCGGCACGACCAGCGTGTACTGCTTGCCGCCGTCCAGATAGGCGCCCTGCGCGTCGCGCGCGCCCAGCCAATACAGCGAGCCGGCGCCGGGATCGCGGCGGAACATGGCGGGCGAGGTCACGATGGCCTGGGCGAACCAGCGGTCGCGGGCGTCCAGGTCGACGCCGGCGGGGGTTTCGAACTGCGCGCTGCCCGGCACCAGGCCCACCCACTCCCAATGACGGTCCGGCCAGGCCTTGCGGTCGGCGCGATCGCTGTCGAATGCGGCGACCAGCATCTGGTCGCGGCCCAGGCGCGCGGCCTGGGTCAGCGTTTCCTTCAGTTTGGCGTCCGGCTTGAACGGCTTGCCTTTCTCCATGCCCAGCTCGGCCAGCAAGCCGTACATCGGGCGCGCGGCGGCCGCGACGGGTTCCTCCTGCACCACTTTGTTCAGCACCTCCCAGAACCGGAAGTTGTCTTCCCATTTCAGGGACGAGTTGTCCAGCGCGATGCGACTGGTGTCGACCGGGGCCAGCGGCTGGCCTGCTGCACCCTGTTCGTTCCAGGAATAGATCTTGACCGCGCGCAGGGCGTCCAGGGCCTTGGGCAAGTCGCCGCCGACCGGCATGGAGCGCACCGCGAGCAGGTTCTTCAGCGACGGGGAGCGGCCCACGTAATAGCCCTCGGGCACCTTGCCTTCATAGCCGGGCGGCAGGATGAGGTGCTTGCCGCCCTTGCCTGCGTCAGGCCCAGGCAAGCCCAGGTCCTGCACCCAGCCCTGGTTGTGATCGTTGACCAGACCGATGTAGGCGCCAGGCGGCAACTCGACGACCATGGGACCCTGGCTCAGATCGAGCACCGCCGAGCCGTAAGGCGTGTCCGAATTGAGGGTGAAGCCGACCTGGCGCGGCCCGGTGGCGGCGATGCCCCATTGCTTGCCGTCCTCGATGCCGGCGGCGCGGTTGCCGTTGAAAATGCCTTCCACCGAGACGGTGGGATACCAATACCGATAGGCGATCAAGGCGCGCTGCAGCGTTTGGTCGGCGCGCACTTGCTGCGAGGTCTGCGGCGTGGGAAAGCCGCGCTCGAAGCGGTAGGGAGCGGCATCTTTGGCGTGCGCGGCGCCGGCGCAAGCCAGTGCCAGCGCAACGGTCAGGGTACGGTTCATCATGGTGCTCCGATCTCCGGACTTCAGGTTGGGGAGAAAAAGGCGGGTTGTCGTTCCAGGTGAAAAATCCGCGCAGGCCTAGCGCGCGGCTTCGATATCGTTGAGCTTCCAGGTCTTGTCGAACCAGGGTTGCAGGGGACCATAGAGGCGGAAGATCACCATCCAGCTCTTGCCGGGTATGGTCTGGATCCAGTTCTGTTCCTTGCCCGCGGGCGCCTTGGGACCGAAATACAGATCGACCGAACCGTCCGCATTGGCGTGCAGCTGCTTTTCGCTGGACAGGCTGGGGAACGGCTGGTCCGTCTGCAGCATGGAGCGCGTCTGCGTGTCATAGACCACCACGGACCAGAAGTCCTTGGCAGGCACATTGGGTGGAACACGCAACACGTATTGGCGGCTTCCATCCAGCGGCTTGCCTTGCGCGTCATAGTTGGCCGCGGCGTATTGCGAACCAATGCCCGGCATGGCGACAGCCATGGCCGGGGTGTCTATGGTCGCGGCATAGAAGAACATGGTGCGGGCGTCGAAATTGCGCGCGCCGTCGTTCAGCCATTCATAGCTGCCGCCCACGAAGGGCGTGTTCCAGTGCCGGTCCGGGTAAATGCGCGTGGCGGGGTCGCGATTGGCGAAATCGATGGCGCGCGCCGTGGCGTTGCCCACGGCCACGGCGTCGGTCAGGATGGCCTTCATCCGCGCATCCGGCGAGAACGCTTGACCCTTGCGCATGCCTATCGCCGCATACAGGCCTGTCATGTCAGGGCCATAAGCGCCTGCCGGCTCTTCCTGGATGATCTGATTCACCTCGTCGAAGAAGGCATAGTTGTTGGCGTGGATGGTGTTCATCACCTTGCCGGAAAGGTTGATGTAGCGGGTCGGGGGCGGCGCGCTCGCCTGGCTATAGGGGTAGACGCGCAGGCCGGCCTTGACGCCCTGCACGCCCGGCGCCGGATCGCCGTTCTTCATGAAGGCACGGCCGAACAGCAGGTTGCCGTAGGTGGGGGTATGCAGCACGAAATAGCCCTGGGCCGGTAGCGGGCCCTGGTAGCCGGGCGGCACGAACAGGTACTTGCCGCCCTTGCCCTTGTCGGGTCCGGCATTGCCCATGTCGGTCACGTAGCGGAACCAGAAGTCGTCGACCACGCCCAGGATGCCGGGCGGGGTCTCCACGACCATGGGGCCGTTCTTCAGGTCCATCCAGTTCCAGAAGTACACGGTTTCGGTGTTGGCCGTGAGGAACAGGGAGCGCGAGTCCATCAGCGTTTCGAAAATGCCGACGGTGCTGCCGGTGGCGCCTGCTTCGCGCAGGCCGGCGCGGATCGAGACCATGGATGCGCCGGGGATGCCGTTCAGAAACGCCTCGACGCCGCGCAGGAAATCGAGATTGTCATAGACCTTGCGGGCGGTTTCCGGGGTAGGCACGCCATCGAAGAATTCCAGGCGGCCGATGCGGGTCTCGACGTTGGCCGGCGTCAGGATCTGCGGCGGCGTCGGCGTGCTCATCTTGTAGGCGTCGGAACGTTCCGGAGGGCCGGCGCAGGCGGTTAGCAGGGCTGCGGCGGCCAAGACCAGGATGGGCGGACAATTGCGGCGGGCAGTACGCATAAGGTCTCCACGAACAGGAACGCGGGAAGACACTGCCGTCCACAACCTGGCGGCGCGACCTCGTTCCTTGCGTTTCAGTACAGTTCAAAGTGACCAGCACGAGCAAAGCGACGAGCGTCGCATGTCGTTCAGTTTCCGATCAAACAGGGACGGCGTCAATATCCGGATCGGGAGCGCTCAGCCAGCGCGCGCCACGCCGCCGGCGGGGTCCGGGCCGCCGGGATCCGGCCGCGGCTGCGAGCCCGTCATCCTGTCGGCGAAACGCTGTGTCAGCAGGGGCGCGCCCAGCGAGGTCAGGACGACCAGCATCAGGATCACGTTCAGGACCGGCAGGTCTATCAGCGGCCGCCCGGACGAATTGACCGTCTTGTAGGCCACGGTGGCGGCTGCCAGCGTGGCGGCGACCTGCGGCAATGTCAGGCTCCAGACCAGCCCGATCTCGTTGCGGCTGTAGCGGAACGGCAGTCCCACCCCTATCGCCGCCAGGAGCTTGGCCAGCAACAGGGCGGCCAGCAGGCCGAACGCCAGCAGCGGCTGTTCGACGAAGGTGCGCAGCGCTTCGATGGGATGCAGCAACATGCCGGTCACCATGAAGAACGCGGGAATCAGGAAGGTGTCGCTCAGCACCTTGAGCACGCCGGCGTTGCTTGGGTGAGGCGTGGCCTGGCGCGCCGCGATGCCGGCCAGAAAGGCGCCCACGATGCCGTCCAGGCCGAACAGCTCGGCCGCCTGCGTGGCGCAGGCCACGGCCAGGAACAGAACCATCAGGCGCGATTCGTCGCGATGCATGCGGGCCAGCAGCCAGCTCAGCGCCCAGCGCCCGCCGAAGATCACCAGCGGAATGAAGATCGCCACCTGCAACATCTGCATGTCCAACGCCGCCACCGAGAAGCCGCGGCGGTGCGTCACCAGGCACACGGCCAGCACCAGCATGGCGGCGATGTCGGTGAACACCGTGGCGCCGGAGGTCGCCATGACGCTCAGGCGCTCGCCCAGCCCGAGGCGCGCGGCCACCGGGTAGGCCAGCAGCGTGTGGGAGGCGATCAGCGATCCGATCAATAGCGACGCGTTGACGGTATAGCCGCAGCCGCGGGCGATCGCATAGCCCATCGCCAGGGGCAGGCCGAAGGTCAGCAGGCCGAACCAGAGCACCTGCGCTTTCGCTTGCCGCAGCTTGGAGAAATCGATGTCGTAGCCGATGAAGAACAGCAGCAGCGCCACGCCCAGCTCGGATATCAGCTGGGTCAGCGGCGTGTCGGGCCGTAGCAGCCCGATGCCGGCGGGTCCCAGGATCAGGCCGGCGATCAGGAAGCCGATGACGCCGGGGATGCGCGCGCGCTCGCAGAGCAGCGGCACCAGCAGAAACAGCAGCAGCCACAGCAGGAAGCGCGTAAAGGGCGCCAGATGGGTGAAGAATTCGACCGCCGTTTGCGTCCAGGACATGACCGGCTCCGGCTAGGACTCTTGGGGACTACCGCGACAGCACCCGCGTCTTGCTGCGCGAGTTTGTGCCGGAAGCGGAAAATGGTCAAGAAGCACGGGGCGGCGCTCGCTAGGACCATGCCGGAACGTTCCAAAAAACCTGAGCGTCAGTTCGATCTGGGCGAATTGTTCGGCGCATGCGGAAGTTCTAGACTGGATTCGTACATGCATTGTGTACCGCTGGCTGTCGCATAGCGGTTTTGCAGCGACGGCGGGAGGTCCTGATGAATCAGGTCGAGACCTTTGCCACCATGCCGATGTGGGCAGGGTTCGTAGGCTTTGTGCTGGTTGTGCTGGCGCTGGATCTTTATGTGCTGGGCGGCCGGCATGCGCATCGCGTGCGGCCCAGGGAGGCGCTGTTCTGGGTGGGCGTGTGGATGGCGCTGGCCGCGTTGTTCGGCGCCCTGATGTGGTGGTATCTGGATGCCACCCTGGGGCGCGACATTGCGCACCGGAAAATGCTGGAGTTCTACACCGGCTACCTGATCGAACTGTCCCTGTCCGTGGACAACATGTTCGTGTTCTCGCTGATCTTCGGCTACTTCGTGGTGCCGCTGGAATTGCAGCGCCGGGTACTGTTGTACGGCGTGCTGGGCGCCATCGTGATGCGGGTCGGGATGATCCTGGCGGGCGTCTGGCTGCTGTCGAAGTTCGACTGGCTGTTCTACGTATTCGGCGTGCTGCTGGTGGCGACCGGGGCGAAGATGCTGGCCCGGGCGGATCATCAGCCGGACATCGCCCGCAACCCGCTGGTGCGCCTGTTGCGTTCGTCCATGCGCATTACCAAGGACTATCACGGCGAGTCGTTCTTCGTGCGCATAGGCGGCCTGCGGCATGCCACGCCCATGTTCGTCGTGCTGCTGATGATAGAGGCGAGCGACGTGGTGTTCGCGGTCGACAGCATCCCCGCCATCTTCGCCGTCACCACCGACCCCTTCCTGGTCTTTACTTCCAACATCTTCGCCATCATGGGCCTGCGGGCGCTGTACTTCCTGCTGGCCGACATGCGCGAACGTTTCCGCTACCTCAAGCACGGACTTGCCGCGGTGCTCATCATCATTGGCGGCAAGATGCTGGCTGCGCCATGGTTCCATGTGCCGGTCCAGTGGTCGCTGGCGGCGGTAGCCCTGATCTTGCTGGCATCCGTGGGCGCCAGCCTGATTCTGCCCAAATGGGCCGCGGCCAAGGCCGCGCGCCACAAGGGTTGAGTCCCACGAACCGGAGATCTGTCATGAACACGATCATTCTTGCCACCGATGGCTCCAGCCATAGCGATGCCGCGGCGCGCTATCTGGTCGACGGCCCTTTGCTGAACCGGGATTTCACGGTGCACGTATTGCATTGCGAGCCCGATGTGACCGGCGACGTCAAGACCTTCATCGGGCAGGCCGACATCGACGCCTGGCATCACGAAGAAAGCGACAAGGCAATGAAATCCGTGGTCGAAATCCTGAGCGCGGGCAACGTCGGCTTCGAATGCCACGAGCTGACGGGCCACACGCCGGACAAGATCGTGGCGCACGCGGTCAAGGTAGGCGCCACGGCCATCGTGATGGGTTCGCACCATCGGGCGCCGTTCCTGGACGCCTTGCTGGGGTCGGTGTGTTCGCGGGTCATCGCGCACGCGCCCTGCCCCGTGCTGCTGATCTGAAGGGCCGGGGGGCGGCGGCGGGCCGGGCAATGGTATCTTCAGCGTATTTTCCTGCAATACGCTGCGCTTCATGCCCGACGACGTCTCCCTTTCTTCCAGTACTTCGCCAGCAGGCGAGCCTGCGGCGCGCCCGCGGCCTTTCGTCCAGAATTCCGGCGCCCGGCGCACCCTGCACTTCACGCAGCAGGAGATCCAGAGCAGCATGTCCGTGCTCAATCCCGATGCGCTCGAGCTGGAGTACACGCGGATGATGATGGGCTTCGTGCTGTTCAATCCGAATCCCGCCCGCATCCTGATGGTGGGGCTGGGCGGCGGCTCGCTGCCCAAGTTCTGCCATCGCTACCTGACGGACAGCGCCATCGAGGTGGTCGAGATCGATCCCGCGGTCATCGCCTTGCGCGACGCCTTCATGGTGCCGCCCGACGGCGAGCGGTTCCGTGTGGTCCAGGCGGACGCGGCCGACTACATGCGCGGCTTGTCGGAGCATGCCGACGTGATTTTCCTGGACGGATTCGGCATCGGCGGGATACCCGGTCCGCTGTGTTCGGCCGAGTTCTATGCCGATTGCCTGCGGGCCCTGCGCGAGGACGGGATCCTGGTGATCAACTTCCACGTCAATCACCCGGATCATCATGAGTACATGGACCGGGTGCGAGCCTCGTTCGGTTCGTCCATGTTCGAGGTGGTGGACGACGACATGACAAACAGCATCGTGTTTGCCTGCAAGGGCAAGCTGCTGGACGATCCTGCCGCAGCGCAGCTGCGGCGGCCGGCGTCCATGTCCAAGGACGCCTGGCGCCAGTTGATGCCGACGATGAAGGTCATAGGCGCGACGCTGGAGCTGAGATAGCGCCCTGGCTGGTCCGCGTTGAGTTGGCCCCCGCTGTCAACGCTTGATGAACGCAATGATCTGCTGTTGCGTGCCTTTGTCATTGTCGAAGCCGCCGTGCGTGCTGGCCGCCACGGGCGGATTGGCGGAGCCGGGCGCGGGGCTGCCCGCGGGCGAGATGTGCACGGCGTCGCAGGGGATGCCGGCATTGCTGAAATAGCGCTCCATGCCCAGCAGCGGCGTGGTGGTGCCGCCTTCGAAGGATTCGCTCACCAGGTAGAGCAGCGAGCGGCGGTATGGGCCGCAAGTGGGATCGTCTTCCTCGGCGCGGTCGGAGAGGTGGAATTGCTGATAGCGCTTGACCCGCGTCTTCAGGTTCGGCACGACCAGCTTGCGGAAGGTGTCCAGCGTGACCGCCGGGGCCATCAGATTGAGCGACTCCAGTTCGCCGCCGTCGGCCGCCAGCCGGTGCACGAAGTAGCTGGCGACGATGGCGCCGGCGGAATGGCCGACGATGTGCAGGCGCACGCGGCCCTGGCTGACATGCGTCTTGAAGTGTTTGTACAGCATGATCATCGCTGCCTCTTCCTGCGCCATGCCCTTGGGGACCGGTTCGCTCATGGCCTGGGCGTTCTGCTTCATTTCGCCCCAGATCACCGTGCCCGGTCGCGCCAGCCAGCGTTCCAGGCGCTGGTTCCACCAACGCTCCAGCCGCTCGCCCAGGCCGCCGGTGGTGCGCGGAACGCTGTGGGCGGCATCCTGGATGATGTTCTTCACGGTGGTGATGAAGTCCGTCTCCCACATCAGGAACACCGGAAAGATCTGCTTCTCGTACAGCAGCGGTATCCACTCGGCGGCGGCTTCTGCCGCATCCTCTTCGCCCACCAGGCCGCCGTGTGCATAGACGCAGACGTCCATGGGCTTGTCCTTCAAGCCCCACTTCTCGCGCGCGGCGTTCATGTGCACGTCGACGATGGCGCGCAGGTCGTCGGGCGTGGTGCGGAACGTGCCGCTGTTGCTGAGCTTGCCGTTGTTGCCCACGTTGACGATGAAGGGCGAGATCTCGCGGTTGCGCAACACGGTTCCCGCCGCCAGCGTGACCTTCTTGCCGTCGGTGCGCAGCGTGATGCTGTTCGAGATCCTGGTGTGCTCGTGCGTGACCACGCCCAGCTGGACCACCCAGCAGTCCATGGCGTTGCGCAGCCAGTCGTCGTAGGTCAGCACCGCCATGCCGCGGGTGCCCCATTCCTCGCCCCAGGAGTTCTGGATCAGGAAGCCGTCCTGGGTATAGCCGACGATGACGAAGGCGTGGCCGTCGGTGGCCGAGTCCTGCTTGTCGGGCGGAATGATCCAGAACGGCCGGGCCCCTGGCGTGGACGGCGCTTTGGGCGGAGTGACGCCATGGCCGTCGTCCCAGCCGGCGTGGCAGCCCGCGCTGGCGTACAGGATGCCGACCTCGTTGAGCGCCGCGTGCATTTCGACGATGTTGCGCGTGTCGATGCGGTAGTAGGCGCCCAGCGGGCGTTTGACGGCATCCAGCCACCAGTCGTCGGCGGTATCGTTGGCCGCCGCCGGCATGGCAAGGGCGGGAAACAGTTCCTGGGCGCAGGCGCCGTGCTTGAACCAGCCCTTGAGCGCGCCGCGCAGGCTCGACCCCGTGTCGTCGACGGAACCCGGGAATTCGTCATAGCGCCTGGCCATGGAATACAGCATGAACGGCGAGATCGCCGGGCGCGGCTCGCGCTCCGATTTGCGCAGCAGGAATTCGACCACGGTGGACAAGGCGAAGCCGGTGCAGGCCGAGGTGTCTTCCTGGTGCTTCACCGTCAACCCCATGGCGGGAATCATCTCGGTCTTGGGCGTGACCGAGATGTTGGGATGAAACGGGAGGTCGCGGGCATCGAAGGCGTCGGGTTTGGCCGTGCGGCGAAACGGCAATACGGGCGGCAGCGCGCGGGTCTTGCGTTTAGGGGCGGACCGCGGCGGCTTTGCCGCCGCCGTGCGGGCGGCGGCGGGCTGCCGCTTGGCGGCCGTCTTGCGTGCCGGGGCGGCGCGCCCCGCTTGCTTCTTTGTAGCCATGGCGTACTCCAGTGGAGACAGGCTTTCAGCGCGAGGGCGGCGTTTTCAGGCAAGACGACATGAGGACAGCGATGGTTGCGCCCGTAGCTGCGATGTATAGGCGCGCTGGCACCGGTACGCCAGTATCCGAAAGTATTACTCCATGTATTTGCAATAGTGCATTTTCACTATTCAAGCCCTAGTCCCACGCCGCGGCCAGCCCTTGCGGACTGACTTCGCGCCCATTGCGTTCCAGCGCCGCGATCTGCGCCATGTCCTCGTCCGTCAGCCGCAGATCCTGGGCCAGCAGGTTGCTGGCCAGGTTTTCGCGCTTGGTCGACGACGGAATGACCGCAAAGCCCAACTGCAGGGCCCAGGCCAGCGCGACCTGCGCGGGCGTGGCGTTGTGGCGTTGGGCGATCTGGGCGATGACCGGATCCTGCAGCACCTTGCCGTAGGCCAGGGTCATGTACGACGTGACCTGGATGCCTTGTTCCTGCAGGAAGGCGGCAAGCTTGCGGTTCTGCAGGTAGGGGCTGAGTTCGATCTGGTTGGTGGCGATCTGCTCGCGGCCCACTGCGGCGATGGCGGCGCGGGTTTCGGCGATGGGAAAGTTGGAGATGCCGATCTGGCGGGTCAGGCCCTGCGTCCTGGCTTCGGCCAGCGCGCCCATGAATTCCTCGACGGACACGCCGTTGCCGGGCGCGGGCCAATGGATCAGGGTCAGATCCGCGTAGTCGCTGCGCAGCTTGGCCAGGCTGTCCTTCAGGCTGGGGATGAGCTTGTCGCGGGCGTAGTTGGGCACCCAGATCTTGGTCGTGACGAACAGTTCATCGCGCGGCACGCCGGATTCGGCGATGGCCTGGCCGACCTCGGCCTCGTTTTCGTAGATCTGCGCGGTGTCGATGGCGCGGTAGCCAAGATCCAGCGCGTTGCGCACGGAATCGATGACGGCCTGGCCCTGCAGGCGGAAGGTGCCGACGCCAAAGGCGGGAATGCTCATGGGTAACTCCTGGGGAGGTTCGCGGATCCGGGCGCGACGGCCCGGGAATGCTTGCAGTGTGCCCGTCCGATACTTGCGGAAAAAGTCCGGTATGCACGAAAGACTTTTGATATAAATGCAAGAATGAAGACGACGCTCGACGAAATGCAGGTCTTTATCGCCATCGTGGACAGCGGTTCCATCACCGCTGCCGCGGACGTGCTGGGACAGACCGTTTCCGCCGCCAGCCGGACCATGAGCCGGCTGGAAGAGAAGTTGCAGACCACGCTGATGCGCCGGACCACGCGGCGGCTGGAATTGACCGAAGAAGGCCGGGCCTACCTGGAGCAGGCGCGCAAGATCGTGGCCGCGGTGGAGGAAAGCGAGGAACTGATGAGCCTGCGCCGCAACCAGCCGGCCGGGCTCTTGCGGGTGGATGCGGCAACGCCCTTCATGCTGCATGTGATCGCGCCGCTGGCGCCGGGCTATCGCAAACGCTATCCGCAGGTGGAGCTGGAGCTGAACAGCAACGAAGGCAACATCGATCTGCTGGAGCGCCGCACCGACCTGGCCATCCGCATCGGACACCTGAAGGATTCCTCTCTGCACGCGGTGCGGCTGGGCCACAGCCGCATCCGCGTGCTGGCCAGCCCCGGCTATCTGGCCGCGCACGGCACGCCGCGGCGGGTGGCCGATCTGGCCGCGCACACCTTGCTGGGCTTCAGCCAACTGGAGGCGCTGAACGAATGGCCCTTGCTGGAGGCCGACGGCCAGGCCCTGCACGTCAAGCCGCAGGTGCGCGCGTACAGCGGCGAAACGCTGCGGCAGCTAGCGCTGAACGACGGCGGCGTCGTTTGCCTGTCCGACTTCATGACGCGCGGCGACCGCGAGAGCGGCGCCTTGCAGCAACTGCTGGTGAAGCAGACGCAGGACGTGCGGCAGCCGATCAATGCGGTGTACTACCGCAACACCGCGATCTCCTCGCGCATCAAGTCCTTCATCGACTACATGGCGCAGGCGCTGGGCCCGCGCGGCTTCGAATAGCGGCGCAGGCGCCGCCGGTTCAGGCGCGTTCGCCGCTGACCGATTCGTACACCAGCGTTGCCAGCGTCAGGTCTTCCAGCGCGCTGCCCACCGCCTTGAACACGGTGATTTCCTGGTCGTTGCGGCGGCCCGGCAATTCGCCGGCGGCCAACTGGTGCAGGTCGCCGCGGATGTCCTCGCGCTTGAGGGCGCCGGCCTTGAAGGCGGCCAGCAGGTCGCCGGACTTGGTGGGCGCCTCGCTGGTGTCGACGTAGACCGAGGTGCCGTCGAAGCAGGCCGCGTCCGTTTCGCGCATTTCAGGCTTGAAGCTGCCGATCAGGTCCAAGTGCACGCCGGGGCGCAGCCAGGCGCCGTGGATCAGCGGCACGGTGGACAGGGTGGCGCAACTGATGATGTCGGCCTGGCGCGCGGCGCTTTCCAGGTCGGCGGCGGCTGCGGCGTCAAAGCCCTGCGCGCGCAGCTCGCCGGCCAGCTTCTCGGCGCCGGCCGGGCGCACGTTCCATACCAGCACGCGCTGGATCGCGCGCACGGTGCGCATGGCTTGCGCCACCAGGCCGGCAATGCGGCCGGAGCCCACGATGAGCAGCGTGCTGGCGTCGGCGCGCGCCAGGTAATCCGCGCCCAGCGCGGCCGCGCCCGCCGTGCGGTACACGGTGACGATGTCGCCATCCACCTGGGCGATCGGCACGCCGGTGGTGGCGCTGTACAGGTTGTAGGTGGCGTGCAGGCCGGGCAGGCCCTGGTGGGTGTTCTCGGGGAAGATGTTGATGATCTTCACGCCGAAGTAGCCGCGGTCGCTCCAGGCCGGCATGATCAGCGAGGTGCCGTGCGCATTGCCCGACTGGATCGCGTGGACATGCCGTGGCGGCACGGTGGCGCTGCCGCGGAAGGCCTCCCGCAGGGCGGGAATGACGGCGTCGAAGGACAGGGCGTTGCGGGTTTGTTCGGTGTCGATGAAGCGCATGGGTGCTTGCCTGCTGCGGGTCGGTCTGTGGGCCAGCAGGCAGTCTAGCAGTGCGAGCTGCGCCTGCCCGCGCCGTGGGCAGGCGCAGCCTTCAGTCGATGGCGGCCGTGGGCAGCGGATCGCCCGCGCCGGTGCGTTCGACGATCAACTTGTAATGCTGCGGGTTGCGGTGCTTGGCGAAGTTGAACACGTGGTCGCGGAAGGCCTGGCCCATGGCCAGGTCGATGCGGGCGGTGATCACTTCGTCTTCTTCGCCGCTTGCACGCGCCACGATCTCGCCGGACGGCGCGACGATCATGGAGCTGCCTATCATGTGGTGGCCGTCTTCATGGCCGCATTTGGCCGCGGCGCCGACCCAGACCGCGTTCTGGTAGGCGCTGGCCTGCAGCACGATCTCGTGCGTGGTGGTGCGCAGGTGCGCGGGCTCGTTCCAGTGGATGTTCAAGGACGGCGTGTTGTAGCCCAGCACGATCAGTTCGGCGCTTTGCAGCGACATGACGCGATAGGTCTCGGGCCAGCGGCGGTCGTTGCACAGGCACATGCCGATCTTCACGTCATTGGTTTCCCAGACGCCAAAGCCCAGGTCGCCGACTTCGAAGAATTTCTTCTCCAGGTGCTGGAACGGCGCGCCGATCTTGTGGTCCGAGTGGCCCGGCAGGTGGATCTTGCGGTACTTGCCGATGATCTTGGCGCTGCGGTCCACCAGGATGGCGGTATTGAACTGGCGGCCTTCGGGCGTCAGTTCGGCATAGCCCAGGTAGAAGCCGATGCCCAGTTCGCGCGCGGTGTCGAACAGCGGCTGCACGTCGGCGTTGGGCATGCTTTTTTCGAAGTAGCGCTCCACGGCTTCGGCGTCTTCCATCCAGTAGCGCGGAAAGAAGGTGGTCAGCGCGAGTTCGGGGAACACGACGAATTCCGCTTGGCGGCCAGCGGCCTCGCGCATCATGTCGACCAGGCGCCGGACCACGGCCGCGCGCGTATCGGCAAGGTTGACTGCGCCCATCTGGGCGACCGCCAGGCCCATCTTGCGGGCGGGGTATGCATTACTCACGATGTGGATCTCCAGGCTGAAGGCGCCAGCATGCATGCATAGGCGGAAATCCGGAACCCGGGGCGCGCTTGCGCCGCGCGCCGCGCAGAATCGCCCCGCCACCCGCTAAGGCCATGATTCAGCGGGGAATTCCGCCGCTCGGGTAGAGGCCGCCGCCGCGCCATGCATAACCCGGTGTCATGGAGGCCATGCAAAGTTTTATATCGGGTTTCCCCGTATGCCAGCCCTTCAAAACGCCTTGAAGGTCTTGAGATGGATGCTGGTTTCAGTGGCGGCGATGCCCTTGAGGGTGCGCAGGCGGTCCAGCACCTCGGACAGCTGGTCGATGGTGGGCACGCGCAGTTCGGCCAGCAGATCCCAGCGGCCGTTGGTGTCGTGCAGGCCCGCCACGGCGGGTTCGCCCATGAGCAGGCTCACGATCTTGCGGGTTTCGTGGCCTTCGACGGCGATGCTCATCCAGGCGACGATGTCTTCGGTTTCCACCTCCGGACGCAGGCGCACGGTATAGCCGCGGATGATGCCGCGCTCTTCCAGTTTGCGGATGCGGTTGTCGATGGTGCCGCGCGAGACGTCCAGTTTCTTCGCCAGGGTGGCGACCGACATGCGGGCATCGGCGCGCAACAGGCCGAGCAGGTTCTGATCTAGCGTGTCCATTATAAAAAGTGCTAATTATTGCTATCAGAATGGCAGAATCTTAGCGTTTTGTGTGGATTGTTGTCACTATTAATTGGTTTGCCCATCCCCCAGAATTTCTGTTCCATAACTCGGGGAGAACAAATTGACGATGCTGCTTTCAACTACCGACGTGGCCCACATCGTGGCCCAGCAAGGCCCGCAACAGGTCTTTTCCGGCCTGCTGGACTATCTGCTGTCGGACTTTCTGCGATGGCAGGAATTCGACAAGAGCGCGCGGGTGGCCAGCCATTCGGCAACCGGCGTGATCGAATTGATGCCCACCGCCGACAGCGAGTACTACACCTTCAAATACGTGAACGGCCACCCCGCCAATCCGCAGGCCGGCCTGTCCACCGTGATGGCGTTCGGCGCGCTGGCGCAGGTCAGCACGGGCGAGCCGCTGCTGATCAGCGAACTGACCTTGACCACGGCATTGCGCACGGCCGTGACTTCCGCCCTGGCGGCGCGCGCACTGGCCCGGCCGGACTCGCGCAAGATGGCGCTGATCGGCAACGGCGCGCAAAGCGAGTTCCAGGCGCTGGCCTTCCATCACATCCTGGGCATCGACACCCTGCACATCTACGACGTGGACGCAGGCGCCACACGCAAGCTTGAAAGCAATCTGGCTTCAGTGCCCGGCTTGCGCGTGGTGCGCTTCGATAGTGCGGCGGATGCGGCCAAGGGCACGGACGTCGTCACCACGGTGACGGCGGACAAGGCCTACGCCACCATCCTGACCGCGGACATGATCGAGCCGGGCATGCACATCAACGCCGTCGGCGGCGATTGTCCGGGCAAGACGGAGCTGCACGCGGATGTGCTGCGCGCGGGGCCGGTGTTCGTGGAATACGAGCCGCAGACGCGCATCGAGGGCGACCTGCAGCAGATGCCGGCCGACTTCGTGGTGACGGAGCTTTGGCGGGTGCTGACCGGCCAATCCGCTGGCCGCAAGAGCGCAGCCGAAGTGACCATTTTCGATTCGGTGGGCTTTGCGCTGGAGGACTTTTCGGCGCTGCGCTGGCTGCGCGACGCGGCCATCCGTCATGGCGTGGGCGCCCGCATCGAGGTTGCGCCGCAACTGCCTGATCCGAAGAACCTGTTCGAGGTGGTGCGCGCGGCTGCGCCCGTTGCGGCCCGGGCCTAGCGCTTAAGCGCGGCCGAATCCGCGCAGGCCGCGCAGCAAAACGCCAGCGCCGGTGCGGCGAAACGCGCCGGCGCTGATGCGGGCCTCAGCCGCGCTCATGCGCGGCTGGGGGTTTCGGCCGGCGGCGTGCCGTCGTGGAACAGCGACTTCAGCTGCGAGCGCAGCTCGGGCGTGTCGGCATGCTTGTGCACCGTGGTGGCGTGCTGCACGGCCGCTTCCAGCAATTCACCTTCGGAATCCGCGGCCAGCGCCACCGTGCAGTTCATTGCGCTGGGGTATTCGCGGCAATCGATGTATTTGCGAGTCATGAACCTCTCCCTGCGCGCAGGCTGCCTGGGCCTGCGCAAAGCATCCGGCGCGCGGCGCGGGACGTCCGGGCCGTTGGCGCGTCACAGCGGCGGGGGCGGTCCGAAAAGTATAGATCCGGCGTCCCCTTTGCGGCGCAATTCGCGTGGCGCGGGACGCTAGTGCGCAGGCACCGGTGCGGGCGCAGCGCGCCTCAGAAGGTGACGCGCTGCTTCAAGGCCTTGGCAATCATCGCGATGTCGATGTCCTTGCCCGGGTTCTTCAGGCAGAAGTCGTACAGCACGGCCACGTAGGCATTGCCCAGCAGCTTGGTGATGGCGCCGGCGGTGGTGGCGGCGATGGTGCCGCCCACCGCGCTGCCCGCGCCAGGAATGAACTTCAAGAGGCCGGAGACGACCGAGCGCCCGATCAGAGTGGCCGCGGACGCGCCCAGCGTGGAGGTGACCAGGGTGGTGATGGCGGCGGTATTCAGTTCCATGCCGAAGGTGATGCCGATCTTGGCGATCATGCCGACCTGGATGGGCACCAGCGCAACGGCGTCCGAGAACGGAATGGGCGCGGCGGCGGCCGAAGCGGCCAGGCCGGCGGCTACGTTGACCTCTATCTCAGCCCGCTTTTTTTTTACTTCCAGGGCTTTCTTGTTGCGGGTGGACAGGGCGTTGGCATAGGCCCGCTGCTGCGCCTCGGGGATGTGCAGGGCGGTGGCCTCGATCAGGTTGTCCAGACCCATGGGCGGCAGCTCGGCGTCCAGCTCCTCGATCCATTCCGGCAGCGCGCGCACCGCCACCACCTGCTTGGCGCGCGGCAACAGCTTGCGGGCTTCGTCGACGAAGGGGCTGTTCTTGCGCGCCTTGGTCAGCACCGCCACCACGGGGATGCCAGCGTCGGACAGCATGTTGCACAGCTCGATTTCGGCGTCCTCGACGCGGTGGCTGCTGTCCTGGATGCAGAGCCAGGCCACGTGCAGGTGCCTGTCCTGGTCGTCGGAGGCGGAGCGCTCCTGGATCAGGTCCGCCAACTGCTGGCGCGAGCGCTCGTAGTCGCCGACCTCCAGGCCGCGCGTGTCGATGATGGTGAGCGGATGGCCGGCCCGGGTGAACTCCTGGGTGGACTGGGTGACGGGCTTGCCCGCGCCGGTCTTGGCCAGGTCGCCGCGGAACACGGCGTTGATCAGCGTGCTCTTGCCCACGCCGGTCTTGCCCGCGACCAGGATGTTCACGCGCCCCGCGCCGCGCGTCGCGGTGCTGATGGCGTCCGCGATGGCGTCCTGCAGTTGGGGCGTGTCCATGCGGGGCGTGCTCATGAGTGGTGTGGGTAGAAAGGCATGGGAAGGATTCTAGCGAGAAACGCGCGCCGCCATCAGGCGCCGCCGGGCACGCCGTAAAGATGGGCCGATTCGGGGAAGGTCCGCGCGCGGACTTCGCCGGCATAGGTCTGCGCGGCCTGCTGGATGCGGCCGGCCAGGTCGTCGTAGCGCTTCACGAAGCGCGCGGTGCGCTCGAACATGCCCAGCATGTCGTCCACCACCAGCACCTGGCCGTCGCAGCGCGCGGATGCGCCTATGCCTATGGTCGGGCAGGCGACGGCCTCGGTGATCGACGCCGCCAGCGGCTCGACCACGCCTTCGATCACCAGCGAGAACGCGCCGGCGTCCGCCACGGCGGCGGCATCGGCGGCGATGCGGGCGTACTCGGCTTCGCCGCGGCCGCGCGCGCCGTAGCCGCCCAGGATGTTCACGGCCTGCGGCGTCAGGCCCACGTGGCCCATGACCGGGATGCCGCGCGCCGACAGATAGGCGACGGTGGCGGCCATGCTCTGGCCGCCCTCCAGCTTGACCGCGCCCGCGCCGGTTTCCTTCATGATGCGCGCCGCGGAACGGAAGGCCTGTTCCGGGCTTTCCTCATAACTGCCGAAAGGCATGTCGACGACGACCAGTGCCCGGCGCGAGCCGCGCACCACGGCGGCGCCGTGCGCAATCATCAGATCCAGCGTGACGGGCACGGTGGAAGGCAGGCCGTAGATCGTCTGCGCCAGGCTGTCGCCCACCAGCAGGGCGTCGCAATGCGGGTCCAGCAGTTCGGCCATGCGCGCCGTGTAGGCCGTCAGCATCACCAGCGGTTCCTGGCGCTTGCGCGCGCGGAATGCGGGCACGCTCATGCGGGGCGTGCTGGCCGCAGCGGCGTTCAGGGTGGCGGTCGTAGACATCGGAATCCTTCCTATCCAGGGTTGAGTGCTTGAATCGGGTCATTGCGATACCCGCATCGTAGCGGAAGGCCGCGGGGGCGAGCCTCACGCGTAGCGCATGGCGCCGCCCCGCAGGCTAATCTTTGCGGCAAAACGTAATCGAAGTTTTTGGGGCGCGCGATGCCACGCTCTGCGGAAAGCGCCCGCAAGGAATTTGGGGACGTTTTGGAGTTTCCATAAAAGCGTTACATCTTCAAGGGTTCACTCGCTTTTTCAATAGGTTCGCCTGCGTAGAATTCGCCGCTTACAAGGTTATTTCGCGGCTTCCGCGCAACACTGCTCATGCCTAGTCCCGGGCTCATTCCACGCTTGCTGCGTTCGCGCCCGCTGACCAAGGGCTTGCGCTACTTCTATCGGCACAGCCGGCCCGCCGCCTACCGGCACAACGAAACCCTGTGGCCCTTCGTGACGGTGCGGCGCGACGCGCAGGACCGGTTGACCGGCTGCGAACTGCGCGGCGTGCAGGGCCCGGCGATCACGCCGATGGATCAGTTGCCGCGCGGCATCGGCGCGGACGCCCACCTGATACTCAGCGGCCCGTCGGTCGCCCAGATCGACTATGCGCATTGCCGCCTGGACGTGGCGATGGGCGTCAACGGTTCGATCGCGCTGCGGCGCCAACATCCGTCCCTGCGTTTCGACTACTACGCGATGCTGGATGCGGGTTTCGTCAAGCGCAGGCGCGAACTGGTGGCGGAAGTGCTGGCGCAGGACCTGACGCTGTTCGTCACGCCCGAGGTCTATCGCTGGATCGGCTTCCTGTTCGACCGCAATGCCGTGCGCTGCCGCATTGTGCTGTTCGAAGAGGTGCACCAGCGGGCGTTGCAGCCGCGCGCGCGGCCCGAAGAGCTGGAAGCGCGGTTGACCGCCGACCCCGGGCTGGTGCTGTTTGACGCGCGCAATCCGGTGCATGCGCATGGCTTCAGCCTGGATCCGCCGCGCGGCCTGTTCGGCGGCGGCACCGTCGCCTACACGGGCCTGCAGCTGCTGGCGTGGCTGGGCGCGAAAACCATTTACCTGCACGGCCTGGACCTCACGGCCGCGGCAGGTCCCCGATTCTATGAAAGCGCGGCAACGCAGCTGTCCACCGCGCTGGACCGGCAATTCTCCGGACACATCGAACCCGCCTTCCGGCAAGCCAGCCGGCTGCTCGGCGAGCGCGGCATCAAGGTCTACAACCTGTCGCCCGCCAGCCGGCTGGGGGACGATGTGTTCGAGAAGCGCGACTGGAGCTGCCTGCTGCCTGCGCAGCCGTTTTCGAGTATGACGCCATGAAGATTCTGTACACCAATTTCCACCAAGGCGATGGCGGCGGCCACACCACCTACGTGATGTCGCTGGCGCGCATCCTGTGCGAGAAGTCTGAGGTGACCGTGGCCGCGCCCGCCAGCAGCCGCCTGCTGGCCGAGGCCGCTGCCCTGCCCGGCGTGCGCACGCTGGCGCTGGAGTTCAAGGGCCGGCCGTTGCAGCAGCTGCGCGCGCTGCGGCGCCTGCGGGCCCTGCTGCGCGACGAAAGCTTCGACGTGGTTCACGTCAACGGCTCGGCCGATCACCGCCTGTGCATGCTGGCGACCGCGGGCATGGGCGCGCGGCGTCCCTTCATGGTCTACACCCAGCACACCGACCGCAGCGCCAACAGCCTGGGCGCGCGGGTGCGCGCCAAATGGGGCACCAACCGCGTCATCTGCGTGTGCAGCCACACGTTTCGCCGCATGAAGCAGTCGGTGTTCCGCAACGAAGACCTGCGGGTGGTGCACAACGGCGTGGACACGGAAAAATGCAGCCCGGCCTCGCGCCGCGAGGCGGCGCAGGCGCGCGGCAGCCTGTTGCCCGAGGGCATGCAGGGCCGGCTGGTCATCGGCAGCAATGCCGGCACCGCGGTCTACAAGAACTGGTTGGACATGGTGACTGCCGTGTCCATGCTGCCCGAAAACAAGCGGCGGCAGGTGGTGGTGCTGATCGCGGGCAAGCTGCCGGACGCGGAGCAGATGCGCCGCGTGGCCGAATTGGGCATGTCGGAGCAGGTGGTGTTCACGGGCTTGATGGACGACGTCGGCCCCTTCCTGTCGGCGCTGGACGTGGGCTTTGTGCTGTCGTCGAAGCTGGAGACGATTTCCTTCGCCTGCCGGGAAATGATGGCGGCCGGCAAGCCCGTGATCGTCAGCGCGGTGGGCGGGCTGCCCGAGAACGTCACCGACGGCCGCGACGGCTGGGTGGTGCCGCCGGCCTCTGTGGACAGCATCGTCGAAGCGTTGTCGAAAATCCTGGAAAACCGCGATACCTTGGGCGTGATGGGCGCCGAGGCCCGCAGCACCGCGCTGCGGGAATTTTCGCTGACGACGTTCGTCGGCAAGACCGAGCGCGTCTACCACGAAAGCCGGGCGCAGCCGGCCTGACGGCCGCGCCCGGGGGCTACTGCCGCTATTCGCTGTACGTCTTGGTGCTGTACAGGCTCACGGGTAGCAGGTTCAGTACCGGCAGGCCGCTGACCGGATCCTTGGCCTGCTTGTCGATGTAGGCTTGCAGCACGTCGGCGTCCAGCACGCCGATGTCCTGGCGGCGCGAGGCTGGCACATTGGCCAGGGTCTTGTAGCCGTCGCCGCCGGTGGCGTTGAAGCTCAGCACGAACAGCTTGTAGTTGCGGCCCGCGTCCAGCGGCAGCCAGTTGCCGCTGGCCTGATCCCGCACTTCGATGTTGGACACGCGGCTGCCCTGGGCCTGGGCCGCGTTCACGTCCCAGCGCAGGCCGCCGGCATACGGGTACGGGCCGGTGGAGCCGCCCGCGCCGTACACGGCCTGCATGCCGTCTTCCAGCATGCTCTTGACCTCGGCGCCGGTCACGTCCAGGCGCCACAGCATATTGCCGAAAGGCACCACCTCGATCACGTTGGCCGCCGTCACGTTGCCCAAAAGCGGCACGCGCACGCCGCCGCCGCTTTGCAGCGAGATGTCGGCGCCGCCGTAGCTGGCGTTGGCCACGTCCAGATAGGCCTGGGCCACCAGCTGCTGGATGTCGCCGCCGCGCAGGCTGACGCTGCCCAGGGTGTTGCAGGCGGCGCTGGAGCGGCTGTAGTCGCGCGAACCCGGGCCGCCCGGCACGCGGCGCGAGCACAGTTCCTGCGGCACCGAGGCGACCAGGCTGCGGCTGAACTGGTCAACCTTGGCCTTGAACGGCTGCAGCACGGCCGCGGCCTGCGCGTCCGGGGTCTGCATGCGCAGGAAGCCGCTGGCCTGCACGTCCGCCTGGATCGCGGCTTCGTCCGCGGCCGAGGGAGCGGCGCCGGCGACTTTAAGCGGGCCGTCCATCAGCACGTGCGGGGTGCCGGCGCAGGCGGTGACGTCGCCGTTGGCGTCGAAGCTCACCTTCAGTTCGCCGACCACCTGCGAATATTCCCAGGCCTGCACCAGGCAGACGCGCTTGCCGTCCTTGTCCTGCAGCACGGTGGGATAGGCGCCCGCGGGCGAGCCTACGCCGTAGTCCGCCATGGCGGCGGGGCCGAGCAGAGTGTGGGAGTCGCCGCCTACCACCACGTCCACGCCGCTCAGCTGCGCGATCACCTGCTTGTCATAGCCGTAGCCGATGTGGCTCATCACCACGATCTTGTTCACGCCTTGGGCGCGCAGTGCGTCGATCTGCTGCTGCGCCGCGACGGTCTCGTCGGAGAACACGGTACCGGCGTCCGGGCTGGACGACTGCTGGGTCTTGGCGGCGATGGTCAGGCCGACCAGGCCGATATCCTGGCCGTCGCGCTTGAGGACCACGGCGGGCTTGACCATGCCGGGGGCGCGCGACGGATTCAGCGCCGAGCCGGCGGCGAACGTCACGTTGGCGCTCAGCACGGGCGTTTGGCAAGTACCTGCATGCAGCAGTTCGATGAAGCGTTTCAAACCGCTGTCGCCTTTGTCGAACTCGTGGTTGCCCAAGGTCATGGCATCGAAGCAGACGGTGTTCATCATGGCCGCGTCGGCCTCGCCCGGCTCGCCCGCGCGGTTGAAGTACAGCGTGCCGGTGGTGGCGTCGCCTGCGTGCAGCTTGAGCACGTTGGCGGACTGCGCCGCCAGGGCATTGATCGCGCCGGTCACTCGCGGGAAGCCGCCGGTGTCGGCGTTCACGGCGACGCGCGCGCCGGAGGCGTTCTTGAGTTTCAGGTCTTTTTTCTTGCTGTCCAGGTTGGAATGATGATCGTTGATGTGCAGGATCGTCAGTTCCATCGGCCGGCCGGGAGTCGGCTGTTCGGGCTGTTCGACAGGCTTGTCGTCATCGTCATCACTGCCGCCGCAGCCGGCCAGCAGCGCCAGTGCGCTCAGCATGGCCGCGCCCGCGTTCCTCTTCCACGTGTTCATTCGCGTGTACCCCTCTGTCATCGGAGGGCGAATGGTCGCGGGTCAAGATGACGCCGAAATGAATGACAGTGCTGTCATGTGGCTTGCGGCGTGTCGCAAGCCTGTCATGGAAAAGCAACGGGCCCGGCGCATGGCGCGCCGGGCCCGTCGTTGCCGCAAGGCTTGGGCTTAGTAGTGGATGACCGTGCGGATCGACTTGCCTTCATGCATCAGGTCGAAGGCTTCGTTGATGCGTTCCAGCGGCAGCGTGTGCGTCACGAACGGATCCAGGTCGATCTTGCCGCTCATCGCGTCTTCGACCATGCCCGGCAGCTGGGTGCGACCCTTGACGCCGCCGAAGGCCGAACCGCGCCAGACGCGGCCGGTGACCAGCTGGAACGGACGGGTGCTGATTTCCTGGCCGGCGCCGGCCACGCCGATGATGATGCTTTCGCCCCAGCCCTTGTGGCAGCATTCCAGCGCGGCGCGCATCACGTGCACGTTGCCGATGCACTCGAACGAGAAGTCCACGCCGCCGTCGGTCATTTCGACGATGACGTCCTGGATCGGCTTGTCGTGGTCCTTGGGGTTGACGCAGTCGGTGGCGCCCATGGCGCTGGCCAGCACGAACTTGTTGGGGTTGGTGTCCACGGCGATGATGCGGCCGGCCTTGGCCTGCACCGCGCCCTGGATCACGGCCAGGCCGATGCCGCCCAGGCCGAACACGGCGACCGTATCGCCTTCCTTGACCTTGGCGGTGTTGTGCACGGCGCCCAGGCCGGTGGTGACGCCGCAGCCCAGCAGGCAGACTTTTTCATGGGGGGCGGCGGGGTTGATCTTGGCCAGCGAGATCTCGTTGACGACCGAGTATTCGCTGAAGGTCGAGCAGCCCATGTAGTGGTAGAGCGGCTTGCCTTCGTAGCTGAAGCGCGAGGTGCCGTCGGGCATCACACCCTTGCCTTGGGTGGCGCGCACCTTCTGGCACAGGTTGGTCTTGCCGGACAGGCAGAACTTGCATTCGCGGCATTCGGCCGTGTAGAGCGGAATGACGTGGTCGCCGGGCTTCAGCGAGGTTACGCCCTCGCCGACTTCGACCACCACGCCCGCGCCTTCGTGGCCCAGCACGGCGGGGAACAGGCCTTCAGGGTCGTCGCCGCTGAGGGTGAAGGCGTCGGTATGGCAGACGCCGGTGTGGGTGATCTTCACCAGTACCTCGCCGCGCTGCGGCGGCGCGACGTCGATTTCAACGATTTCCAGCGGCTTGCCGGGTCCGAATGCGACTGCTGCGCGTGATTTCATAGCTAGGGCTCCACGTATGTCAGATGGCGTTATTTCAAATAGGAACGGACCAGGCGCATCAAGAGATCGATCTCCGCTTCGGGTTCGATCGTGGCGTCCTGGCGGCCGCCCTGGGCGGATTGGAGGAAGGTTTCGCGCAGATGGCTTTCCAGCACCTCGGCCATGAGGCCGGTGGCGGCGCCGCGCAAGGCGGCCAGCTGCTGCAGCAGCGCGCCGCATTCCGTGCCCTCGTTCACGGCCCGCTCCAGCGCCAGCGCCTGGCCCTGGATGCGTCGCAAGCGGGTGACGACGCGTTTTTTCTCTTCCGGGGAGTGCGGCACGGCAGGCTCCGATAAATACAGGGGGGGAGTATAGGAAATCTGGCTTCCCGCGTCCACTACGGTACTCCCGCGCCGGTGCGAAAGCCATCTGTACCTGTCTATACTAGGCCCTGACCGTTATCGGCCGCCCAGCGCCGTTCTACAGGATTTCCCGTGGCCTCCAATCCTCCCAAACTGCCCATCCAAGCCAATGCTCCGCCTGCTCCGCTCTATGCGCAGGTCAAGCAGATGATCGCGCAGCAGATCCGCAGCGGCGCGTGGCCGGAACATTACCGGGTGCCCTCGGAAAGCGAACTGGTCGACGAACTCGGGTTCAGCCGCATGACCATCAACCGCGCCCTGCGCGAATTGACGGCCGAGGGGCTGCTGGTGCGCATGCAGGGCGTGGGCACCTTCGTGGCCCAGCCCAAGGCGCGTTCGGCGCTGTTCGCCGTCAACAACATCGCCGACGAGATCGCGGCGCGCAACCATCGCCATCACAGCCGCGTGGTGCGCCTGGCCGAAGAGCCTGCTGGCGCCGAACAGGCGCTGGCGCTGGATATCCGCGCCGGGCAGCCGGTGTATCACTCGATCATCGTGCACTACGAAGACGACCTGCCGATCCAGCTGGAGGACCGCTACGTCAATGTGGGCCTGGCGCCGGACTACCTGAAGCAGGACTTCACGCAGAGTACGCCCTACGAATACCTGACGCGCGTCGCGCCGCTGAGCGAAGGCGAGCACGTGGTCGAGGCCATCCTGGCCAAGCCGCGCGAATGCCAGCTATTGCAGATCGAGCGCGACGAACCCTGTCTGCTGATCAGCCGCCGCACCTGGTCCGGCGAGCGCGCGGTCACGCTGGCCCGTTTGATTCACCCTGGTTCCCGGCACCGCCTGGAAGGCAAGTTCACCTCATGACGCAACCTGAAGTCCATCTTTACCGCGCCGCCGACTACCCGCGCATGCCTTGGCGCAACGGCGGCGGCACCACGCAGGAAGTCGCCTGCAATGCCGGCGGCAGCGCCGCCGCGTTCGACTGGCGCCTGTCCATCGCCGACGTGGCGCAGGACGGCGGCTTTTCGGCGTTCACGGGCTACCAGCGCATCATCACGGTGCTGGAGGGGCCGGGCATCCAGCTGACCGTGGACGGCAGCGAACAGGCACCGCTGGCGCCGCGCCAGGCCTATGCCTTCTCGGGCGATGCCCAGGTGCAGTGCCGCCTGCTGGACGGACCGATACGCGACTTCAACCTGATCTACGCGCCGACGCGTTGGCATGCCCGGCTGCAATGGGTGGCGGGCGTGGGGCCCTGGACTTTTTACAGCGCCGCGCGTGATGTGCTGGTGCTGACGGCGGGCGGCGCGCTTACTGTGCGCATCGATGGCAAGCCGCAAGCGCTGCCGTCGCGCTACGACTGCCTGCATGCCGAGTCCATGGATGGCCTGACCGAATACCGGCTGGAAACCGAAGCGCTTCTGGACGCCTGCGTGATCGAACTGTTGCCGCGCAGCGCCTGATCGCTCGCGCAGCCGCCGAGGAGCGGCGGATTTCCGCGGTTGCCAATGAAAGCCGGACGCTGTCGTTCCGGCTTTTTTATTCGGGTAATCCCTAGGCCGAAATCTACTCTTATTGACTTGTATATACAAGCATAGGCATCCTATGATTCAAGCAACAGAAGCGCCCGCGTCAGGCGCGCAACCGAACCGATCAAGGAGAGCCTCTTGGACAACTCGAACCGATACCGCGACGTGGTCATCCGCGCGCCGCGCGGCAAGCAACTGAACGCCAAGAGCTGGCTGACCGAAGCCCCCTTGCGCATGCTGATGAACAACCTGGACCCCGACGTGGCCGAGAACCCCAAGGAGCTGGTGGTGTACGGCGGCATCGGCCGCGCCGCCCGCGACTGGGACTGCTATGACAAGATCGTCGAATCGCTCAAGAATCTGAACGAGGACGAAACCCTGCTGGTGCAGTCGGGCAAGCCGGTGGGCGTCTTCAAGACCCACGCCAACGCGCCGCGCGTGCTGATCGCCAATTCCAACCTGGTGCCGCATTGGGCCACCTGGGAACACTTCAACGAGCTGGATGCCAAGGGCCTGGCCATGTACGGCCAGATGACGGCCGGCAGCTGGATCTACATCGGCAGCCAGGGCATCGTGCAAGGCACGTACGAAACCTTTGTCGAGGCGGGCCGCCAGCACTATGGCGGCAACCTCAAGGGCCGCTGGGTGCTGACCGCCGGCCTGGGCGGCATGGGCGGCGCCCAGCCGCTGGCGGCCACGCTGGCCGGCGCCTGCTCGCTGAACATCGAATGCCAGCAGACCAGCATCGACTTCCGCCTGCGTACCCGCTATGTGGACGAACAGGCCGGCGACCTGGACGACGCGCTGGCGCGCATCGCCAAGTACACACAGGAAGGCCGCGCCGTCTCCATCGCCCTGTGCGGCAACGCCGCCGAGATCCTGCCGGAACTGGTGCGCCGCGGCGTGCGTCCCGACATGGTGACCGACCAGACCAGCGCGCATGATCCCCTGAACGGCTATCTGCCGCTGGGCTGGACCTGGCAGGACTACCGCGCCCGCGCCAAGCGCGAGCCGGCCGCCGTCATCAAGGCCGCCAAGCAGTCGATGGCCGTGCATGTGCAGGCCATGCTGGCCTTCCAGCGCCAGGGCGTTCCCACCTTCGACTATGGCAACAACATTCGCCAGATGGCCAAGGAAGAAGGCGTGGCGGACGCGTTCGACTTTCCGGGTTTCGTGCCCGCCTACATCCGGCCGCTGTTCTGCCGCGGCGTGGGTCCGTTCCGCTGGGCCGCGCTGTCGGGCGATCCGCAAGACATCTACAAGACCGACGCCAAGGTCAAGGAACTGATTCCCGATGACGCGCACCTGCACCGCTGGCTGGACATGGCGCGCGAGCGCATCAGCTTCCAGGGCCTGCCGGCGCGCATCTGCTGGGTGGGCCTGGGCCAGCGTGCCAAGCTGGGCCTGGCGTTCAATGAAATGGTCCGCACGGGTGAACTGTCGGCGCCCATCGTCATCGGCCGCGATCACCTGGATTCCGGCTCTGTCGCCAGCCCCAACCGTGAAACGGAATCCATGCGCGATGGTTCGGATGCGGTATCCGACTGGCCGCTGTTGAATGCCCTGCTGAATACGGCCAGCGGCGCCACCTGGGTGTCGCTGCACCATGGCGGCGGCGTGGGCATGGGCTTCTCGCAGCATGCCGGCATGGTCATCGTCTGCGACGGCACGGACGAGGCCGCCGAGCGCATCGCCCGCGTGCTGACCAACGATCCGGGCACGGGTGTCATGCGTCATGCCGACGCCGGCTATGACATTGCCATCCAGTGCGCGCAGGAGCAGGGCATGAACCTGCCGATGGTGGCCGCCAAGCGCCAGGCCGATTGACGCCTTCCCATCCAAGATCCGGCGCCCGCGCCGGTGCAACAATGAATTTGCATGGCGCCGCCAGCCGGCGCAGGAGACCCATAATGGATTTGCATCTGAAACCCGGCCATCTGACCTTGGCGGATCTGCGGCGCGTCTACCAGCAGCCGGTCCGCGTGACGCTGGACGCCGCGTCGGCGGGCGTCATCGACGCCAGCGTGGCGACGGTCGAGCGCATCATCGCGGAAGGCCGCACGGTCTATGGCATCAACACGGGTTTCGGCCTGCTGGCATCCACCAAGATCGCCCGCGAGGACCTGCAGGCGCTGCAAAGCTCGCTGGTGCGTTCGCACGCGGCGGGCGTGGGCGAGGCGCTGGACGACGCCATGGTGCGCCTGATCATGGTGCTGAAGATCAACAGCCTGGCGCGCGGCTACTCCGGCATACGCCGCAAGGTCATCGACAGCCTGATCGCGCTGCTGAACGCCGGCGTCTACCCGCACATCCCGCTGAAGGGCTCGGTGGGTGCGTCCGGAGACCTGGCGCCGCTGGCCCACATGTCCATGGTGCTGCTGGGCGAAAGCCGCGCCCGCTTCCAGGGCGAATGGCTGGCCGCGCCCGAGGCCCTGGCGCGCGCGGGCCTGGCGCCGCTGACCCTGGCGGCCAAGGAAGGCCTGGCGCTGCTCAACGGGACCCAGGTGTCCACCGCCTACGCCTTGCGTGGCCTGTTCGAAGCCGAAGACATGATGGCCGCCGGCCTGGTGTGCGGCAGCCTCAGCGTGGAAGCGATGCTGGGGTCGCGCGTGCCGTTCGACGCCCGCATCCACGCCGCGCGCGGCCAGCCTGGTCAGATTGCCGTGGCGGCCGCCTACCGCGAACTGCTGCAAGGCGATAGCGAGGTCGGCCATTCGCATGCGGATTGCGAAAAGGTCCAGGATCCCTACTCCCTGCGCTGCCAGCCGCAGGTGATGGGCGCCTGCCTGACGCAGATCCGCCACGCCGCGCAGGTGCTGGAAATCGAATCCAACGCCGTGTCGGATAACCCGCTGGTGTTCGTGGAACAGGGCGACGTGATCTCGGGCGGCAACTTCCATGCCGAACCGGTGGCGATGGTGGCGGACAACCTGGCGTTGGCGCTGGCCGAGATCGGTGCGCTGTCCGAACGCCGGATTGCCCTGATGATGGACAAGCACATGTCGCAATTGCCGCCGTTCCTGGTCAGCAAGGGCGGCGTGAACTCGGGCTTCATGATCGCCCAGGTGACGGCGGCGGCGCTGGCCAGCGACAACAAGGCGCTGGCCCACCCGGCCAGCGTCGACAGCATGCCCACGTCCGCCAACCAGGAAGACCACGTGTCCATGGCGCCCAATGCCGGCAAGCGGCTCTGGGCGATGGCCGAGAACGTGCGCGGCATCCTGGCGATCGAATGGCTGGGCGCCTGCCAGGGCCTGGATTTCCGCGAGGGCCTGAAAACCTCGCCCCAACTGGAGCAGGCGCGCCGCACCCTGCGGGAAAAGGTGCCGCACTACGAAGAAGACCGTTTCTTCGCGCCGGACATCGCCGCGGCCAGCGACCTGATCGCCGCGCAAGTCCTGAACGGGCTGATGCCAGCAGGGCTGCTGCCCAGTCTTTGATCCGTATCCTGCGGCCCCAGCGGGGGAGCCGCCGTTGCTGCACGCCATGTGCAAGCGCCCGTAGATGGCGCGCGCATGGCGTTTGATGTTGCTCGCCTATAACTTGTGTGGAGACAGAATGCAGGCACAAACGCAGGACCTGAAAAGAGGACTCAACGCACGGCATATACGCTTCGTGGCCCTGGGTTCCGCCATCGGAACCGGCCTTTTCTACGGCTCCGCCAAAGCCATCCAGGAGGCCGGCCCTTCGGTGCTGCTGGCCTACCTGGTCGCTGGCGCGGCTGTATACATGGTGATGCGCGCCTTGGGAGAAATGGCGGTGCGCAACCCGGTGTCGGGTTCGTTCGGCCAGTACGCCACCAGCTACCTGGGACCGGTTGCGGGTTTCCTGACGGGCTGGACCTACGCCTTCGAAATGATCATCGTCTGCCTGGCCGACATCACGGCGTTCGGGCTGTACATGGGCTTCTGGTATCCCGACGTGCCGCGCTGGATCTGGGTGCTGTCCATCGTTTGCTTCATCGGCGCGATCAACCTGTGCGCGGTAAAGATCTTCGGCGAACTGGAGTTCTGGCTGTCGCTGCTGAAGGTGGCTGCGATCATTGCGATGATTGCGGGCGGGCTGGGCATCATGCTGTTCGGATTCGGCCTGGGCGCGGACAGCGCCGCGACAGGTGTGCACAACCTGTGGGAGCACGGCGGCTTCATGCCCAATGGCGTGGGCGGACTGATTGCGTCCCTGGCGGTGGTGGTGTTTGCGTTTGGCGGCATCGAGATCATCGGCATCACCGCGGGCGAAGCCAAGGATCCCGGCCGCACCATTCCGCGCGCCATCAACGCGGTGCCGTTGCGCATCCTGCTGTTCTACGTGCTGACGCTGTTCGTGCTGATGTCCATCTTTCCGTGGACCCAGATCGGCAGCAAGGGCAGCCCGTTCGTGCAGATCTTCGACAGCCTGGGCATCGGTTCGGCCGCGACCATCCTCAACATCGTGGTGATCTCGGCGGCGGTGTCGGCGATCAACAGCGACATATTCGGCGCCGGCCGCATGCTGTACGGGATGGCGCAGCAAGGCCAGGCGCCGCGCGGCTTTGGCAAGGTGTCCAGGAACGGCGTGCCGTGGATGACGGTCGTGGTGATGTCGGTGGCGCTGTTGCTGGGCGTGGTGCTGAACTACCTGATCCCGGAAAGCGTGTTCATGCTGATCGCGTCGATCGCTACGTTTGCAACCGTATGGGTCTGGTTGATGATTCTGTTGTCGCAGGTGGCGATGCGGCGCAAGATGAGCGCGGAAGAGGTCGCGGCGTTGAAGTTCCCCGTGCCGTTCTGGCCGGCGGGACCGATAGCCGCCATCCTGTTCATGCTGTTTGTGTTCGGGGTGCTGGGTTATTTCCCCGGCACGCAGGCGGCGCTGGCGGTGGGCGTGGTGTGGATTGCGCTGCTGTGCGTGGCGTACCGTTTGTGGGTGCATCCCAATCGGCCTTCGGGCGGCATCCCGGTGCCGGTGGCGCAGGGTTCGGATTGAGGTCGAGGCGCCGCCCCGGGGCAGGATGGGCCGGCGCGGCGCTGGTTTCAGGGAGAAGAGTATGAGACAGGTCTGGCGCAATTGCCATGCCGCCACGATGGCAGGCGGCGCATATGCCGCAATCGAACAGGCTGCCATGGTGACGCAGGGCGATCGCATCGAGTGGATCGGCCCGGAAGCGGCGCTGCCGCGGGTCGAGGCCGCGCGCGAGCACGATCTGGGCGGCGCCTGGGTCACGCCCGGGCTGATCGATTGCCACACCCACCTGGTGTTCGGCGGCAACCGTAGCCAGGAGTTCGAGCAGCGCCTGCAAGGCGTGGACTACGCCACCATTGCCGCGCAAGGCGGCGGTATCGCCAGCACCGTGCGCGCCACCCGCGCCGCCAGTGAAGACGAGCTCTACGCCAGCGCGCGCAAGCGGGCCCTGCATCTGATGCGCGACGGCGTGACCACGCTGGAGGTTAAGTCCGGCTACGGGCTGGACCTGCCCAACGAGCGCAAGATGCTCAGGGTCGCGCGGCGCCTGGGCCAGACCCTGCCGCTGACCATCAGCGCGACCTGTCTGGCCGCGCACGCGCTGCCGCCCGAATATGCCGGGCGCGCCGACGACTACATCGATGAAGTCGCGCGCCGCATGTTGCCGGTGCTGGCGGCCGAGGGCCTGATCGATGCGGTGGACGCGTTCTGCGAGCATCTGGCGTTCACGCCGGATCAGGTCGAACGGGTGTTCCAGGCCGCGGGCGAACTGGGGCTGCCCGTGAAGCTGCATGCGGAGCAGTTGTCTTCGTTGCATGGCGCGACGCTGGCTGCGCGCCATGGCGCCTGGTCGGCGGACCACCTGGAATACCTGACCGAAAGCGATGTGCTGGCGATGGCGCAGGCCGGCACGGTGGCGGTGCTGCTGCCCGGCGCGTTCTACGCGTTGCGCGAGACCAAGCTGCCTCCCATCGATCTGTTGCGCCGCCATGGCGTGCCCATCGCCATCTCCAGCGATCTGAATCCCGGCACCTCGCCCGTGCTGTCGCTGCGGCTGATGCTGAGCATGGCCTGCACGCTGTTCCGGCTTACCCCCGAAGAGGCGTTGGCCGGGGCCACCGCGCATGCGGCGAAAGCCCTGGGTCTGCAGGCGACGCATGGCACGCTGGAAGCGGGCAAGTACGCCGACTTCGTCGCCTGGGAGGTGCAGCATCCTGCCGAGCTGGCCTATTGGATAGGCGGCGACCTGCCCAAGCGGGTGGTGCGCCACGGCGCGCCGATAGACGCCGCGACGCTGGCCTGAGGCAGGCAGATCCGGACAGGATCGCGCCCGCAACGGACGGCTTGCGGCGTTGCGCGTCCGCAACCGCCACAGGCCGTCTACCATGCCTGCATGACGCGCCCATCCCGGGGCGCGCGTTCAGATTGGATGTGGGTATGCGGATTTGCATGATGGAAGGGCCGGCTGATCTGGAGCCCAAGGGCGCAACCTGGGAAGGCATCGCCGAACGTATCGGCGAGCTGGCCCCGGACCTGTTGGTGACCAATGAAATGCCGTTCGGTCCCTGGGTGGCCGCGGACCCCCAATACGACGCCGCCCGCGCGGGGGCGTCGGTATGCATCCATGAGGCCGGCCTGGAAGCGCTGGCGGCGCTGGGCGTGCCGGCCATCGTGTCTTCGCGGCCGGTGCCTGCGGGGGAACGGCTGGCCAACGAGGCATACGCCCTGCAGGACGGCCGCTATACGCGGCTGCACCACAAGCAATACTTCCCGGAGGAACCGGGCTATTTCGAAGCGACCTGGTTCCATTCCACCTTCGACGGCTTCGAGGTGTTCGAGGTGGGCGGCATACGCCTGGGCGTGCAGCTGTGCACCGAATTGATGTTCAACGAGCGCGCGCGCGCCTATGGCCGCGCGGGCGCGGAGTTGATCGTGGCGCCGCGCGCCAGCAGCGCGTCGACGCGCCGCTGGCTGACGGCGGGCGCCATGGCGGCGCTGGTGTCGGGCTGCTATGTGGTCAGCTCGAACCGCGCGGGGCGCACGGCGGCGGGCCAGGTATTCGGGGGCACGGCGTTCGCGTTCCAGCCCGATGGCGAACCCCTGGCGCAATCCAGCGATACGGAGTCCATCGTGGCGATCGAGGTGGACCCGGCGCGTTCGCGCGCGCAGCAGGCGCTATACCCGTGCTACGTCCGGGAATAGCGCGGCGCTAGCGCGCCGACTTGACCTGCGCCGGTTCGGTCGCGTCAAAGCGCAGCCGCGAAAAGCTGGCGGCGCAGGCCAGCGCGGCGCAGCCGCAACCCAGCCACAGCGCGGCGATGGCGCCGTGGGTGCTGGAAACATTGAAACAGGCGGCCACCAGGGCCGCGCCCGAGGACTGGCCCAGCAGCCGCACCGTTCCTATCATGCCGCTGGCGCCGCCGGCCCGCGAGGCCGGCGCCGACATCATGATGGCGCGCAGGTTGGGCGATTGGAAGAAGCCGAATCCGGC
>JALDYL010000198.1:0-8284 GCA_032153965.1 Achromobacter sp. | reverse complement strand
GCTGCTCAACGAGCGCACGGTGGTGCTGGTGGACACGCACGTCAACGATGAACCCTCGGCCGAACAGATCGCCGAATTCACCATCGCCGCCGCCAACGAGATGCGCCGCATGTATCTGGCGCCCAAGGTCGCGCTGCTGTCGCGTTCGAACTTCGGTTCGGGCAGTTCGGCGTCGGGCGCGAAGATGCGCCGCGCGCTGGAACTGGTGCGCCAGGCCGCGCCGGATCTGGAGATCGACGGCGAAATGCATGGCGACTGCGCGCTGGACGAAGCCTTGCGCATGCGCATCCTGCCGTCGTCCACGCTCAAGGGCCAGGCCAACCTGCTGGTGTGCCCGAACGTCGACTCCGGCAACATCGCCTACAACCTGTTGAAGACGGCCGCCGGCGGCAACGTGGCGGTGGGGCCGTTCCTGCTGGGCGCCAACGCACCGGTGCACATCCTGACCTCCAGTTCCACCGTGCGCCGCATCGTCAACATGACCGCGATGACGGTGGTCGATGTCAATACACCGCGTTGATGTGACGCCGCCCGGTCCGGCGTGCCCGCGCACGCCGACCGGCCTGGTCCTGACCGGAGGCGGCGCCCGCGCCGCCTATCAGGTGGGCGTGCTCAGCGCCATCATGGAGCTGCTGGATCCGGACTGGCACTCGCGCTTTCAAAATCCTTTCCACATCATCTGCGGCACATCCGCCGGCGCCATCAACGCCGCCGCGCTGGCCTGCCGCGCCGACCGGCCCCATCTGGGCGTGCGCCGCATCCGCCGGCTGTGGTCCTCGCTGAATACCGACATGATCTACCGGGCCGACGCGCCCGGCCTGATACGCACCGGCGTGCGCTGGCTGGGCCTGCTGTCGCTGGGGTGGATGTACTCGGGCCTGACGCGCAAGCGGCCGCATTCGCTGTTGGACAACAGCCCCATGCAGGCCTTGCTGGAGCGGGTGCTGGACTTCCCGCACCTGCGCACCAATCTGGAAACCGGCGCGCTGTCGGCGCTGGCGATCACGGCTTCGGGCTACACCAGCGGCGAGCACCTGACCTTCTACCAGGCGCACACGCCCATCGAGCCCTGGCACCGCTATCTGCGCCTGGCGCTGCCCACGCCCATCGGCATCGACCACCTGATGGCCTCGTCCGCCATTCCCTTCGTCTTTCCCGCCCGCCAGGTACAGGTGCATGGCAAGGGGGAGTGGTGCGGCGACGGCTCGATGCGCCAGTTGGCGCCCATCAGCCCGGCCATCCACCTGGGCGCGCACCGCGTGCTGGTGATCGGCACGGGGTTCCGCGATGAAACCCACCCTGAAAACCGCGAGGATTCGCCGCCTTACCCCTCGCTGGCCCAGGTCGGCGGGCATGCGCTGGCCAGCATCTTCCTGGATGGGCTGTCGGCCGACGTCGAACGCCTGGAACGCATCAACTTCCTGATGGACCAGTCCGGCGGGGAGGGCACGCATGGCCATGCGCGCCGCATCGACGTCCTGACGATCACGCCCAGCCAGTCGCTGGACGTCATGGCGCTGGAACATTTGCAGGATATGCCGGCCCAGGCCCGTGCCCTTTTCCGCGTACTCGGTGTATCGTCCGATCCAGACCGTCCGGGCGGCGGGTCGCTGATGTCCTACCTCTTATTTGAATCCAGCTACACCAAGCGATTGATTGAACTGGGTTATGCCGATACGATGCAGCGTAACGACGAAGTGATCGCCTTTTTCAAGGGGGCTCAGGCATGACGCGCAATGGCCAATCTACTCTGCAGCGGCAGCTGATGCGCGGCGGTGCGCTGGCCCATGACGGGCTGGACAAGAAGGCCGTGGTGGACGCTGCCCATGAGCTTGGCCTGGCCCTGTTCGTCGCCAATTGCGATCCTGCCCGCAGCCGTTCCGCGGTGCTGCGCGCCATCGTCAAGGCGGTGGATTTCCCCGAATACTTCGGCGGCAACCTGGACGCTCTCTACGACTGCCTGTGCGACACCGTGCTGGACCACAAGACCGGCGTGGTGCTGTGGCTGTACAAGCTGCATTCGGGCGACCCGGCGCTGGAAGAAGATTCAGGTCGCATCGAAACCGTTTGTTCCGACGCGGCGGATTTCGCCCGCGAAAATGGTCGCGTCTTTGCGTATGTCATCGAACACGCCGGGCGCCACCCGGACCCCGAGCCCGGGGTGGCGGCAGCGCCCTACGGCGAAGACCACTGATCCGGTTGTACTACCAGGCCAGCAGCGCGCTGGCCGCCGACAGCAATGCCAGCCCCGCGGTCTCGGTGCGCAGCACCCGGGGGCCGAAGCGCACGGCCTGCACGCCGGCCACGCGGGCCTGGGCCAATTCCTTGTCCGACCATCCTCCTTCCGGTCCCACCAGCAGGGTCAGCGCCTGCAGGCCGGGCGCGGCCCGCAGCGCGCCGGCAAGGTCGTCGCGCGCTTCCGGGTGGCACAGCAGGCGCAGGCCCTCGGTGGGCTGTTGCAGCCATTCGGTCAGGGTGAGCGGCGCATCCACCGCCATCAGCCGGTTGCGGCCGCATTGTTCGCTGGCGGATTGCGCGATGCGCTGCCAATGCGCCACGCGCTTGTCGAGCCGGGCGCCGGATAGCTGCAGCACGCTGCGCTGGGCGGCGATGGGGCTGACGCGCGTGGCGCCCAGCTCCACGGCCTTTTCCACCACCCAGTCCATCTTGTCCCCGGAAGGCAGGCCCTGCACCAGGGTGACGCGTCCGCCCAGTTCGGCCTCGCGCGGCTGGAACTCGCCCAGTTGGGCAAAACCGGCCTTGCCTTCCACTTCGAGCGTGGCGGGATACTCGCCGCCCTGGCCGTTGAACAGCGCCACGGCCTCGCCCGCGCGCAGGCGCAGCACGCGCAGCGCGTGGTGCGCCAGGGCTTCGGGCAGCGCCACGCGGGCGCCGGAGCTCAGGGGGATATCGCAGAAAAAGCGGGGGACTGACATGGACGTCTGTGTATCTTTTATTCAGGAAGCTAGCCTAGCATGGGGCAGCCTTCTGGCCGATGGCGTGGGGGAAACCCCCGGATGCTAAAATCCCATGCTTCGCAACCTACTCAACTGGCCCCTATTTTGACCGTAGGCCCGCCAGCTTCAAAGAGCCTTCCGAATGAGCAATCCGACCGCCCCTAAACTTGCCTTGGCGGATGCCATCCGCGCCCTCGCGATGGATGCTGTGCAACAAGCGAACTCCGGGCACCCGGGTGCTCCCATGGGCATGGCGGAAATCGCCCAAGCCTTGTGGACGGGCAACCTGCGCCACAACCCGAAGGATCCCGCCTGGGCCAACCGCGACCGCTTCGTGCTGTCCAACGGCCACGGCTCGATGCTGATCTACGCGCTCTTGCATCTGACGGGTTACGACCTGTCGATCGACGAGCTCAAGAATTTCCGCCAGTTGCATTCCAAGACGCCGGGCCACCCCGAAGTGGGCATCACCCCGGGCGTGGAAACCACTACCGGCCCGCTGGGCCAGGGCCTGGGCAACGCCGTGGGCATGGCGCTGGCCGAAGCGCTGCTGGCGGCTGAATTCAACAAGCCCGGCCACACCATCGTCGACCACCACACCTACGCCTTCACGGGCGACGGCTGCCTGATGGAAGGCATCTCGCACGAAGTGTGCTCGCTGGCCGGCACGCTGAAGCTCTCCAAGCTGGTCGTGCTGTATGACGACAACGGCATCTCCATCGACGGCCACGTCGAACACTGGTTCGCCGACGACACCGCCAAGCGCTTCGAAGGCTACGGCTGGAACGTGATCCGCGGCGTTGACGGCCATGACGTCGCCGCCGTGGACGCCGCCATCAAGGCCGCGCGTTCGCAATCGGAAAAGCCCACGCTGGTGGTCTGCCGCACCGTCATCGGCAAGGGTTCGCCCAACATGGCCGGCACGCACAACGTGCACGGCGCGCCGCTGGGCAAGGACGAAATCGCCGCCACGCGCGCCGCGCTGGGCTGGTCGTCGGAACCGTTCCAGATTCCGCAAGACATCTACGACGGCTGGGATGGCCGCAAGCAAGGCGCCGCCGCCCAGGCCGAATGGCAGTCGGCGTTCGACGCCTACGCCGCTGAATTCCCCGCCGAAGCCGCCGAGTTCAAGCGCCGCATGAAGGGCGAAATGCCCGCCGGCTACGCCGAACAGTTCAAGGCATTCCTGGACGCCACGCTGGAAAAGGCCGAAACCGTCGCCACCCGCAAGGCGTCGCAGTTCGCCATCACCGCGCTGGCTCCGCTGCTGCCGGAAATGCTGGGCGGCTCGGCCGACCTGACTGGCTCCAACTTCACCGACTGGAAGGGCGTCGCCGCCGTCCGCGCTGGTGATAAGGGCATCCAGTTCGGCCGCCACATCAACTACGGCGTGCGCGAATTCGGCATGGCCGCCATCATGAACGGCGTGGCCCTGCATGGCGGCTACCTGCCGTTCGGCGGCACCTTCCTGACGTTCTCCGACTACTCGCGCAACGCCATCCGCATGGCCGCGCTGATGAAGCAGCGCGTGATCCACGTGTTCACCCACGACTCCATCGGCCTGGGCGAAGACGGCCCGACCCACCAGTCGATCGAGCACGCTTCCAGCCTGCGCCTGATTCCCAACCTGTCGCTGTGGCGTCCTTGCGATACGGCTGAAACCGCCGTGGCCTGGAACGCGGCCGTGACGCGCCCGACCAGCATCGGCATGGACGTGCACGACGGCGGCCCGACGGCCCTGTTGCTGTCGCGCCAGAACCTGCCGTTCGTGCCGCGCGACGCCGCCACCGTCGAGGCCATCGCCCGCGGCGGCTATGTGCTGCGCGATGCCGAAGGCGCCCGCGCCGTCATCATCGCCACCGGCTCGGAAGTCGCCATCGCGCTGGACGCGCAGGCGCAGCTGGCCAAGGACGGCATCGCCGTGCGCGTGGTCTCCATGCCCAGCACCGACGTGTTCGACCGCCAGGACGCCGCCTGGAAGCAATCCGTGCTGCCCAAGGGCCTGCCGCGGGTGGCCGTCGAAGCCGGCATCACCGCCTTCTGGCACAAGTACGTGGGCCTGGAAGGCGCCGTCGTCGGCATCGACCGCTACGGCGAATCCGCGCCTGCCGGCGCACTGTTCAAGTTCTTCGGGCTGACCGCCGACAAGGTGGCCGAGACCGTCAAGCAAGTTTTGTAAAAAGGAGCTCAGTCATGACTATTCGCGTCGCCATCAACGGTTACGGTCGCATCGGCCGCAACATCCTGCGTGCCCACTACGAAGGTGGCAAGAAGCACGATATCGAAATCGTCGCCATCAATGACCTGGGCGATCCCAAGACCAACGCGCACCTGACGCGCTACGACACCGCCCACGGCAAGTTCCCGGGCACCGTCGAAGTCGACGGCGACTTCATGGTCGTCAACGGCGACAAGATCCGCGTGCTGGCCAACCGCAACCCGGCTGAACTGCCCTGGGGCGAGCTCAAGGTTGACGTGGTCCTGGAATGCACGGGCTTCTTCACGACCAAGGAAAAGGCCGGCGCGCACATCAAGGGCGGCGCCAAGAAAGTCATCATCTCGGCCCCCGGCGGCAAGGATGTGGACGCCACCATCGTGTTCGGCGTGAACCACGGCGTGCTGAAGTCGACCGACACGGTCATCTCGAACGCTTCGTGCACCACCAACTGCCTGGCCCCGCTGGTCAAGCCGCTGAACGACAAGCTGGGCCTGGAAAACGGCCTGATGACGACCGTTCACGCCTACACCAACGACCAGGTCCTGACCGACGTCTACCACGAAGACCTGCGCCGCGCGCGTTCGGCCACGATGAGCATGATCCCCACGAAGACCGGCGCTGCCGCCGCCGTGGGCCTGGTGCTGCCGGAACTGAACGGCAAGCTGGACGGCTACGCCATCCGCGTCCCGACCATCAACGTGTCGCTGGTCGACCTGTCGTTCGTGGCCAGCCGCGACACGACCGCCGAAGAAGTGAACAGCATCCTGAAGGCCGCGTCGGAAGGCGAGTTGAAGGGCATCCTGGACTACAACACCGAACCCCTGGTTTCGGTGGACTACAACCACAACCCGGCCTCCAGCACCGTTGACGCGTCGCTGACCAAGGTCTCGGGCCGTCTGGTCAAGGTCTCGTCCTGGTACGACAACGAGTGGGGCTTCTCGAACCGCATGCTCGACACCACCGTCGCGCTGATGTCGGCCAAGTAAGCAACACGGCTAGATAGAGGGGACGGATTTGTTTTCCGCGGTTGCGGAAGATGGGTTCGTCCCCTTTGTACGCCCATCGTAGGAATCCAAATATGTCCAAGGTCAACACTCTGTCCGCGCTGGCCAAGTCCGGCGCCCTGTCCGGCAAGCGCGTGTTCATCCGCGCCGATCTGAACGTGCCGTTCGACGACGCCGGCCGCATCAGCGAAGACACCCGCATCCGCGCCTCGGTGCCCGGTATCCGCATGGCGCTGGACGCTGGCGCCGCCGTCATGGTCACGTCCCACCTGGGCCGTCCCAAGGAAGGCGTGCTGACCGAAGCCGATTCGCTGGCCAAGGTCGGCCAGCGCCTGTCCGAACTGCTGGGCATGCCCGTGCAGTTGGTGCGCGACTGGGTCGACGGCGTCCAGGTCGATCACGGCCAGGTCGTGCTGCTGGAAAACTGCCGCGTCAACGTCGGCGAAAAGAAAGACGACGAAACGCTGGCCAGGAAGATGGCTGCGCTGTGCGACGTCTACGTCAACGACGCGTTCGGCACCGCCCACCGCGCCGAAGCCACCACCCACGGCATCGCGCGCTTTGCGCCCGTGGCCTGCGCCGGTCCGCTGCTGGCCGCCGAGCTGGACGCCCTGGGCCGCGCGCTGCACGAACCCAAGCGTCCGCTGGTCGCCATCGTCGGCGGCTCCAAGGTGTCGACCAAGCTGTCCATCCTGCAATCGCTGGCCGACAAGGTCGATCAGCTGGTCGTGGGCGGCGGCATCGCCAACACCTTCATGCTGGCCGCCGGCCTGTCCATCGGCAAGTCGCTGGCCGAACCCGACCAGGTCGACCAGGCGCGCGCCGTGATCGACATCATGAAGCAGCGCGGCGCGGCCGTGCCGATTCCGGTGGACGTGGTGTGCGCCAAGGCATTCGGCGCGGACGCCGAAGCCACCGTCAAGGCCGCCACGGACGTGGCCGACGACGACATGATCCTGGACATCGGCCCGCAAACCGCGGCGCAGTTGGCCGAGATCCTGAAGAAGGCCGGCACCATCGTCTGGAACGGCCCGGTGGGCGTGTTCGAATTCGACCAGTTCGCCAATGGCACCGAAGTGGTGGCGCGCGCGATCGCCGAATCGGCAGGCTTCTCGATCGCCGGCGGCGGCGACACGCTGGCCGCCATCGCCAAGTACGGCATTGGCGAGCAGGTCGGCTACATCTCGACCGGCGGCGGCGCTTTCCTGGAATTCCTGGAAGGCAAGACCCTGCCCGCCGTGGCCGTGCTGGAAGCGCGCTACGCCAAGTAATACGCCTGGCCTGGCAAGGCTGAAGCCGCCCCGTTGGGGCGGCTTTTTTTACGCTGGCGCCTGGATCCAGGCCGCCCCGGTTTGGCTGGCTTGGTGTAGCCTTGGCGCAGACCGGCGCGCCCCGCGCCCGCTTCATCCCCGATTTCTCCGCAGCACCATGAACCTACGCTTCATTCCCGGCCTCAACAATTTCCGCGGCATCACCCGGGAATCGGCGCGGCGCGACATTACCGCCGGCCTGAGCGTGGCGGCGGTGGCGCTGCCGGTGGGCCTGGCCTACGCCGCCATGATGGGCGTGCCGCCCGTGGCCGGCCTGTGGGCCGCCATCGCCGGGATGCTGGGCTACGCCTTGTTCGGTTCGTCGCGGACCTTGATCGTCGGGCCCGACACGGCCACCTGCACCCTGATCGCCGCCACGCTGACCGGCATGGCGCTGACCACGCCGGAAGACCGGCTGGTGGCCGCCACCGGCATCGCCCTGACGGTCGGCGTGGGCTGCCTGATCGCGCGCGCGCTGCGGCTGGGCGTGCTGGCCAACCTGCTGTCGCGGCCGGTGCTGATCGGCTATATGGCGGGCGTGGCGATCACGCTGGCGCTGTCGCAGCTGAGCGGCCTGACCGGCGTGGGCTTGCGCAATAGCGGCTTGGTGCATCCGTTCCTGGAACTGTCGCGGCGTCTGCCGGAAATCCAGATCCCGACCTTGATCCTGGGCCTGACCTCCTGCGCGCTGCTGGTGGCGGTGAAGCGTTGGCGGCCGACCTGGCCTGGTCCCATCCTGCTGGTGGTGCTGGCCTGCCTGCTGTCGTGGCTGTTCAACTTTCCCGGGCTGGGCAT
>JALDYL010000197.1:0-8296 GCA_032153965.1 Achromobacter sp. | reverse complement strand
AGATGGGCAAGATTTCGCGCTTCGGCCTGATGGAACTGTCGCGCCAGCGCCTGCGCCCGGCCCTGAACGAAGGCTCGCACATCACCTGCCCGCGCTGCAACGGCACCGGCGTGATCCGCGACGCCGAGTCCAGCGCCCTGCACGTGCTGCGCCTGCTGCAGGAAGAGGCCATGAAGGAAAACACCGCCGCGGTCCACGCCCAGGTGCCGGTCGATGTGGCTACCTACCTGCTGAACGAAAAGCGCGCCGACATCACCAAGATGGAAGCCCGCCTCAAGGTCAACCTGATGCTGATCCCCAACAAGCATCTGGAAACGCCGCACCACCACATCGAGCGCCTGCGCCACGACGATCCGCGCCTGGAAGAGCTGAAGACCAGTTTCGAACTGGTCGAAGCCCCGGCCACGGACGCCCCCTGGCAGCCGCGCGAGCACGAGATCAAGTCGCGTCCGGAAGCCCTGGTCAAGGGCATCACGCCCTCGCAGCCCGCTCCGGTTTCGACGCCGGCGCCCGCCGCGCCGGCTCCCGCCCCGGCAGCCGCCGGCGGCCTGGGCGGCCTGTTCAAGCGCCTGTTCGGCTGGCTGGGCGGCAGTTCCGAAGCGGCCAAGCCCGCCCCCGCCGCCCAGGAAGACAGCGCCAAGCGCGCCAGCTCCGGCCGCGGCAAGGGCCGCAGCGGCCATGACGGCCAGGAACGCCGTGGCGAACGCCATGGTTCGGACCGCAACCGCAACCGCCGCGGCGAGTCGCGCGGCGAAGGCGCCGAGGCCAGCGAAGGCGGCCGCCACCACGTGCGCGGCAACCGCCGCCCCGAGGGCGAGCGCCAGGAACGCGGTGACCGCCATGGTCGCGGCGACAACCGCGGCGAACGCGACACCCAGGCCACGCAAGCGGCCTTGGCGTCCAACCACCCCGAGCAAGCCGTGGAAGCCGGTGGCGAGGACAGCGGCGCTGGCCGCAACCGCCGCCGCGGCCGTGGCCGCAACCGCCGCGAGGAAGGCCAGTCCGACGCCCCGATGAGCGAACAGGAAAGCATGGTCGCCGCGCTGGCCCAGACGGTCGCCACCGCCCTGCCCGAGACCAAGCCCGCCCCTGAGGCCGCTCTGGAAGTGGCCGAGACCGCCGAGGCTGTCGAACAGACCGCCGATGGCGTGCCCGCCGTGGAAGGCGCCGAAGGCGCGGCCGATCCGGAACGCAAGCGTCGCCGCCGCCGCAGCCGCCGTGGCCGCCGCAGCCCGGACGAAGCTGGCCTGGCCGGCAGCGACGAGCAACTGGACGATGGCGCTGACGATGACGGCGCCGAGCACTCGGAAGAAGCCGCCGCCCAGCCCGCCTTGACCGCCGCGCAAGCCGTGGAACCCGTGGCCCAGGCCCAGCAGGTCGGAGCCGCTGCCGACGCCGCCCCGGCGCAAGTCCAGCAGGCAGAAGCCGCGCCCGCTGAGCCCGTCAAGGTCGCCGCCGCTCCGGTCGAGGCCCAGCAGGCTGAGGCCGTCCAAGCCGAAGCCGCGCAAGCCGTCGAACCCGTGGCCCAGCCCGTGCAAACCGCTGCCGCGGAAGTGACCCAGCCGGTCTCCGTGCAGGCCGCGAGCGAGGTCTCCGCCCCCGCAGCGTCCGAACCGGCGCCGGTGGAAGCCGCCGCCGTCGAGCCCGTGGTCGCCCCCGCCCCCGCGCCTGTCGCCCCAGTTGCTGCCGCACCCGCCGCGCCTGCCGCGCAGGAAGCAACTGCTCCGGCGCCCGCGGCCAGCCAGCCCATCGTGGTGCCGGCTGCCGCCCCGTCGGCCAAGGCCCAGGCCCTGCACGACGTGGTGAACGCCGCTGGCCTGCAGTGGGTGGAAACCGATCCGGACCGCCACGCCCAGACCCAGTTGCGCATCGCCGCAGCGCACACGCCGGTCCGCCTGGGCCGCGAGCGCAAGCCGGTCGCGCCCGTTTCCAACGAACCGCTGGTTCAGGTCGAAACGCGCCACTAAGCCGCAGGCCCGCAAGGGCTTGCGACTGGCAGCACACCGCACCCCGGACGCTGGATAACGATCCAGCGTCCGGGGTGTTTTTCATGGCGGGTTCTCAGTGCAGCGGCGCCCGGCGCGGTCCACAGCGGCCGCGCCCTGGCCGTTCACTCGTCCTCTATTGGCTCGGCAGGCAGGTTCAAGGCCAGGCCGGCCTCTTCGACGAACGCTTCGGCCAGCGCCGAATGCGGCATGTGCCGGGCCCAGATGATCCCCATGCAGCGCAGCGGCGCACGCCCCGGCAGAGGCACTCGCTTGACGCGCCGGCTGTCCAACCAATCCGGCGCCCAATCGGGCACCAGCGACACGCCCAAGCCTTCCGACACCATACAGGCGATGCCCATCAGGCCGTCGACCTCCAGGCGTTCGCGCGGCACGATGCCGTGCTGGCGCAGATACTGGTCCGCCAGGCGGCCTCCCCAGACGTTGCGGTCATAGCGTATGAAAGGCTGCGTGCTCATCAGCTCGTGGGCGTCATTGCTGGCGGTATCGGGCGGCGCCAGCACCACCAGCGGCTCTTCCGCCACCAATTTCCAGGCGTAGCCCTTGGACAGGTTGAACTGCGGCTTGACGATGAAGGCCGCGTCCAGGTCGCCGTTGATCACCCTGTGATACAGGTGGTTGGACGTGCCCGGCTCGACGAAGACGGCCAGCTTGGGCAGGCGCCGGTACAGGCGCGCCAGCACGGTGGGCATGACGCCCGTCAGCGCCGACACCGACACGCCCAGGCGCAGTTCGCCCAACGGCGCGTCGTCGCTGGCGCTGGCGCGCAGGTCCCGCACTTCGCGCAGCACGCTGCGGGCCCGCTCCAGCACCTTCAGGCCCGCTTCGGTGGCCTTGACGCTGCGGCCAACGCGCTTGATGAGAATGGCGCCCAGCTCCTCCTCCAGGGTGCGCACCCGCGCCGCGATGGCGGCGGGAGTCAGGTCCAGCCGGCGCGCCGCCTCCGCCAGCGATCCGCATTCGACCACTGACACAAAGCTCTGCACATATCGCGTATCCAAGGCGTCCCCCCTTTTTTTGCATGCACGGTTTGCGCCAGGGCAAACCACAACAATTTTATGGATTGAAGCAATTAAACAGCAGATGTTCATCGGCCGCTTCGGTGCCAGAATCAGACGTTGCCGCTGCGCATTCCGGCGCACCTTTTTCATTCACCAGAAAACGAGTAGAGACAATGAGCACCCAAGCCAGCATTCCCGGCGTTTTTTCTCCGGTCCTGACGCCGTTCGACGCCGCCTATCGCCCGGCCCTGGGGCGCTACGTGAAGCACTGCCGCTGGTTGCGCGAACAATCCGTCGGCCTGGCCATTTTCGGCACCAATTCGGAAGCCAACTCGCTCGCCCTGTCGGAGAAGCGCAGCCTGCTGGACGCGCTGCTGGAAGCCGGCGTGGAGCCGTCCGCGCTGATGCCTGGCACGGGCGCCTGCGCGCTGCCCGACGCAATCGAGCTGACCCGCCATGCCGTGCGCAGCGGCAGCATGGGCGTGCTGGTCCTGCCGCCCTTCTACTACAAGGGCGTGAGCGACGAGGGCCTGTTCCGCTACTACGCGGAACTGATCGAAGGTGTGGGCGACGACCGACTGCGCATGTACCTGTATCACATCCCGCCCGTGAGCCAGGTGCCGCTGAGCCTGGACCTGATCGACCGCCTGCTGGACCGCTATCCCGGCCAGGTCGCCGGCGTGAAGGACAGCGGCGGGGACTGGAACAACACGGCGGCCATGATCGAACGTTTTGCGCCGCGCGGCTTCCGGGTCTACGCGGGCAGCGAGGCTTTCCTGCTGCAGACGCTGCGCGCGGGCGGCGTGGGCTGCATCACCGCCACCGGCAACGTCAATCCGGGCCCCATCGTCGCGCTGCAGCAGCGCTGGCAGGAAGCCGACGCCGACGCCCGCCAGGCCGGACTGAACGCGACCCGCAACGTGTTCGGCAAATTCCCCATGATCCCCGCGATGAAGGCCGCCATTGCCTGGAAATCCGGCGACCCCGCCTGGGCGACGGTGCGCCCGCCGCTGGTGGAACTGAACGCCGAACAGCGCACCGCCTTGCAGGCCGCCCTCGACGACAACGGCTTTGACATGCCGGGCGCGCAAGCGCTGGCGGACAACTGATCGCAGGTCCCGCAGACGCGCCGCCGCCTGCGGGATCGCACAAAGCAGCGGCAATATCCGCGGCACGAAAACGCCCCGGCGCACGGCCATCCAGGACCGCGCGCCGGGGCGTTTTCCTGCCTATACGGCTGCGCGCCTCAGCTCACCACGCCGATATTCCAAGGCACGAACTCGTGGTCGCCCAGCCCCAGGAGTTCGCTCTTGCTACGGGTGCCGGAAGCCACCAGCAGGATTTCCTCGAAGATGCGCTGCGCCACTTCCTGCAACGTCGCGGTGCCGTCCAGGATGTCGCCGCAATTGACGTCCATGTCTTCCGTCAGCCTTTCATACATCGGCGTGTTGGTCGCCAGCTTGATCGAAGGCACCGGCTTGGCGCCGAACATCGAGCCGCGCCCGGTGGTGAAACAGATCATGTTGGCCCCGCCGGCGATCTGTCCGGTCGCGGACACCGGATCGAAGCCGGGCGTATCCATGAACACCATGCCCGGCTGGCGCACCGGCTCCGCGTAGCGATAGACCTCCATCAACGCGGTGGTGCCGCCCTTCATCGAGGAGCCCAGCGACTTCTCGAAGATGTTGGCCAATCCGCCCATCTGGTTGCCCGGGCTGACCTTGCCGTTGATTTGCACGTCGCGCCCCGGCGAATACTCTTCCTTCCACCAGCGGATGCGTTGCACCAGCTTCTCGCCGACCTCGCGGTTACGGGCGCGCGACGTCAGCGTGTGCTCCACGCCGTAGATCTCCGGCGTCTCGGACAGGATGGCGGTGCCGCCGTGGCGCACCAGGATATCCATGGCCGCCCCCAACGCCGGATTGGCGGTAATGGAGGAAAAGCCGTCGGAGCCGCCGCATTGCAGCCCGACCGTCAGGTGGCTCGCCGGCACCGGCACGCGCTCGACCTGATTGGCCTCGGGCAGCAGAGCCTGCACCGCGGCGACGCCCGCCTCGATGGTTTTGCGCGTGCCCCCGGTCTCCTGCATGATGAAAGTCTTCAGCCGCGCGCCCGCTTCCAGGCCCTGGTCCTTGAGCAAGGCGTCCAGCTGGTTGCGCTCGCAGCCCAGCCCGACGATCAGCACGGCGGCGAAGTTGGCGTGGCAGGCGTAGCCGCCCATCGTCCGGCGCAACAGGTCCATGGGTTCGCCGGACATTTCCATGCCGCAGCCCATGCCATGGCTCAGCGCCACCACGCCGTCCACATTGGGATAGGCGGCCATCAGCTGCGGCGTGAAGGCTTCGGCAATGCGGTGCACCACCGTCGCCGAACAATTGACCGTCGCCATCACGCCTATGTAGTTGCGCGTGGCGACCTGCCCGTTGGCGCGCACGATACCGAGAAAGCGCGCCTGCTCGGACTCGGGCAGGACTGGCGTCGCCACGTAATCGCGGGCGTGCGCGTAGTCGCGGTCGAACTCCTGGAAGTCCATGTTATGCGAATGGACATAGGTGCCGGCCGGAATGTCGCTCGCCGCAAAGCCGATGCACACGTTGTACTTGAGGATGGGCTCGCCGGCGCGCAGGTCGCGCGCCGCGATCTTGTGGCCTGCCGGAATCTGGCTGCGGCTGACGATGCCCTCCGAGGGCACGGCCATGCCTATGCCGATGGGCACGCGCGCCACCACCACGTTGTCCGCGGAATGCAGCCGGATGACGGGTCCGGCCGCGCGCTTTTCGCTTAGATCGATCATGTCTTGGTCTCGTAGGAATGAAGGTATCGCCCGGCGGCGGGCGGACTCGCTACTCGGGCTTGATGCCGATGTCGCGGATCAGCACCGACCAGCGCGGCAGCTCCGAGCCCACGAAGCGCGTGAAGGTCTCGGAGTCGCTGCCCACCACCGTGAATCCCTGCTCGCTGAGCTTGGCCTGCATGTCGCTCTGCTGCAGGGCGGCGCGGATGGAATCGGAAAGCTTGCCCACCACCGGCTTGGGCGTATTGGCCGGCGCAAATACGCCATACCAGGTCGACACCTCGAAGTCCTTGAAGCCCGACTCGGCCAGGGTCGGAATCTGCGGGGCCTTGGGGTCGCGCTTCAGGCTGGTGATGGCCAGCGGCCGGACCTTGCCCGATGCGATGTGCGGCAAGGCCACGGGCAGATTGGCGAACATGTACGGCACATGTCCGCCCAGCACGTCGGCCATGGCCGCCGATTCGCCCTTGTACGGCACATGGGTCACCTTGGTGCCCACCATGTGCGCGTACAGCTCGCCGGCGATGTGCTGCGGGCCGCCCTGGCCCGACGAGGCGTAGCTCATCGCGCCATCGCCGGCCTTGCGGATCTGTTCTGTCAGTTCCTGCACGGTCTTGGCGTTCACCAGGGCCGGATTGACCACCAGGATCAGGGGCATGGTCACCACCTGCGATACCGGCGCGAAGTCTTTCTCGGGCTTGAAGGGCAAGGACGGGAACAGCGAAGGCGCCACCACCATGGTGGATTGCGAACCCAGGAACAGCGAATAGCCGTCGGCAGGCGAACGGGCAACGTTGTCGGCAGCGATGGTGCCGGTGGCGCCGGCCCGGTTTTCGACCACCACCTGCTGCCCCAGGCTTTCGGCCATCTTGGCGCCGACCAGGCGTGCCACGATGTCCGCGCCGCCACCGGGAGCAAAGCCTACGACCATGCGCAGCGGCTTGTTCGGAAACTCCTCGGCCATGACGGCGGACGAGCCGCAGGAAAATGCGAGGGCCAGGCCCAGGGCGGCGGTCATGCGCGTCAAGGGACGCGCGGGCGTACAGGGGGTGTTCATGCGTGGGTCTCCGTATGCCATCGTCGCGCCCCTCCCCGGGCGCGGCCATGCGCGCCGGGAATCGGAGCCGCGCGGCGGCTCGTTGTGTGTTGTGCATTGCCAGAGCATTCTGGCAATTGCACTCCCTACCAACAAGTATGTATACGCAGCGTCAGAACATAATATTTTTGCGGTTTCAGATTGAACCCAACGCAACGAGGCACGGCAGCCCAAAAAAAATCCACCCCTGAGGGTGGATCTGTCTGTGCGGCGCGCCCTTGGGGCCGCGCCACGCGCACATCGCGGCGGAATCAGAACTGGTAGGTATAGGTCAGCTGCACCACGTCCAGGCCCGGGTTCGGGCGCTTGATGCCGGCGTTCGAGAAGTGGGAATAGCGCAGGCCGATGCGGTTGTTCGGCGTCACGAGGAAGCCCATGCCGATGTGGTCGCCAAACTGGAAGGCCGTGCTGATGTTCTCGTCGGCGAAACGCGTGCTGGAGAAGAGCGTGGCGCCGATACCCGCTTCAATGTAGAAGCGCTCGCCGGTCCACCAGCGGAACATCGGGATGGCGTTGAGCTGCCAGACATGGCTCGGGGAACGCGAGCCGCTCGCCTTCCAGTACGACGCGCCGAGTTCAGGCGTCAGGTCCAGGCGGCCCCAGTTGCCGCCGAACTGGTAGGTCCAGACCGAAGCCGTTTCGTAGTTGATCGTCAGGCGCTGATAGTGGTCTCCAATGCCGTAATGGACGCTGACGCCGCCCTGAGTGCCCGTGGACGATTGGGCGCTTGCCAGCGACGCGGTTGCAGCCAGGGCAAGCCCCACAAGGCCGGTGAGCATCTTCTTTTTGGTCAACTGCATTGGAAAACTCCGTAGATTTCAAAGCTAGTACGCAACATAGCAAAATCCGGGCCGGACGGCTCCCGGTTTGTCGCACGCAGGCAACATCGCGGGTGGAAAACACTGTTCCGCGAAATACACCTCACAGGCCGGCGCGGGCCTGTACAAAACAATGCCGCCGAGAGCCTGACGCTGCCGGCGGCATTCTTGCCACTAAGCACCCGGCGCGCCTGGATGGCGCTGGCCGGGAGAAGATCAAGCCGTGACCACGTCCGCCGGCTGATTGGTCAGCAGGGCCAGCAGGCGGGCGATTTCCTCGCGCAGTTGGCGGCGGTCCACGACCATGTCGATGGCGCCCTTCTGCAGCAGGAACTCGGCGCGCTGGAAGCCTTCCGGCAGTTTTTCGCGCACGGTCTGTTCGATCACGCGCGGACCGGCAAAGCCGATCAGCGCCTTGGGCTCGGCGATGACCACATCGCCCATGAAGGCGAAGCTGGCCGACACGCCGCCCATGGTGGGGTCGGTCAGCACGCTGATGAACGGCAGGCCGGCCGCCGACAGGCGCGTCAGCATGGCGTTGGTCTTGGCCATCTGCATCAGCGACAGCAGGCTTTCCTGCA
>JALDYL010000031.1:0-42041 GCA_032153965.1 Achromobacter sp. | reverse complement strand
CCCCCCCCCCCACGGTCGCGCAGGCCACGGCCGGCCTGGAGCCGGCGCTGGGGCAAGCGGGCGCCGATGCATTGCGCGTCAGCTATGGCCGCGAGCCCGATGCGGCGCGGGGCTGGCGCGGCCTGCGTCAGATGTTCCCGCGCTGGCGGCGCGCCTTGCGCGCGCGGAAGCGGTCTATTCAGGCGCATGACCTGCTTCCCCTGAATCCCGCCACGGCCGAACCGCCACGCGGCCCCGCAGCCGCCGCGTCCGCCGAACTTCAAGGAGATCTCCCATGACGATGCCTTTGCTCGCCCGGCGCTGGTTTGCGCTGCTGTTCCTGTTGCTGCTGGCCGCCGCGGCCCGCGCGCAGACGCCGCTGCCGTCCTGGAACGAGGGGCCCTCGCGCCAGGCCATTCTCGGCTTCGTGCAGGCGGTCACGACAGAGGGCGGGCCGGACTATGTGGCGCCGGCCGACCGGATCGCGGTGTTCGACAACGATGGCACGCTGTGGAGCGAGCAGCCCCTGTACTTCCAGCTGATTTTTGCGCTGGACCAGGTCAAGATCATGGCGCCCCAACATCCCGAATGGGCCCGCGAACAGCCCTACAAGGCCGCGATCGAAGGCGACCGCCAGGCACTGGCCGCCTCGGGCACCGAGGGGCTGTTGAAGATCGTGGGCGCCACCCACACCAACATGACCACCGATGCCTTCGGCGCGGAGGTCAGGCAATGGATCAAGAGCGCCCGCCATCCGCGCTTCAAGCAGTCTTACACCAGCATGATCTATGCACCCATGCTGGAGCTGCTGGACTATCTGCGCGGCAACGGTTTCAAGACCTACATCGTGTCCGGCGGCGAAGTGGAATTCATGCGCGCCTGGGCCCAGAACGTCTACGGCATTCCGCCGGAGCAGGTGATAGGCACCACCTTCGTCACCGAGTTCCAGATGCAGGACGGCAAGCCGGTGCTGATGCGCACGCCCAAGCTCGACTTCAACGACGACGGGCCGGGCAAGCCCGTCGCCATCAACAAGTTCATCGGTCGCCGACCGATCTTCGCCTTCGGCAATTCGGACGGCGACCTGCAGATGCTGCAGTGGACGGCGGCCGGCAGCGGCAAGCGCTTCGCCGGCCTGGTGCATCACACCGACGCCAGGCGCGAGTGGGCTTATGACCGGGATTCCAAGATAGGCCGGCTGGACAAGGCCCTGGACGAAGCGCAGCAAAAGAATTGGGTAATCGTGGACATGGCAAAGGAGTGGAGAAGGGTATACGCATTTGAAACACAGTGATTCGTTTACGTGACTGGGAACCGCCCGCAAGGGTCAGGAGAAAGCGATGAACGCAAGAAAACTGTTGAGCGCGGCGCTCTTCGCCGCAACAGGCCTCATGGCACTGGCTAGCGCGCAGGCGCAGACCCAGGCGCCGGCGGCCAATCAGGGCCAGGCGGCGGCTTCAGGCAAGAAGCCGAACATCCTGGTGATCTTCGGCGACGACATCGGGCAGGCCAACATCAGCGCCTACTCGCACGGCGTGGTGGGCTACACCACGCCGAACATCGACCGGATCGCCAAGGAAGGCATCCTGTTCACGGATTACTACGCCGAGAACAGCTGCACGGCGGGCCGCTCGTCCTTCATCACCGGGCAGTCGCCGCTGCGCACCGGCCTGTCCAAGGTCGGCATGCCGGGCGCCACCGTCGGCCTGCAGAAGGGCGACATCACCATCGCCGAGGCCTTGAAGGCGCAGGGCTACACTACGGCGCAATTCGGCAAGAACCACCTGGGCGACCGGGACGAGTACCTGCCCACGCGCCACGGCTTTGACGAGTTCTTCGGCAACCTCTACCACCTGAACGCCGAAGAAGAACCCGAACGCCCGTACTGGCCCAAGGATCCCAACGATCCCTACGTCAAGAACTTCTCGCCGCGCGGGGTGATCAAGGCCACGGCCGACGGCAAGGTGCAGGACACCGGCGCCTTGACCACCAAGCGCATGGAGACCATCGACGACGAAACCGTGGGCGCGGCGATCGACTACATCGACAAGCACGGCAAGGCGGACAAGCCGTTCTTCGTGTGGATGAACACCACGCGCATGCACATCTACACGCACATCCGGCCCGAGCACAAGGGCAAGAGCGGCATGCCGGGCAACGACTATGCCGACGGCATGTGGGAGCATGACCAGGACGTGGGCAAGCTGTTGAAGAAGCTGGACGACATGGGCATCGCCGACAACACCATCGTCGTCTACACCACCGACAACGGCCCCAACGCCTTCACCTGGCCGGATGCCGCCACCACGCCATTCCGCAGCGAGAAGGATTCCAACTGGGAAGGTGCGTTCCGCGTGCCGGCCATGGTGCGCTGGCCGGGCAAGATTCCCGCAGGGGAAGTCAAGCGCGGCATCGTGTCCGGCATGGACTGGTTCCCGACCCTGATGGCCGCCACGGGCGACACCACCATCAAGGAACGGCTGCTGGACGGCTGGGCGCCGCAGGCCGGCGGCACCAAGTTCAAGGTGCACCTGGACGGCTACGACCAACTGGGCTACCTGACCGGCAAGCAGGACAAGAGCGCGCGCGACGACTTTTATTACTTCAATGACGACGGCGTGCTGGTCAGCGTGCGCTGGGGCGACTGGAAAGCGGTGTTCTGCGAACAGCGGGCGCCAGGCAACCTCAGCATCTGGCAAGACCCCTTCGTCTGCCTGCGCCTGCCCAAGATCTACAACCTGCGCATGGATCCCTATGAACGCGCCGACATCACGTCGGACCAGTACAACGACTGGGTGGCCAAGAACGCCTATCTGACGGCGATCGCGACCATGAAGGCTTCCGCGTTCCTGGAGACTTTCCTCAAGTATCCGCCGAGCCAGCGGCCCGCGAGCTTCAGCGTGGACCAGGTGCAGGAAAAGGTGAACAAGGCCATGGAGGAACACTTCGAGCAGATGGACAAGCAGAAGTCGAAGTAAGGCCGGCGTGAGCGCAGGACCGGGCGGCGCCCATCGCGCCGCCCGGCAACGCAGGAGGAGCAGCATGATGGGCATGGGGGCAAGCGAGGCGACGATGCGGGGACGCGATGTTGAAAAACAATCCGTGCAGGAACGGACCCTGACGGCGGCCCGGCCGGCCGCGCTGTTGTTCCTGTCCGGAATGGCGGCGCTGGTGTTCCAGGTGCTGTGGATCAAGCAGTTGTCGCTGGTGGTGGGCGTGGAGGTCAGCGCCATCGCAGGCGCGGTAAGCGCATTCTTTCTGGGCCTGGCGCTGGGCGGGTGGCTGCTGGGCCGCCGGGCGGACCGCTTGCGGCGCCCGGTGCGTTTCTACGCCGCGCTGGAAGCGGCCGTGGCGCTGTCCTGCGTCGCGGTGACCTGGCTGCTGGCGCGCAGCGCCGCCGTCTTCGTCGCGGTCGAGGCCCATAGCAGCGTGGCGGCCTGGCTGGCGGTGGGGCTGCTGCTGGCCATTCCCGCATTCTTGATGGGCGGCACCTTGCCGGTGCTGCTGCGCGCCGTGAACCGGCAGGGCGCGGACATGAGCCGCGCCGGCGGCACGATGTACGCCGCCAATACCTGCGGCGCGATCCTGGGCGCGTTGCTGCCCGCGTTCTTCCTGATTCCGCGCTTGGGCGTGCAGGGCGCGGCGCTGGCCGCGGCCTCGCTGAATCTGCTGGCGGCGGTAGGCGCCTGGATGCTGGACCGCAGGGCGGGCGACCGCGCGGCGCCGGCCGCCAGTCCGCAAACCATGGCCGCGCCCCTGTCGGGCGAGGCGCGCCTGGCCGTGGCGCTGTATGCGGTGGCCGGCGCCGTGGCGCTGGGCTACGAAGTGATCTGGTCGCAGATGATCGTGCCCTTCATGAGCACGCGCGCCTTCGCCTTCGCCATCGTGCTGGCCACTTATCTGGCGGGCCTTGCCATCGGCGCGGCGCTGTACGCGCGCTGGGCCCAGCGTGTGCGCAATCCCTGGACGGTGTTCGGCTTCCTGATCGCGGCCGCCGGCTTGATCGCGGTGCTGGAGGTGGCGTTGCTGGGCCAGTGGCTGATCGTGGCGCAGACCCAGGCGGAAGCGGCGGTCTACCAATGGACGGGCAGCGGCTTTGCCGGCATGTGCGCGCGCTTCGCGGTGGCGGCAGCCAGCCTGGTGCTGGCGCCCACGCTGCTGCTGGGCGCGGCGTTTCCGGCGGTGCTGCGCATCGTGGTGGGAGCGCAGCGCGTGGGCCGGGAAGCGGGCGCCGTGCTCGCCTGCAACACGCTGGGCGGCATCGCGGGCACCTTGTTGACCGGGTTCCTGCTGTTGCCGGCCCTGGGCTTGGTGCGCACCCTGGGCGTGCTGGCGGCCATTGCCGCCGCGGTAGGCGCCGTGGCCGCCTGGCGCGGACGGTCCGATGGCCGCGCTGCCACCGGCTGGGCCACCGGCATCGCGGGCCTGGCCACGCTGGCCGTGGTCGCCATGCTGCCGGCGGACCAGTTTGCGCGACTGTTGCCGGGCGCCAGCGGCGCGGGCCTGGTCTTTTATGAAGAAAGCCACGGCGGCACCGTGGCCGTGGTCGAGCGCGCCGGCAACGGCAACCGCTTCCACCGGCTCTACATCCAGGGCGTGTCGAATTCGGGCGATGCCATGCCTTCGCTGCGCTACATGCGGCTGCAGGCGCTGCTGCCCTTGATCGTGCACGCGGGCGAACCCAGATCGGCGTTGGTCGTGGGCTACGGCACCGGCATCACGGCGGGCGCGCTGTCGCAATACCGCGGCCTGGAAAAGCGCGCGGTGGCGGAGCTCTTGCCCGCGGTGCTGCGCGCCGCGCCGCATTTCCAGGGCACCTTCCAGGCCGCCACGGATCCGGGCCTGGACAAGCGCCTGCGCGACGGGCGCCGCGAGCTGCAGGCCAGCGCCGAACGCTGGGACCTGATCACGCTGGAACCGCCGCCGCCTTCGGCCGCGGGCGTGGTCAACCTGTATTCGCGCGATTTCTATCAACTGGCCGCAGGCCGGCTGGCGCCCCAAGGCATCGTGGCGCAATGGCTGCCGCTGCCCACGCAGAACGAGGACGACACCCGCGCCCTGATCGCCAGCTTCATCCAGGTGTTTCCGCATGCCCAGCTCTGGACCAGCGAACTGCACGAAATGCTGCTGCTGGGCTCGCTGCAGCCGCTGCCGCTGGACGCGGTCCGCATCCAGGCGCGCTTTGACCAGCCCGATACCGCCGCCGCGCTGAAAGCGGTGGGCGTGCCTTCGGCCGCGGCCTTGCTCGCCACCTGGGTGACCGACCGCGACGGACTGGTGCGTTTTGCCGGCGATACGCCGGCCGTCACCGACGACCGTCCCGGCATCGAATACGCCACCTGGGTGCGGCCGCGCGAGGTGACGCGCACCTTGCCCGCGCTGCTGGCCCTGCGCAGCGAGCCGCCGCTGGCTGGCGCGTCCGAGGGGCTGCGCGCCGACATGCAGCTGGAACGGGCGCGGCTGGACACGTTCTACCGGGCATCACTGGCGGCCTACGTGGGCGACCGCGAAACCTGGGGCCGGGAGATGAACAAGCTAGCCCGCGATGATGGCGACAACGCCTACTACCGCTGGTTCATGCCCAGCGCCAGGCAACAATAGGGCCTAGCTGCATATGCGCCTCCAGGGCGCGACGCCGTGTGGCGAGCAGTAGCCCGCGCAGGGCGTCGCCATCGACATGCCGCTTTGGCATCGCAGATCGGGCGCCCGTTCGCCATAGGGCACCATGCCCTGGCAATCGCACGAGGCGAGGCCGGCGCCGGACGGCAGTTTCTTGGGCAGTTCCGGGACAGCGGCGCGTTCGGCCTTGGCCTTGGGCGCGGGCGGCGGCGCATCATCGTCCGCATCGGCGCGCTCGATCACGCCGCGGACCTTGGCCGCCGGCATGTTGCAGGCCTTGGCGATCGCATTGACCGTGCGGCCGTCGTTGGCCATGGACAGGATCTTCTTGTCGTTGCAGGCGGCCTCGGCGCCGGGCGCGGCGAGGACCCACAGCGCAAGCGCGGCGGCAAGCAACATGCCGGGTCGGGTGTATGTCATTGCACGCCTCCTGCACCCATGCCCGAATGAGGAAATACGGCGTAGTCTGGTCAGGCGAGAGGGTTTCGCAAAGAGCGTAGTGCCGCCTATTTGGGGGTGTCAACGCAGCCGGATTGCCTAGTGCTTATTGCGGACTTTTGCTGCGTGCAGGCGCTATCCCCAAGCATGAGCCGGCTTGGTGCGCGCGCCATGATGCAGCGGCACCAGGCCCCGACGAATCAAGCAGTAGCGAATTCCGCGCGCAGGTCCGCCGCAAACGGATGGGCGGCGATCTCGCCCTGGACTTGCGCGCGCGCCTCGTGCAGCGCGTCCGTCCCGCGCGCCGTGCCTTGCACCGAGAAGAACGTCACGCTCTTCAGGCCTATCGTGCCCAGCACGTGCCTGAGATAGGGCGTGAGAAAGTCCGGCTGACTGTGCTCGCCGCAGCCGAAGTCGCCGCCGGACGAGATTGCCACGTACACCGGGCGGTCCGGCAGGCTGCCTACCTTGCCTCGCTCCGTGATCTGGAACGTGCTGCGCACCCGCACCACGTGATCGATCCAGGTCTTGAGCGAGGCCGACACGGTGAAGTTGTGCATCGGCGTGGCGATCACGACATGGGTGGCGTCCTGCAAGGACTGGATCAATGCGGATGAACGGCCCAACGCGCCGCGGTGCTGGCTGCCGTCGGTGGGATCCTGGCGCGCGCTCAGCGTGGCGGCGTAGTCGGTGTCGACCAGCGGCAGGGCGGTGGCGTCCAGGTCGACCACGGCCGCGTTCGGCGCGGCGGCGGTGAGCTGGTCGACGATGGCTTGCGACAGGCGATAGCTTTCGGAGGCGCGGCCGCGCGGGCTGCAGATGATGCGCAGGATGTTCATGAGGCGGAAGTTTCCAGGGATTTGCTGAATCGGATGGCGCTGGTCAGCAGACCGGCGCGGAAATAGAAGCGCTGGGCCAGGGCGTTACCCAGGCCGGTGTCAAGCACCAGGCGGGCGCAGCCGCTGTCGCGCGCGGCGGCGTCCAGGGCATGCAGCAGGCGCGCGCCCCAGCGCTCGCCGCGGCGGCCGTCCGCCACCACCAGGTCGTCGACATACAGAAAGCGGCCGTAGATCAGGTTTTCCTGCAGGCGGTAGCCGGCCAGCGCGACGGCCCGGCCCTGGTCCATCGCGGCCAACAGCCGGTAGCCGTCGGCGCGCATGCGGCCGACCCTCTCGATGAAGTCGGATTCTTGGTTCAGGTGGGGCCGCAGCTCGCGCATCAGCGGCAGGCAAGCCCGCAGGTCCTGCGGGCTTTCGAGGTGGTGCAAAGTGGCTTCTGTCATGGATGCACAGGCGGTATTAAAAATGGGAATACAGCCATGTTAGGAGTCGCATGCCATAATTAGAAGGGCCATAAAATGAATTCTTGACTATGCCATGATCAACCCTCAGCCGCGGGACCAGCCCGCGCTCGCCAGCGGCGCGGAGCCGCTGTACCGCCAGGTCTATGAGCGCTTTCGCGGCGCCATCGCCCAGGGCACGCTCAAGCCGGGCGACCGCATTCCGTCGGCGCGCGCGCTGGCCAAGGAAATGGGCGTGGCGCGCGGCACGGTGGAAGTGGCGTATTCGCTGCTGGCATCGGAGGGCTACATCCAGGCGCGCGGCCAGGCCGGCACGGTGGTGGCGCCCGATGTGCAGCCTGCGCACGCGCCGCCGTCCTGCGCGGCCGTCCCTGCCGAGGCGCCTGGCGATGGCCCGGGCTGGCGCGAGCCTTCGGGCCTGCGGCCATTTCAGATGGGCCTGCCGGCGCTGGATGAATTTCCGCGCAAGCTATGGGCCCGGCTGGGCGCCAGGCAGCTGCGCAGCCTGCAATCCGCGGACTTGGCTTATCCGCCCAGCGGCGGCCTGCCAGCCCTGCGCAGCGCGACGGCCGCCTATCTGCAAGTGGCGCGCGGCATCCACTGCCAGCCCTCGCAGGTGTTCATCACTTCCGGCTACAACAGCACGATGGGGCTGATCCTGCAGACGCTGTTCCAGGCCGGCGAGCAGGTCTGGATGGAAGACCCGGGATATCCGCCGACGCGCGCGCTGCTGGAGCAGGCGCGCCTGGAACCCGTGCCCGTGCCGGTGGACCAGGACGGCATCATGGTCGGCGCGGGTATCGAACGGGCGGGAGGGGCGCGCGGCGCGGTGGTGACGCCGGCCCATCAAAGCCCCTTGAGCATGTCGCTGTCCTTGCCGCGCCGGCAGGCGCTGCTGGACTGGGCCGAACGCTGCGGGGCCTGGATCGTGGAGGACGACTACGACGGCGAGTACCGCTACGTCGGCCGCCCGCTGCCGGCCTTGAAGAGCCTGGATACGCAGGGCCGGGTGCTGTATGCCGGCACCTTCAGCAAGGTGCTGTTTCCCGGCTTGCGGCTGGCCTATCTGGTAGTGCCCGAGGCGCAGGCCGGACGCTTCGCGCAGTCCGCGCGGCTGCAGGCGGGCGCGGCGCCGGGCCTGACCCAGGCGATATTGAGCGCCTTCATGGCCGAGGGCCATTTCGGCCGCCATATCCAGCGCATGCGCAAGCTATACGCGGAACGGCGCGCCGCGACGGTGGCGGGCCTGAACGCGGCGCTGGGGCAGCGCCTGCGGATCGAGCCGCAGCCGGGCGGCATGCATCTGGTGGCGCGTCTGGAAGATGGCCAGAGCGACGTGGTCCTGGCCGGGCGGATGGAAGAGCAGGGCATGTATGCGGGCGCATTGTCGCGCTGGTGCGCCACGCCGCAACAGCAATCCGCGCTGCTGCTCAGCTTCACCAATATCGCCACGCAGGCGCAGGCCCGTGAATTGGGCCTGCGGATACTGCAGCTGATGCAGGCCTAGTTCAAGCCGGCCTTGTCCAGGCCGTAAGCCGCATCGGCCGAGCCCGGCACGGTGCGGAACGCCACGTTCAAGCGGTTCCAGCCGTTGATGCCGACCACCAGCAGGGTCAGGTCCGAGATTTCCTTTTCGGACAAGTGCTCGCGCGCCTCTTCATAGACCGCATCCGATACGCCCTGCGCCGACAGGGTGGTTACGGCTTCGGTCCAGGCCAGCGCAGCGCGCTCGCGCGGCGAGAACAGTGTGGACTCGCGCCAGATGGCGACGTGATGCAGGCGCAGTTCGCGCTCGCCGGCGATCCTGGCCTGCTTGACGTGCATATCAAGGCAGAAGCCGCAGCCGTTGATCTGCGACGCGCGGATATCCACCAGTTCGCCGACCTCCTGCACGATGGGGGTTTTCTTCAGCGACATGCTGAATTCCAGGTACTTCCTGGACTGTTCCTCGGATACCTGGAAATAATTCAAACGCTGGCTCATGTTGCTACCTTATCGATACGTGTTGCCGAGTGGAATCTCGTGGCAACAGCATGACGCAACTTGGCCCAGGACAGTAGTGCCATAAATGGTGTTTTGGCCTGGGCCATACGTCGGGCGCTGCGGCCCCGGCTAGGCTCAGGCCGGCCAGCGCAGCACGAAGCGCGCGCCGCCCAGCGGGCTGTCATGGATCTCGATGCCGCCGCCGTGGTTCGCGGCCACGCGCCAGACGATGGCCAGGCCCAAGCCCGCGCCGCCGGTGCCGCGGTCGCGGCTTTCGTCCAGCCGGATGAAGGGTTCGAACACGCGCGCGCGATCGGCCGGGGCGATGCCGCTGCCGTCGTCGTCCACGATCAGCTCGAAGCCGCCCGCAGGGCACTGGCTGAGTCTGACCTCCACATGGCGGCTGGCGTAGCGCACCGCGTTCTGCACCAGGTTCAGCAGGGCCCGGCTCATGTAGCGCGGATGCAACCGCACGCGCGGCGGGTAGTCGCGGTGCACATGGCACTGGATGGCGCGCGCCTCGGCCTGATGCGCGACCTGGGCCAGGGCCTCGCCCAGCCAGTCGCAGGTGTCCACCGTTTCCAGTCTGACGGTGTCGTCGGCGGGGCGCTCCAGCCGCGCGTAGACCAGCAATTCGGCCACCAGCGTTTCCAGTTCGCAGATGTCGGCCTGCATGTCGCGCAGTATCTGGTGCCGCCTGGGCAGATGCTGGTCGTGGCCCAACAGCGCGACCTCGAAGGACAGGCGCGCCAGCGGCGTGCGCAATTCGTGCGAGACGGCATTGGTCATGCTGCGCTGGTTTTCGATCAGCGCCGAAATGCGTTCGGCCATCTGGTTGAAGCTTTCGCCCACGTGCCGCATGCCGGCCAGGCGCGACAGCCGCACCCGCGCGCCGAGTTCGCCCTGGCCCATGCGCAGCGTGGCGTTGCGCAACCGGTCCAGGTCGCGCCACAAGGGCAGGGCCCAGAGCACCAGCAGGATGATGCCCACGATCAGGCTGAGCGCGGCCCAGGCGGCTATCGTGATCCATCTTTCAACGGCTTGCGGCGCGCGCGGCAGGCTCAACTCCAGCCACTGACGGGGTTCGCCGGGCAGGGGAGCGACGTAGACGTTGTACTCGTCGCGCATGATGAAGCCGGCGGTGGCGAGCTGCTGCCGTTCCGCTGGCGTGGGCTGGGCTTGCGCGTCCGTCAGCAGGTTCAGCCCCAGCCCGTAGTGCGGTTGTATCTCGTCGCGCAGGTAATCCGCCCGCGCGCCGGGCGCCAGGTCATCCAGTTCCTTGCGCAATGCGTGTATCTGCCCGCGGACCGATTGGTACGAAAGGTCCGCGCTCAGCGGGTCCAGCAGATACTCGAGGCTGCGCTGCACCAGTTGCGATCCCGCGACGTAACCGATAGCGGCGACCACGAAGATGCGAATCGCGAACTTGAGCATTGGGAATCTGGATCGGAAATAGCGACCTGGGATGCTATAGGGTCGCGCCAGGGGCAGTCCGCCGATATTTGTACGGTATTTGTAAAGTTGTTTGAAGCGCGGCCGGGCGGCGAGGTAAACCGGCCATATGGCCCGGCCCGTTCAGACGGTTGAATCCGCCACGCCGCCCGGCTATAAGCATGGGGCAGGGGGCCGGACCCTGATGCCCCGCCTGCCGAAGAAGCCTGAATCCCATGCCGCCGCTGCCTCCCCCTCAAGACGAACACGTCGCCAGCAAGCCCGCCACTGCCACGCGCGAGCAGCCCGGCCAGGGCTCCTGTCTGGAAGTCTTCCTGGTATTCCTGCGTCTGGGACTGACGTCCTTCGGCGGGCCAGTGGCGCATCTGGCGTACTTCCGCACGGAATTCGTGGAGCGCCGGCGCTGGCTGGACGATTACGCATATTCCGACCTGGTGGCGCTGTGCCAGTTCCTGCCGGGGCCGGCCAGCAGCCAGGTCGGCATGGCAATAGGCCTGAAACGCGCGGGCTGGGCCGGCATGCTGGCGGCATGGGTGGCGTTCACGCTGCCCACGGCCGTCGCGCTGATGCTCTTCGCGCTGGGCCTGGCGCAGTTCGGCTGGCTGTCCGCTTCGGGCGCCATCCATGGCTTGAAGATCACGGCGGTGGCCATCATCGCGCAGGCGGTCTGGGGCATGGGTCGCTCGCTCTGTCCCGACCGCGAGCGGGCGGGACTGGCGGTGGCGGCGGCGCTCATCACCATCCTGATGCCGACCACGCTGGGGCAGTTGAGCGCGATCCTGCTGGGCGCCATCGCCGGCATGGCGGCGCTGCAAGTGCCGGCGCGGCCCGCCTTGGCCGTGCAGCCGCTGAAGGTGTCGCGCCGCGCCGGGTACACCGCCTTGGCGCTCTTCGTCCTGTTGCTGGCGGCCTTGCCGGCCTGGGCCGCCATCAGCGGCATGCCGCTGGCGCAGCAGCTCTCCGGCTTCTATCGCGCGGGCGCGCTGGTGTTCGGCGGCGGCCACGTGGTGCTGCCGTTGCTGGAATCGGCCTCGGTGGCCGGCGGCATGGTCTCCAACGCCGACTTCCTCGCGGGCTACGGCGCGGCCCAGGCCATGCCGGGGCCGCTGTTCGCCTTTGCCGCATTCCTGGGCGCGATGTCGTCCGGTCCCTTGTCGGGCTGGGCCGGCGGGCTGGCGCTGCTGGTGGCCATCTTCCTGCCGGGCGCCTTGCTGGTGGCGGCGGCGCTGCCGTTCTGGGAAAGCCTGCGGCGGCGTCCGGGCGTGCGCAATCTGGTCGCGGGCGTGAACGCCAGCGTCGTGGGCATCCTGCTGTCGGCCCTGTACGACCCGGTCTGGATCAGCGCCATCCGCGACCGCGCGGACTTTGGATTGGCCTTGCTACTGTTCGGCCTGCTGGTCTATGCGCGCTGGTCGCCCGTCTGGGTGGTGCTGCTGGCCGCGGCCGGCGGCTGGGCGCTGGCATAGCAGGGCCGCCCGCAAGGGCAACGCTCTCAAGACTGCCAGCGCGGCTGGCGTTTTTGCAGGAAGGCGTCTATGCCTTCGCAGGCGTCGGCTTCCATCATGTTGCGCGCCATCACGTCGCCGGCGTAGTCGTAGGCGTCCGCCAGCGCCATCTGCCGCTGCTTGTAGAACATGCGCTTGCCGTATCGGATGGCCGTGGGGCTCTTGGCCAGGATGTCGTCCACCAATGCGCGCACGCGCTGGTCCAGCTGGGCCTCGGGCACGGCGTCGTTGATCAGGCCCCAGTCCCTGGCCTGATCGGCATCGATGAAGCGCGCCGTCACCAGCATTTCGAAGGCGCGCTTGGCGGATACGTTGCGGCTCAGGGCGACGGCGGGCGTGGAGCAGAACAGGCCGACGTTGATGCCGGAGACCGCGAACTTCGCCGTGTCCGCCGCCACGGCCAGGTCGCAACTGGCCACCAGCTGGCAGCCCGCCGCGGTAGCGATGCCGTGCACCTTGGCGATCACCGGCACGGGCAGGGCCTGCAAGCCCTGCATCACGGCGCCGCATTTCTTGAACAGGTCGCGGTAATAGTCCAGCGTGGGCTGGCTGCGCATTTCACGCAGGTCGTGCCCGGCGCAGAATGCCCGGCCGCTGGATTCCAGCACCACGCAGCGCACGGCGGCATCGCGCGACAGGGCGTCGATCTCGGCTTGCAGCGCGGCCAGCAGTCCTTCGGACAGCGCGTTGAACTGGCCGGGTCGGTTCAGGCGCAGCGTCACCACGCCGCCTTCGGCATGGCGCGCCAGGATCGGTTCTTGCGCCGCGTCTTCGATATTCATGTCGTCTCCAGGGTGGGCTATTCCTGGATAGTAGAGGCATACGTCGCCCCGCGTCAGCCCGCCGCCAGGCGCCGCGCCATGCCGGGCGACAGGCACAGCAGCGGCCCGACGATGGCGGCGCCGATCAGCGCCATCGCCGCTTGCGGCGCCATGCCGCTATCCAGCAGCACGGTGGCGATGACGGCCGATCCGCTCATCTGGAACAGGCCATACACCGCGGCCGCGGTGCCCGCGCGCTCGGCGAACGGCTCCAGCGCCAGGCTCAGCCCGGAGCCCAGCGCCAGCGAAAAGCCCACGGTCAGCACCGCCACCGGCAGCATGAAGATCCAGGCCGACAAGGGCAGCCACAGCCACGCGGCCAGGTGCATGGCGGCGGCCGCGAGCAGGGCGGCCATGCCCACGCGCACCATGGTGTGGCGGCCATAGCGCGCAATGAAGGCCGGGGCCAGGAAGAACGCGCAGATGTTGATCGCGGCGTTGCCGCCGAACCAGGCTGAGAAACCCAGTTCGGAATAGCCCAGCTGCTGCACCAGCACCACCGGAGCGGCCGACACGAACACCAGGATCATCGCCATTCCGGCCATGCCAAACGCCGCGAAGTACAGAAAGCGTCCGCTGGCCACGATGGGCGCATAGCGGCGCAGGCTGTAGAGCGCGCCTTGCGGCTTGGCGGGCGCGGCCCGCGTTTCCTCGAAGCGCAGCGCCAGAAGGCCGGCCAGCGTCAGGGCGAACAGCACCATGAAGACGAAGGTGCTGCGCCAACCCGCATGCACGGCCAGCGCGCCGCCCACCATGGGCGCCAGCGCGGGCACGGTGCATAGCGCGCCGTTCAGATAGCTGTAGACGCGCGCGCCCATGGCGGGGCTGAAGCAATCGCGCACCGCGGCAAAGGCCACCAGCGAGGCCGAGCACGCGCCCAGCCCCTGGATCACGCGCGCCGCGTAGAACACGTCCAGCGACGTGGCGGCGGCGCCCAGCGCCGAGCCCAGCAGATAGGCCAGCGCGCCACCCAGCGCCACGGGCCGGCGGCCGTAGCGGTCGGCCAGCGGGCCGATCAGCACCTGCCCGACGCCCACGGCGAAGATGAAGAGGGTGATGCTGGCTTGCAGCGCGGTGACGGGCTGGCCGTAGTCCTGCGCCATGACGGGCAGGGAGGGCAGGTAGATATCGATGCCCATGGGCGTAAGCGTGACCAGCCCCATCAGGAGACCGATCAGCCAGCGTTGGCCGCGAGGGGATAATGCAGACTTCATGGCAGGACTCGGGGGCCATTGCGGACCCGGGAAAACCCGATATTATCCACGAACCGGCGTAGAATCTTCCAACCATGAACACTCCCGCCCTGCGTCCCCGCATCGTCATCCATTACTGCACCCAGTGCCAGTGGCTGCTGCGCGCCGGCTGGATGGCCCAGGAACTCCTGTCCACGTTTTCGACCGATCTGGGCGAAGTCGTGCTGCAGCCCGGCACCGGCGGGATCTTTCAGGTCACCTACAACGGCGACCTGATCTGGGACCGCAAGAGCGATGGCGGTTTCCCCTCCGCCAAGGAATTGAAGCAGCGCGTGCGCGACCGCCTCGATCCCGGCCGCACGCTGGGCCATATCGACGGCCACAGCGCCGGTTCGCTGACCGCGCCCGATGCCTGATGCGCGCACGGACCGGCCCCGCAGGGCCGGCCCGCCGCCACGCGGCCGACGCTGCCATCAGGCGGAAGATTCCACTTGTGCCAGGCCCGCGCGCTGCTTGCGCTGGCGCATGGCCGACACCACCAGCAGCGCAATCAACCCCACGCACGCCACCACGAAGCCCAGGCTGATGGGCCGCGAGACGAAGATCGCCAGGTCGCCGCGCGACAGCAGCAGGGCGCGGCGGAAATTCTCTTCCACCATGGGGCCGAGCACGAAGCCCAGCAACAGCGGCGCGGGCTCGAAGCGCAGACGGATCAGCGCATAGCCCGCCGCGCCGAACAGGGTCACCATGGCCACGTCGAACAGATTGTTGTTGGTGCTGTAGACGCCCACGCAGACGAAGAACAGCGCCGCGGGGAACAGATAGCGGAACGGCACCGTCAACAGCCGCACCCACATGCCGATCAGCGGCAGGTTCAGCAGCAGCAACAACACATTGCCCACCCAGAAGCTGGCGATCAGCCCCCAGAACATGTCGGCGTGCTCGACCATCATCTGCGGTCCCGGCTGGATGCCGTGGATGATCAGCGCGCCCAGCATCAGCGCCATCACCGGATCGCCCGGGATGCCCAGGCTCATGGTGGGAATGAAGCTGGTCTGCGTCGAGGCGCTGGTGGCCGCTTCCGGTCCGGCGATGCCCTCGATGGCGCCGCGGCCGAAGCGGCGCGGCTCGCGCGCCACCTTCTTTTCCGTCGCATAGGAAATGAACGAGGCGATGGTGGGGCCGGTGCCGGGCAGGATGCCGAAGGCCGCGCCGATGGCCGTGCCGCGCACCAGCGCGCCGCGCGACTGCCTGATGTCGCCGGCTTCGGGCCGCATCGACTTCATGCTGATCTTGGCGGTGGTCACCTTGGCGTCGCCGCCGATGCGGTTGATGTTCTTCAGGAAGTCCGCCACGCCGAACAGGCCCATGGCCAGCGCCACGATCTGCAGGCCGTCGGAGAGTTCCAGGATGCCGAAGTGAAAGCGCATCGTGCCGGTGTTGACGTCGGTGCCGACCACGCCCAGCAGCAGGCCCACCACCACCATCGCCACGCCCTTGATCGCCGACCCCTTGGCCAAGGTGGCGCCGGCCAAGAGGCCCAGCATCATCATGGAGAAGTATTCGGCGGGGCCGAACTTGAAGGCCACGTCCACCAGCATGGGCGAGAACAGGATCATCGCCAGGATGCCGACCGACGCGCCGCAGAACGACGAGAACATCAGCATGAACAGCGCCGATCCCGCGCGGCCGTTGCGCGCCAGCGGATTGCCGTCCAGGCAGGCCACCGCGTGCGAGGCCGTGCCGGGCAGGTTCAGCATGATGGAGGTGATGCCGCCGCCATACTGCGAACCGTAGTAGATGCCGGACAGCATCACCAGCGCCGCGGTGGGCGTCATGGTGTAGGTCAGCGGCAGCAGGATGGAGATCGCGGCCAGCACGCCCATGCCCGGCAGCACGCCGATCAGGTTGCCCATGAACACGCCGAACACGGCCCACATCAGATTGTCCAGCGCGAAGGCGACGGAGAACCCGTGCATCAGGTTGTTGAAGATTTCCATGGCTCAACCCCAGCGCAACAGCGGGAACTGCAGCTGCAGCGCCCAGGAGAAAACCGCCACTCCCAGCACCGTGACGCCGACGGCCAAGAGCGCCGCGCTGCGCGGCGTGTGCTGGCGGTCGCCCATGGCAGAAATGAAGACCAGCGCAAAGGTCGCGGGCACCAGTCCGCCGTACTTGCCCACCAGGATGAAGGTCATGAGTCCGCCGATGATGCAGCCCCAGCCGCGCCAGTCGGGCGGCGCGTCGTCTTCGCTGTCTTCCTCCACGGCTGCGGGCGCCGCTGCCATGCGCGCGATCATCAGGCCCAGCAGGACCAGCAGCACGCCCAGGATGGCGGGGAACATCCCCGGCCCCATGCGCGCCAGGCTGCCGATGTTGTAGGTGGATGCCTGCGCGATGGCGCCCAGGCCCAGCACGATCATCGTGCCGGCCGCCCAGGCCTCGCGCCGCGCGGCGCTGCGTTTGGATTGCATCTGTAGTCCTCCCGTTGTTGTGCTTTTGCCTGACTACGTTCTGAACAAAAGCTGACTTTTGAATGAACGCGGAAGTCTAGGAATTCAAACTTCCGTTCACCTTTCAGGCGCGCGGGCAATGCGCCAAACAGGTGTTTTTTCGGCAAAAACGGGGGAAATCCCTAGGCGCGCGAGCATTGCGGGCAGGGGTGTTGCGCGGCGCGCGGCCGCGCGTTGCATCGACGTTAACGGTGCCTGCGCGGCAGCGTTTTCAGCCCTTGGGCGTCCAGGGCTTGCGCGGGCTGCCGGCCAGCGCGGCGTCCAGGCGCTGCTTCGCGGCCTCGGGCCAGCAAGCGTCCATGTCGTAGAACTCCTCGGCCGCCGGCACGTCGTCCGGTATGCCCACCCACGGGTGCTTGGAGCGCAAGAAGCAATGCGCGTCTGGCGGGAAATCGGCGGCGCGGTCCAGCGTGCCTGCGTAGATCAGCGCCACCGTTTCACCAAAACCGGGGTGATGGCTCCACAACAGGCCGAGGCAGGCCGCGCAGCGGACAACCACGACAGTCTCGCCGTCGTTGGCGTCCTTGTCCGTGGGATGGCGGCGCACTTCGCCACGCAGGCCATGCACACGGTTGGATTCGATCACCGCGTTCATCGCAAAGGCGGTGCCGGAGTGCCGCTGGCATACGGTGCAATGGCAGCAATGCACGAACATGGGCGGGCTGGCGAGGCGATAGCGGACCGCGCCGCAATCGCAGCCGCCTTCGATGAGAGCGTGGGTCAAGGCATGTCTCCTGGCAATGGGCGCATCCAGTGTATGGAGGCCCGTCCAGAAGCGGGAGTGGCGATCGCGTCACAATCCGGGGCGTTTGCGCCACTGTTTGCACCATCGCGCCGGGGCGACGGCGCGGGCAATTGCGACCCGCAAGGGCGGCGCTTGCTATTTCAGGCAATTTGGTGCTAAAATACAACATCTTTCGGCAAAGCCACAATAAAACCAAATGCCGGAATTTTGTAAGTCGCTGGCGGCTGCGGCCGCCGTTTTCGTTTGCGTTGCCTGCGCGCATGCCCCCCGCGCCCGATGGCTCCCATTGGATCAGCATCCATGGCACGCACGAAATCCCAGCATTGCGCTTTGGGCGGGGGAAAGCCATGCGCCCTGAACAGGAGAACGTTCATGTCTCATCAACTCGCAGGCAAGAAGTGGCAATTCGAGATTCCGCCCCTGGACTGGAAGGCGCCCGAGACCAATAAGGAAGCGGACATCAAGGCCGTTGCCGCGGACGCCGACCCGGCCGAAGACCAGGATGCCTGAGGCAGTCCCCTGCAGGGCTTGAATGTCCAGCCCAGCGGGGCAGGGGCGCTAGGCCGTGTGCGTCACGACCTGGTTGCGCCCCTGCTGCTTGGCCGCGTATAGCGCGGCATCGGCGGCCTGGAAGACCATCTCCACGTCCGCGCCGCCCGCCGGCCACTGTGCCACGCCGGCTGATACCGTGATCTCCAGCGCACCGCTCAGGCGGTGCGCTGCCGTTTTTTTACGCAGGCGTTCGGCCATGCCTGCCGCCTCTTTCACGCCCACGCCGGGCAGCAGGATCAGGAATTCCTCGCCGCCGTTGCGGCAGAGTATGTCGGTCGGGCGCGAACAGTCCCGCATCAACTGCGCCACACCCTGGATCACGCCGTCGCCCGCCGTGTGGCCGTAGGTATCGTTGACCCGCTTGAAGTGGTCGATGTCCAGCGCGATCACGGCGAAGGGCGTTTCGGACTCCTGCAAGGCGTCCACCGCCTGCCGCGTGCCGCGCCGGTTGCGCAACCCGGTCAGGGGATCGGTGATGCTGGCCTGGCTGAGCATGCCGATCTTGTCCTGCAGATTGGTGTAGCTGCGGATCACCGCCAGCTTGAGCCGCTGAGCCTCGAAGTACCAGGCTTTCACCGACCGCACCCGTTGCATCGCCACCGCCATGTCGCGGTGTTCGACATTGGTCGCCAGTTGCGACAGCGGCTGCGAAATCTTGCGTGCGCACCACCAGATGGCCAGCAGGAACAGCACGGCGAAGGGCGCCGCGTAGCGGATCAAGGCCCAGAGGAGATCGTGCAGGGGTTCCAGCGTGGCCAGCGCGGGGCGTTGGGCGATCACGCCCCAGCCGCTGCGCGAGACATGGGCATAGCCGGCCAGCATGTCCACGCCGCGCGTATTGATCAGACGCTGCGCGCCGCCTTCGCCGCGCATCACGGCCGCCACTACCGGATTGCTGGTGACGTCCTCGCCGACGCGCGCATTCTCGGCGTGATAGATCAGCCGCCCCTCGCTATCCACCACATACAGATAGGAACCGTCCTGGTAGGGATGCTTGCCCAGCAGATTGTGCAGGGCGCCTTCGTTGCGCAGGTAGATGGTGCCCGACACGTAGCCCAGATAGACGTCGGCTTCGGAATGGATGGGGTACGAAACGTTGATCAGCAGGTTGCCCGCGACCGACACATAGGGCTTGCTGATCAGGGGCTTGCGCGTTTGCAGCGCCATGCGGCTGCCGGCGTTGTCGACCCGCGTTCCCTGGAAGCTGCGGATGGCCTGGCTGGCGGCCACCATGACGCCGTCGGCGCGGATGATGGCGACCGAGTTGAAGCTGTCCGTCTGATCGCGCAGGCGCGCGACCTCGGCGCTCAGGAGCTCCGGCGCATCGAAGCGCCAGGCGACGTGGCGGGCGCTGTACTCCAGCTGCTGCAGCGCCGAATCCAGGAAGGTGTCGGCGCTCTCGGCCAGCTTGGCGGCGTAGACCCGGTTGGCTTCCAGCGTATTGGCGATGAGCTGTTCGCGCTGCACGCGATAACTGGCGTACAGCGCGTTGGCGGTAGCGGCAAGCGCGCTGAATACGGTGAGCGCAAGCACCAGCCCGCGTAGGTTGATTCGCATGAAGATCGTGTCGGGCAGGGTTCGGGTTGCGGCGAGTGCGCGCGATTTTACCCGCGCGGAGCGTCCGGCTCATCCAGCAGGCGGGCCGCCGGCGATTCGGCGGCGGCCCCCGCGCGGAAGTAGCCCATGACGGTGGCCACGCTGGCGTGCCCGGTCATGGCCATGGTGTCGCCCAGCGGCACGTTGCGCCGCCCGGCCTCGGTGACGAAGCCGGAACGCAGGCTGTGGGCCGAAAACTCGCCCTCCAGGCCAGCCAGCCGGCAGCGTTCCATCACGATATCCCGCAGCGCCGCGGCGGCCAGCGGCTCGCCCAGCACATCGCCGCGCCGCACGCGCCGGAACAGCGGGCCCTGGGTGATGCCGCTGGCGCGCAGCCAGGCATCGAGCGCCCGCGCCGCCACGCCGACGATGGGCTTCTGGTCGTTGGCGCGGGCGGCGCCGGCCTGGTTGGTCTTGGAATGCGCCAGCGCAAACAGAAAACCATCTGCCGTGCGGCGCGTGTTTTCCATCGTGGCGCGCACGACTTCGGAGCGCCTGCGGCCGCCGCTGGCCCAGGCGAACAGCAGCAGGGCGCGGTCGCGCAACCCGCGCAGGGACTCGTCGCAGGTGGCCAGCATGGCCTCCAGCGGTTCGCGCGTCAGCGCCACCTTCTTGGCGGGCGCCACGCCGCGCCGGGCGTAGGCGCGGCGCGTCCTGGCAAGCAGTTCGCGCACCGCGGCCGCGCGGCAGGGGTTGGGATGGCCATGCAGCTCGTGCGCCTTGGACAGCACGGAGATGCGCTGCAACAGCGTATTGAGGCTGGGCGCGCCCAGCCTGCCTTTGGCCTTCAGCCGCACCAGCTCCTGGTCCAGGGCCAGCGGCAATTCCCATTTCAGGCCTTGTTCGGTCGAACGCTGGGCGTGGTCGACCACGAACTGGATGACAGCGGCTTCCGGCAAGGGCAGGGCAAAGCGGCGGGCGTAGCGCAGCTCAAACCAGGCGGTCCAGTAGCGGATGGCGGCGCGGTAGCTGGCGACCGTGTTGGCCGAGCTGCCTTCACGCATCAGGGCGCTGGCCGCAGCATCGGCCTGGGCATCCAGGGTGAGCGGGTCCAGCGCGGGCAGCGGCGCCTGCAATTTCAGCTGAGTCATGGTTGGATTCGGGTGAAAAATCTTATTTCATACATATTATTATGTATGCTGTATGATATCTAACATAAATATCAGATTACTCACGATAAGGTTCCATTATCGTGGGTAATTATCCTACAGAAGCCGAATCCGGCACGGAGCAAGCGCATGGCCACCGGAATTACCGAAACCGACGTCTGGACCGCCGCCGACGCCTTGCTGCTGGAAGGCGCGCGGCCCACCATCGAACGCGTGCGGCAAAAGATAGGGCGGGGTTCGCCCAATACGGTCAGCCCCTATCTGGAAACCTGGTTCAGGTCGCTGGGCGCGCGTATCAAGGATCCGGGCGCTTTCGCGGCGCCCGCGGCCGTGCCCGACCCGGTGGCGCAGGCGGCGGCTCACTTCTGGGAAGCCGCCTTGTCCGAAGCCCGTGCCCAACAGGAGCAGACCTACCGCGGGCGTTGGGAAGAACTGGCGCGGGAAGGGGAGCAATTGGCGTCGGATGCCGAACAGCTGCAACGGCGCGAAGCCCAGCTTGCCCACCGCGAGCAGGATCTGCAGGAAACACTCAGGGTGGCCACCTCCCAGTTGGCCGCCGCCGAAGACCGGCTGCAAGCGGCCGAACAGCAACTGCGCCAGCGCGACGAACAGCTCAAGCGCAGCCAGTTGCAACTGGAAGACGCGCGCAAAGCCACCCAGGCCGCCCTGGCGGAAGGAGACAAGATCCGCGTCCAGCATGCCCAGGCGCTCGACGCCCAGGAAACCCGCCACACCGCCCACGAGCGCCGCTGGTTGAACGAGCTGGACAGCGAACGTGGCGCCGTCAAGCGCTTGCAGGCGCGGCTGGATGAAGCGCAGGCCGCCAGCCAGCAGCAGGCGGCGCAGGCGCGCAAGGCGCTGGAGCAAGAACAGGATCAGCGCCGCCGGACGGAACAGGACGTGCAGGCGCTGCGCGCCGAAGTCCAGGCCCTGCAAGCGCGCCAACAAGCCGAACAGGCCGCGGCGGAAACCGCCCGGGCGGCGGCGCATGAGCGCGAGCGGGCGCTGGAATCCCGGCTCGCAAGCGCCGAACAACGCGCATCCGACTACCTCGCGCAATTGAAGGGGAAGGACGAACAACTGGGCGAACTGACGCGGCATCTGATGGCGCAAGTCCAGCGGCAGGACCCGGCGCATGCGCCGCCGGAGCCTGCCCAGTCCTAGGGGCTTTCCGGATCAGCGTCAGCACGGCGGCGCGCATCGAAAGAATGCATTGCACGAACCCTGGCCGCCCGATATTGTTATAGGCACGGCAGGGCGCGCATCGCGCCTCGCCGCGCGGCATTTATCAGGTGCCGCAGTAACCGGGCCTGCCGGAGGAACTATGTCATTTCGCGTGATTGCCTCGATGCTTTGCGCGCTGTTGCTGTGGTTGCCTCCCTCGCCTGGGTACGCCCAGTCCGCGAAGGGCAAGGCCGACCCGCTGGCGCTGGCCTACAACATGAAGCCCTGGATCGGGGATTTCGACGGCATGGTCAAGCGCCGCCAGGTCCGGGTGCTGGTGCCTTACAACAAGACGCTGTACTTCCTGGACAAGGGCGGCACCCAGCGCGGCATCATCACCGACATGATGACCGAGTTCGAGAACGACCTGAACCGGCAGCTCAAGAACAAGAACATCCGCGTCTACGTGGTGTTTCTGCCGACCTCGCGCGAACGCCTGATTCCCGACCTGCTGGCGGGCAAGGGCGACATTATCGCGGCCAACCTGACGGTCACCGAGGAACGCCAGAAGCTGGTGGACTTTTCCACGCCGCTGGCGACGGGGGTGCGCGAACTCGTCGTGGCCTCGCCCGGCGCGCCGGAACTGAAATCGCTGGATGACCTGGCCGGACAGGAGATCTTCATCAACCCGGTCAGCAGCTATTACGGCAGCGTCAAGAAACTCAACGCGGATCTGCAGGCCCGGGGCCTGAAGCCCGCCATCATCCGCGATGCGCCCGGCACCTTCGAGACCGACGACATCCTGGAAATGGCCAGCGCCGACCTGGTCAAGTACACCGTCGCCGACCGCTACCTGGCCAACTTCTGGAAGCAGATCTTCCCGCAGATCCGGGTCTATGAAAACCTGGAGGTCGACAGCGGCAGCGACATCGCCTTCGCCTTCCGCAAGGATTCGCCCAAGCTCGCGGCGGCGCTCAATCCTTTCATGGAGAAGAACCGCGTCGGCACGTCCTTCGGCAACCAGCAGCTGACCAAATACCTGAAATCCGTGAAGTGGGTGAAGGCCGCCACCGACCCCGAGGAAATCGAAAAATTCCACCGCCTGGCGGACTTCTTCCGCAAGTACGGCGAGCAATACAACATAGACTGGCTGCTGATGATGGCGCAGGGCTACCAGGAGTCCCGGCTGGACCAGGGCGCCAAGAGCTCGGTCGGGGCGATCGGCGTCATGCAGATCATGCCGGCCACCGGCAAGGAGCTGCAGGTGGGCGATATCCGGCGCGAGGAATACAACATCCATGGCGGCGTCAAATACATCCGCTTCATGATCGACCAGTACTATGCCAAGGAGCCCATGACGGACCTGAACCGGGGGCTGTTCGCCTTTGCGGCGTACAACGCGGGGCCGGGCCGGATCAATCAGCTGCGCAAGGAGGCCGCCGCCCGCGGCCTGGATCCGAATATCTGGTTCGACAACGTCGAGCGCGTGGCGGCCGAGCGCATCGGCCGCGAAACGGTGCAGTACGTGAGCAACATCTACAAGTACTACATCGCCTATACGCTGATCCGCGCGCAGGGCGCAGGCGACGGCGCAGGCGCCCCGCACTAGCCGGAGGCAGCGCCGCTGGCGGGCCGCCACGGTATATGTCCGCGGGATTTTCGGATAAATTCGCCACAGGCGCATTCGCATGCCCCCATCCGGCAGACGTCCCGCCGGCATCGGTGCGCCACACATCAGGGCTGCCGGCCCTATCAGGAGCAGCGGTTGAATCCTCTTCCACGCCAGACGGTCGATCTCGCCCGCATCATTCTCGTCATCGTTATCCTGGCCGGCCTGATGGCAGGCAGCCTCTACATCCTGCGCCCGTTCCTGCCCGGCCTGGTCTGGGCAACCACCATCGTCGTGGCGACGTGGCCGGTGATGCTGGCGATCCAGCGCTACTGTGGCGGGCGGCGCTGGCTGGGCACCCTGACGATGCTGGTCATGCTGCTGTTCGTGATCGTGCTGCCGCTCTATGAGGTGATCTCGACCCTGGCGCTGCACAGCAGCGCGATCATGGCCGCGGTCAAAAGCCTGCCCGACTATGCGCTGCTGGCGCCGCCCGCCTGGGTCCACGGCATTCCGCTGGTCGGCCCCAAGATCGCGCAGGAATGGCAGACCCTGTCCGACGCCGGCGCCGGCGGCCTGCTGGCCAGGCTGGAACCCTATCTGACCAGCGCGGCGGCCTGGCTGCTGGGGCATGCCGCCATCGTCGGCGCCTTCATGATGCACATGCTGATCACGGTGGTCGTGGCCGGCATCCTCTATACCAAGGGCGAGGTGGCGGTCGACTTCGTGCGCCGCTTCTTCAACCGGCTGGCGGGCCAGCGCGGCCTGGCGGCGGTCAAGCTTGCCGGGCAGGCGATACGCGCCGTGGCGCTGGGCATCGTCGTCACCGCCGTGGTGCAGTCGGGCCTGGGCGGCCTCGGCCTGTGGATCGCGGGCGTGCCGGCGGCCGGCATCCTCACCGCGCTGATGGTGATGCTGTGCCTGGCGCAGCTTGGGCCTTTCCTGCCCATGCTGGCTGGCGTGGTCTGGCTGTTCCAGAATGACATGAAGCTGGCGGCCGCGGTGCTGCTGGTCTGGGCGGTGCTGGTGGCGATGCTGGACAACCTGCTGCGGCCGCTGCTCATCAAACGCGGGGTCAACCTGTCCTTGCTGCTGATCCTGGTGGGCGTGCTGGGCGGATTGTTCGCCTTCGGCATCGTGGGACTGTTCATCGGCCCGGTGATCCTGGCGGTGACCCATACGCTGGTCAAGGCCTGGATCGACGAAGTGCCGCCGCCCACCGCGCTGGGCGCCGAAGCAGAGCCCGCCGAGACCCCCGCTGAACGTGCCGGATTCCCGCCGGTCTGAACAGCCGGCGCCTTGAACAGCCAATCCGGCGTGTGCCGGGCAGCATGCCAGGGAAGGGCGTAACATCTGCCTCACGTCGCGGGCTCCTGGCCCGCTTTCCTGGCAACACCCGGCAATACCTCATGACGATGCACCCTCTGGCGCCGCTCCAAGGCGGCTTTTCTGTACACCCCGATCCCATGGCTTCCACGCGCAAGGCGGTGGCGCGATGAGCGAAAGCGTACGCCTGGCCAAGCGTTTGGCCGCCGAACTGTCCTGCTCGCGCGGCGATGCGGAACGCTATATAGAAGGCGGCTGGGCCGCCGTGGACGGCAAGCGGATCGAAGAGCCCGGATTCCGGGTCTCGCCCGGCCAGTCCGTCGGCCTGCTGCCCGGGGCGCGCCTGGAAGACGCGCGCCCCGTGACCATCCTGCTGCACAAGCCCGCCGGCCTTTACGCCAATGATGAGCCCGGCTCCGCGCGCGACCTGATCCTGCCCGAGAACCTGATGCCCGGCGACCGTTCGGGCCAGCGCTATCTGCAGCGCATGTTCAACGGCCTGAAGCTCGTCACGCCGCTGGAGCGCGCGGCCAGCGGCCTGGTCGTCTACACGCAGGAATACCCGGTGGCGCGCAAGCTGGTGGAAGAGGGGCGCTACGTGGAGCAGGAATACGTGGCCCAGGTGTCCGGCCAGCTCAGCGCCGCCGACCTGGCGCGCCTGCAGCGCGGCTTGGCCTATGACGGTCGCGCCGCCACGCCCATGAAGGTCAGCTGGCAGAACGAGACCCACCTGCGCTTCGCCATGAAAACGGCCGCGCCCGGATTCATCGAATACGCCTGCGATGCGTTTGGCTTGCGCCTGCAGGCCCTGCGTCGCATCCGCATCGGCCGCCTGCCCATGGCGGGGCTGGCCCTCGGACAGTGGCGCTACCGCCTGGATTACGAACGCTTCTAATGGCAGCAGGGATGACCATGGAACACGCGCCGCAAGGCCCGCGGCTGGAGCCCGGCTCCGCACGCAGACGCTTTCTGATCAACGCGGCAGGCCTGGGCCTGAGCGCCGCGCTGGCCGGCTGCGCGGCCCCCAAGCCGCCGCGTCGCGCGCCGCAATCGGCCAAGCCCGGACCCGCCGCGCCCCCGGTTGCCAGCGGCGCGGCTGTGCCTGTTCCCGCGCTCAAGCCCGGCGCGCGCATCGCCATCGTGGCGCCTGCGTCCGCCGCGCTGGACGCCGCGGACGAGGCAGCCGAATGGCTGCTGGCGCGCGGCTATGTGCCGCAAGTCATGCCGGCTTCGCGCTCGCGGCTGGACGCCCCCTATGACTATCTGGCGGGAGCGGACGCCGACCGCCTGGCCGACCTGCACGCGGCGTTTGCCGCGCCCGACATCGGCGCCGTGTGGTGCCTGCAAGGCGGCTTCGGCTCCTGGCGCCTGTTGGACCAGCTGGATTTCGATCTGCTGCGCCGCCACCCCAAGCCCTTCATCGGCTATAGCGACATCACCGCGCTGCACCTGGCCATGCAGCGTCGCGCCGGCTTCGTCACGTTCCACGGGCCGATGCTGGCGCAGGACCTGCTGGCCGGCAAACGCGAGCCCACCGAATCGCATTTGCTGTCCATGGTCAGCGGCCAGGTCGGGCAGGGCGCATGGATCATGCCGCCTCCGTATGCAAGCGCCACGGAACTCATTCCTGGCACTGCCACCGGAAGGCTGATCGGCGGCAATCTGGCGCTGATCGGCGCGCTGATCGGGTCCGATCATGAAATCGATACGAGCGGCGCCATACTCTTCATCGAGGACGTCAACGAAGCCTTGCCCCGCATCGACCGGCTGTTGAGCCAGCTGGCCGCGGCCGGCAAGTTCGACGACATCAAGGGCGTGCTGGTCGGCAACTTCACCCGCATCCTGGGGGCGCCGGGCGACGATGCCCAGGCGCAGGGGCTGCTGTACCCGCTGATACTCGACCAGTTTCGCGCGCGCGGCATTCCGGTGCTGGCCGGATGGCCCAGCGGCCACGGCGATCCGAACCTGACCTTGCCTTTGGGGGCGCAGGTGACGCTGGACACCGCGCGCGGCGGACTGCGCCTGGAGCAAGCGGTGGTCGTGTAGATATGCCTCATTAATGAAGCATATTTATTATTTATGCATCATTAATATTCTTCGGGCATGCGATAAAAATGACTCATTAATAGTGCAAATCATCAACTAAAGCACTATTATCAAGTCATGAAAAAGAAGATCGAACCCAGCTTCGATGCGGCCGCGGCGCTCGCCCGGATCGGCGCCAACATCCGCACCGCCAGGCTGCGCCGCGCCGAAACCGAATCGACGCTCGCCGCCCGCATGGGCGTGTCGCGCGCCACCGTCACGCGCCTGGAGCGCGGCGACGGCGGCGTGTCCCTGGCGCTGGCCATCGAAGCATTGCTGCAGTACGGCTATGCGGACCAGGTCTACGCTTTGGGCGACCCCGACCTGGACGGCGTGGGCAAGCGCCTGGACGCGGTGCGCCGGCCCAGCCGCGGCAGCGGCAAGGCGCCGGCCGCGCATCGCGCTGATCCCACTCAGCTGTAGCGCCCGTCCATCGTGCCAACCAGAAAACACAAGTCGGTGGAAAGCGAGTTGTATGTCTACGTGGACATACGCGGCGAGGCGGTGCTGGCCGGCCTGTTGACGCTGGACGACTCGGACGAAAACCAGTTCTACGCCGAGTTCACCTATGTGCAGTCCTATGTGAACGACCCGCGCGCCTTTGCGCTGGATCCGCTGAACCTGCCGCTGGTCGATGCGCGCACCACCTTCCGCACCGAAAGCCGCTACGAAACGCTGGGCGCGATCTTCGACGCCGCGCCCGACGCCTGGGGCCGCAACGTCATGCGCGTGGACAACGCCGGCGCGCGCGTGACCGAGGACGAAGTGTTGCTCAAGGGCCGCGGCATGGGCGTGGGCGCGCTGTTCTTCAGCGCCCGCCAGCTCACCCCAAACATGCGCAAGACCTACCGCCTGCCGGAACTCGGCCAGCTGGAATCGCTTGGCGACCTGCTCACCGACATCGACCAGGGCGTCAAGCCCAAGGGCCTGTACCGCGACATCCTGGGCAGCTCCTGGGACATCGGCGGGGCGCGCCCCAAGACCATCGTGCGCGACGAGCAGGGCGAAATGTGGATCGCCAAGTTTCCGCGCAAGGGCGATTCCTATGACCGCCAGCGGGTCGAGTACGCCAACCTGCAGATGGCGCGAGACATCGGCCTGACGGTGCCCGAGATCCGTCTGGTCGAAACGCACCTTGGCGCTGTGCTGCTCACGCACCGCTTCGACCGCGAACAGCTGCCCAGCGGGCAGGGCAAGGCCGCGGCCGTCGCCCGCCGGCACTTCCTCAGCGGCGCCTCGCTCATCAGTCCGTCGGCGCAGATCGGCAAGCGCGAACTGGACGGGGCGCGCGGCAAGGCCACGTATTCGTATGCCCGGCTGGCCGACGTCGTGCGCCGCATATCGTCCAATCCGGTGCGGGACCTGAAGGAACTGTACGCGCGCATGATCCTGAACGTAGCCGTGCACAACACCGACGACCATCTGAAGAACGTCGGCTTCCTCAAGGACGAGCGCGCGCATACCTACCGCCTGTCGCCCTTGTTCGACGTGGTCACGCAGGAAGGCTCCGCCAGGCACTACCTGCACATCGGCGCAGCCGGGCGGGAAAGCTCTTTCCAGAACTGCCTGAGCGAGTACCGGCGTTTCGGCCTGCGTTCCGAAGCGGTTGCGCGCGCCATCCTGGACCGGGTGCTGGCAGTGGCGGCAGAACGCCGGCGCTACTACGACGCGGCCGGGATGACGGCAGAGGAAATCGAGCACGTGGAAGCGTCGTTGACGGCCTGGCGCCGCCTCGCGTAGCCTGCGCCGCGCTAGGGCCGCTACACCCGCTTGGCCGACCAGTTCCCGCGGCCCGCGGCGCTGCCGCTCATCTGCTTGCCGTTGACCGTTCCGGTGTAGCGCACGCCGTTGGCCACAAAGGAGATCTCGCTGCCGTTCAGGCGCGCTTCCGAGATCGCCGCGCCGCCCAGCTTGCCGGACAGGCGCTGGTAGCGCTGCTCCAGCTGCAGGGGCTGGCCGTCCACCTCCCAGTTGCCCGCCACCTTGGCGGGCACGATCCACAGCAGCGCCGTGCAGTAGGTGCTGCAATCCTGCTTGATCGTCTCTTCTGCGTCCGGCTCCCAATCGCCCATGCGGAAGGAGTTCGACACGATGCGCGTTCCGGGCGCCAGTTCCAGCAGCCTGGGCCGCAGCTTTTCATTGATGGCCGACAGCAGGAACATGGTGATGACGTCCGCCTGCGACAGATCGGTGGCGAACAGGTCGGCGGTCACGAACGTGGCGCGGTCGGCCACGCCGGCGCGCTCCGCGTTGCGGCGCGACAGCTCGACCAGATCCGGGTTGTATTCGATGCCCTGGGCCGTAAGCCCGCGCTGCGCGGCCGTGATCACGGTGCGGCCGTCGCCTGAGCCCAGGTCCATCAGCCGGTCCTTGGGGGTGACCTTGGCCATGTCCAGCATGGTGTCGACCAGGGTCTGCGGCGTGGGCACCCAAATGACGTCCTTGCCTTCCTGGCCGACGTCGGGCACGTATTCCTTCTGTTCCGAGGACTGCGCCGCGGTGGCGCTCATCACGGGTAGCGAGGCGCAGGCCAGGGCCAGCGCCGCCGCCGAGGCGAGCAGGGCGCCGCGCAGCCGCGGCGGGTTTGCCCGGGCGGGCCTGAAGGACGGGGTCGCGATAGGCATGATGGGGACTCCTTGCAGGTAAGGCATGAGGACGGGCTGGCCTTGCTTGGCGGCCGCCCCGGGAAATCAGGCTAGGCCTGCGGCGGCTGTGGACCCAGCAGGCGCAGCAGCGGCAGGCCCGCGGCCAGCACCGCCAGTCCGATCAGCGCGCCGGCGCCGGCGTACATGGCGCTGGAATACACCAGCCCGGCGCAGGTCAGCGCCAGCAGCAGCGGGGGCAGGGGATAGAGCGGCACGCGGAACGGGCGCGGACGGTCGGGATCGATGCGCCGCAGGCGCCACACCGAGGCCGCGACCAACAACATGAAGATCCAGAAAACCGGCGCGGTATAGGCGACCAGGGTCTGCACGCTGTTCTGGCTGAACGCGCCCAGCGCAATCAGCGCCAGCGTGATCGCACCCTGCACCAGCAGCGCAGACGCGGGCGTCTCGCCCTGCGCGCTCCAGGCCGCCAGCGCGCGCAGGCGCGGCACATCGCGGCCCAGGGCGCAATACACCCGCGCGCCGGTGATGATGGTGCCGTTGATGGTGCTCAACGCCGTGGCGCAGATCGTCAGGCTGAGCAGCGCCGCGGCGTAGGGGCCCACCGCCAATTGCATCACGTCCGCGCCCAGGGCCGGCGTGTCGCGCAGCCCCTGCAGTCCGAAGATCTCCAGCAGCGCCAGATTGGTCAGCACGTAGGCGCCGGTCACCAGCAGCGTGCCGATCAGCAGCACCCGGCTCATGTTGCGCCCCGGGTCGCGCAGCTCGCCGCTGAGGTAGGCGGCCTCGTTCCAGCCGCCATAGGTCAGCAGCACGAACACCATACCCATGCCCAGCAGACCCGCGCTGTTGCCCGCCAGCGGCGTCGGCTCGGCGGCGGAGCGCAGCGGGCTGTCTCCCGCAGCGGTCAGGCTGGCGATCAGCACCGCCGCCAAGGCCGCCACCGTCAGCCCGGTGAACAGCCATTGCAGGCGCTTGGAATAGCGCGTGCCCGCCACGTTCAAGGCCGTCAGCGCCACCACCGCTATCGCGGCATGCAGGGCGGGGCCATACGCGCCCAGCGGCGCGAGCCGTTGCGCGTAGTCGCCATAGATGTAGGCCACGACCGCGATGGCGCCGGTCTGGATGACGGAGCAGCGCGCCCACGCGAACATCAATCCCACCTGGCGTCCCCAGGCGCGCGTCAGGTAAAGATACTCGCCGCCGGCGCCGGGATAGGCCGAGCCCAGCTCCGCGTAGCACAGCGCGCCGACCAGCATCACCAGGCCGCCCGCGCACCAGAGCCCGATATAGGCCGCCTCGGAAGCCGCGTGCTGCGCGACCAGCGGCGGGAAGCCGAATATGCCGATCCCGATCACCACGCCGACCAGCACCATGGTGGCATCCATCACCGATAAGCCAGCCGGCGCGCGCGGCTGGCGCAGCAGGGCCGGATTCGCGGACGAGCGCAGAGTGGGCTGTGTCATCTGAGGCTCTCGGTGGGGCGCGCGAACGCGGCGCCATTTGGGGACGGTGCCTGACAATCACCTGAACAATTTGCGACCGGTTTTCGAGTGGGAAAGTTTCTCCGGGTTTTCCCCAGAAAAACGTCAATTTCTAGAATTCAGCAAAAATTCAACATAATCCAAATGATGAAGTTAGCTATTTAATTAATTGATTTTTAACGATTTATCCTTTCTATTAAAGTGTTTTAGTTAAAGTGATTTCTTAGGATAAGAGCGCGCTCGATATGACCTGGATCCCGCGCTATGCTGATTGCGCCGGACGCGCGCCACACGAGCCGCCGCCGCGAGGGGCAGGGAGCCAACCGCAATTCAGGAGCAGCGACATGAAGCTATCCCTACGCGTAGCCACGACAGCGCTGGCGCTTTCCGGACTGATGGGCATGGCGCCCACCGCGATGGCGCATCATGGCTGGTCGTGGGCCGAATCCGAACAGATGACGCTGCAAGGCACAGTCCAACAGGTGCAGATCGCGCCCCCGCATCCCTGGCTGGATGTGCGCGCCGAAGATGGCGTGTGGCGCGTGGAACTGGGCAATCCCACCCAGACCAAGAATGCCGGATTCATCGAAGGCTCGGCCAAGCCCGGCGATGCCATCGTCGCCATCGGCAACCGCGACCGCGAGGCCGGCGCCAAGCGCATGAAGGCGGTCCAGATCAAGGTGGGTGGCAAGACCTACGACATTTACCCCGACCGCATCAAAAAACCCTGAGCCGCCGGCCCGGCCATGCCTGAGTTGCTGCGTCTTGCGCTGGAACAGCTTGAATCCCTGCCGCCCTCGATCTGGCTGCGACAGTCGAACACGCTATATCTGCTGGTTAACGCCGCCCACATCGGCGCCATCGGTTTGCTGATCGGCTCCATCGTCCCGCTAGACCTGCGCCTGCTGGGGCTCCTGAAACCCGGACCGCTGGCCGTGCTGGCGCCGGTGTTGGCGCGCACCGCGGCCGTGGGCCTGGCGCTGGCGGTATTGACCGGCGCCATGCTGTTCAGCGTCAAGCCGCTGGAGTATCTGGCCAATCCCGCGTTCGGGATCAAGATGGGCCTCTTGGCCGCAGGCACGCTCAACGCGGTGCTCGCGCGACGCAGCAAAGCCTGGGTCTCGGTGCTGGATCAGGGCAGGGCCGCGGGTTCCATGCGCTTGCGGGCCGGCGCGTCGCTGTTTCTATGGCTGGGCGTGCTGGTGGCGGGGCGCTGGATCGGGTTTCTGTAGGGCCGGTGCAGCAGGCTGGCGCACCAAGCCGGCGCGCAAGCGAGCTCGCGCGTCGGCCAACCCGTCATGGTCTGGAGCAGTACGTCAAGCAGGCCGCGCTTCGGCCAGCGCGCGCTGCACGGCTGGCCGCGCGGCGACCCGGGCCAGATAGGCCGCCAGCTTGGGAAATTGCGTCAGATCGACGCCGTCGCCCTCCAGCCAGCTGCCGATGGTGTAGAGGTAGCCGTCGACCACGCTATAGCGCTCGCCCGCCGCCCAGGGGCCGGCGATCTGCGATTCCAGATACGCGGCGCAGGCCGTCATGGTCTGCGGCACCTTGGCCTGCATCGCGGCATGCGCGGCAGGGTCGTCCGCCCAGCGCGCGCCGCGGCGTTTGTGCGCATGCGCCACGTGGGCGGTGGAAGCCAGATAGCTCGCCAACTCCTGCATGCGCGCGAACGCGAACGGATCGTCCAGCGGCGCCAGTTGCGCGGCCGGAAAGCTCTGCGCCACGAAGGCGAGCAGGGCGGGCGTCTCGGTCAGCACGCCGCGCTCGGTCGCCAGCGCCGGCACGCGGCCCTTGGGATTGACGCGCAGGTATTCGGGGCTCTGTTGTTGCCCCGCGCCCATGTCGAGTTTGACCAGGTCGAAATCAGCGCCCGCTTCGTGCAGCGCGATATGGGTCGCCAGCGCACAAGTGCCGGGAGCGGAATAAAAAGTCCAACGGGACATCTGCATCCTCTTCATTCAATGGTTGAAAAGCCAAGTCGCCACAACGGGCTGCGCTACAGGGTAGCCCGATCACCAGGCGATTCCAAGCTTGGCCGCGAGGCGCTGGAAGCCGCGGCAATGTCTGATATATATCAGGCGGCAAGCCGAATTGTCCGCATGGCGGCGTGCCTGCGCGGCATCTGCTGCGCACCGCGTGATAGCATCTGCGCCGATAAGGAACCCCTGAATGCACGCATCTGCCCATGCCCGTGGACGTTGGGTCGCGCTGGTCGCGATGGCCCTGTTCGTCTTTCAGGCGCTGATCGCGTCCTCCGCGCTGGCGGGCATGGGAACGGGCAAGGCCGGCGTCACCACCATCATCTGCACGGCCAGCGGCCCGCGCGTGGTCACGCTGGATGCGGATGGACAAGAGCAGGGCGCGCAGCAGCAGCACAGCGGCGCCTTGCCGCACTGCTGCAGCGCAGGCTGCGCCATGCTGAGCGACGCACTGCCGCCCGAGATTGTCCTGCTTGCCTGGTTCCTGCCGGCGGCTGCGCCCGCCGTCCATCCCCCGGCCGCCGTACCGCAGTTCGCGAGCGCCTTGGCCCGGCTGCCGCAGCGGTCGCGCGCGCCGCCGCCATCCGCCTGACCCCCTCCCCAGACCTCAACGACATGCCATCCGCGCAGCCCGCGAATTCGCGGGCCTGATCGGTTGCGCCAGCGTCATCGGCGCGCAGCGGGCCATGGGCCTTGCGCGGCGCGGGGAGGGCGCGTCCACGTTCCGTCCATGCGCGCAGAAGGCGCGGTCTCGCCGTGGCTCCCAACCGGGAGGCGCGAACCGCTGCCTGTCGGCGCCTGCCATCGCACTTTCCCGATCGACAGACATCAGACATGACCACAAGACAAGAACTCCTGCGTATGAGTTGCCTGGCCGCCGCAGTGGCCGCCTCATTCCCAGCCTGGGCCCAGGCCGCCGAAACGAACAGCGTCTACACCACCGAACCCGTGATCATCACGGGCGTGGAACCCAGCGCGCCATTGACGTTCATCACGGATCCAAAGATCCCGCGCCAGCCGCTGCCGGCCAGCGACGGGACCGACTATCTGAAGACGATTCCGGGCTTCTCGGCCATCCGCAATGGCGGCACCAACGGCGATCCCGTGCTGCGGGGCATGTTCGGCTCGCGCCTGAATCTGCTGACCAACGGCACGTCCATGCCAGGCGCCTGCCCGGCGCGCATGGACGCGCCCAGTTCCTATATCTCGCCCGAGAACTTCGACCAGCTCACGGTCATCAAGGGCCCGCAGACGGTGCTGTGGGGACCCGGCGCATCCGCCGGCACGGTCAAGTTCGACCGCGACACGCCTCGCTTCACGGCAGCCGGCGTGCGCTTCGACGGCAGCCTGACGGGCGGCTCGTTCGGCCGCAACGACCAGGCCGCCGATCTGACCGTGGGCAACGACAAGGTCTACACGCGCGTCACCGCCAACCATTCCCACTCCCAGGACTACAAGGACGGCGACGGCAACATCGTGCCTTCGCGCTGGGACAAGTGGAACGCCGACCTGACCCTGGGCTTCACGCCCGACGCCGACACGCTGTACGAACTGACGGCGGGCACCGGCGATGGCGAAGCGCGCTACGCCGGCCGCGGCATGGACGGCTCCCAGTTCAAGCGCGAGAGCTTCGGCCTGCGTTTCGAGAAGCGCAACCTGGGTCCCGTGCTGAGCAAGGTCGAGGCGCAGCTGTACTACAACTATGCCGATCATGTGATGGATAACTACACGCTGCGCGCGCCGGACCCCATGAGCGCCATGCCCATGGCCATGGCGGCCGACGTGGACCGTGCGACCTGGGGCGGCCGTTACGCTGGCACCTGGGAATTGTCTCCGGATGTCAGCCTGGTCACCGGCCTGGATTTCCAGCAGAGCCGCCATCGCTCCCGCAACGGTACCGACACCATGCCGTACAGCAGCCAGAGCTGGGTCAAGGACGCGGACTTTTCCAACACCGGCCTGTTCGGCGAGCTGACCTGGCGCGCCGCGCAGGACAGCCGCGTCATCGGCGGTGCGCGGATCGACTGGGCCGCGGCCAAGGACTTCCGCCAGGACACGGGGTCGATGATGATGCCCATGCCCAATCCCACCGCGGATGAACGCCGCAGGGACACGCTGCCCAGCGGCTTCCTGCGCTACGAAAGGGATCTGGCCTCGCTGCCGGCCACGGTCTATGTGGGCCTGGGCCATGTGGAGCGCTTCCCGGACTATTGGGAACTGTTCTCTCCGGACCAGGGACCTGCGGGGTCAGTCAACGCCTTCCAGGGCGTGAAGCCCGAGAAGACCACCCAGCTGGATTTCGGCGCGCAATACAAGACGGAAGCGCTGGACGCCTGGTTCTCGGGCTACGCGGGTTACGTCGACGACTTCATCCTGTTCAGCTACACCTCGGGCGGCATGATGGGTCCGGCGTCGCAGGCCACCAATGTCAACGCGCGCATCGCGGGCGGCGAACTCGGCGTCTCATACAAGCCCGCGCCGTCATGGAAGCTGGGCGCCACGCTCGCGTATGCCTGGGGCGAGAACCGCAGCGACGGCAGGGCGCTGCCGCAGATGCCGCCGCTGGAGGCCAAGCTCAGCGCCGCCTACGACGACGGCACCTGGTCGGCCGGCGCCCTGTGGCGCATCGTGGCCGCGCAGAAACGCTATGCCTTGAACGAAGGCAATGTCGTGGGCAAGGACTTCGGCCCAAGCGCGGGCTTCGGCGTGTTCTCCGTCAACGGCGGCTATGCGGTCAACAAGCAGGTTCGCCTGTCGTTGGGCGTGGACAATCTGTTCGATAAGACCTACAGCGAGCATCTGAACCTGGCGGGCAACGCCGGCTTCGGCTATGCCGCCAACACCGCGATCAACGAGCCGGGCCGCACGGTCTGGGCGCGCTTGAGCTTCAAGTACTGACGCGCCCAGTCCGGGACATGCGCTCAGGACGCGCGCGCAGCCGCCAGCAGGCGGACGATTCCGCGCACGTCCTGTTCGGCCTCCAGCCCGCGCAGCCTACGCGCCAGCTCCCGTGTCTGGGTAGCAGACAGGGGTGGCTGCGCGGACGCGCAGCAGGCGTCGAACTTGGCGTCCTGTTCCGCCACGCCCAGGGGGCGTTCGGGGCTGCCGGGAAAGGCCGGCATGTCGACCGTGAATTCCCGGCCGTCCTTCAGCCGCAATTCGACGCGCTGAGGACTCATGGCGTTGGGATCGGGATTGCCGTCATCCACCACCTGGATGCGGGCAGCCAGGTCAAAGGTGCTCGCCTGCGCCAGCGCGTCGGGGTCGAAGTCGGGTATGCCGACCCGGCCGCGCAGCATGGCCGTGGCCATGGCGTAGCCCATGCAAAGCCTGGCGGTGGCGGAATCCATGCCTGGATGGGCCTGCCGCCCAACCAGGCGGACGATCAACGCAGACGCGCGGACCGTGACGCTGTCCACGTCCTGGGGCTGCAGCGCATGCTGGCGCATCAGGTCCAGCACGGCGCCGATGCCGCTGTGCGTGGCACGGCCGGTCGGGTAGGGCTTGTGGCTCATGCGGGTGATCTGGAATACCCGGCCCACGTCCGCGCGCACCGCGTCCCAGTCGGCCTGGCCGGCGTCATAGAGCGCGAAATAGCCGTAGGGGCCTTCCAGAATGTCGCGCGGGCCGGGAAAGCCCGCGCGCGCCAGTTCAAAAGCCGTGACGGCGGCCCTGGCGTTCAGGCCGACCTGCAGGCCGACCGCGGGCGAGCCTTCGATATGCGCCTGCATGGTGCCGGAAAGATGGCTGTACGCCAGGCCCAGCGCATCGCGCGTGGCGGCCTCATCCAGCCCCGCGAGCTTGCATAACGTGGCCGTGGCGCCCAGGCCGCCGCACATGGCCGGCCGGAAAAAGCGCATGGGCGCGCGCTGGGCCAGCGCAACGTAGATGGCAAAGTCCAGCCCGGTCGCGACGGCGGTGATGAACCGGGGACCGTCGACGCCGCCTTCGCGCTCCGCGTAGCCCAGCGCCGCCGGCACGATGCAGGCAAACGCATGCACCACGGCCCGGTCGTGGATGGCGTCGAACTCCTGGTTGAAGACCTGGTAGGCATTGAGCATGGCGGCGCTGGCCAGCGGCAGCCGCTCGCCGCTGCCCCAGACGGTAGCCTCCGCGCCGCTTCCCAGCGCCACAGCCGCCTGGCGCAGCGATGCCATACGCGGATGGCGCGAACCGGACAACCCGACGCCAACCGCATCGAGCATGAAGGTCTTGGCCGCTTCCACCGCCGCCGCCGGCAGATCCTCGTAACGGGTGCGCAGCACATGCGCGACGAGCGTATCGATTGCATTCATGCGGCGGCTCCGGCGAACTTGGCGGGAACCTGGCCGGCGTACCAGTCATACATCGCGGCGCCGGTGACGAAGGTGGTCATGGGATGCCCTTGCAGCAGGTCCAGCATGGCCAGCAGGTCGGCGTAGCGATGCGGCACCCCCATCAGATGGGGATGCAAGCCCAGCGTGAGGATGCGCGGACGGCCGGCGGTCTGCGCCTCTTCGGCATACAGGTCCAGCGTCCGTTCCAGGCGCCGGCTGAACTCCCCGGTGGCATGCTTTTCCACGGCATGGATCACCGAATCGTTCAGCTCCAAGGCGTACGGCAGCGCCAGCAATGGGTTTCCGGCGGTCTGCATCCAGTTGGGCAGATCGTCCAGGCACCAATCGAACAGATAATCGATGCCGGCTTGGGCCAGAAGATCCGGCGTGTCCTGCGTTTCGCGCAGGCCCGGCGAGAGCCAGCCGCGCGGCCGGCGGCCGCTGAAGCGCTCGATCCGGTCCAGCGCCGCCGCGATGGTGCGGGCCTGGCCGTCGCCGTCCTCTTGCGAAAGCGCCCGCTGGTGGATGCCGTGGCCAATGAATTCCCAGCCGGCTTCCAGCAGCGCCTGCGCGGCATCGGGATAGGCATCGATGACGGAGGCGTTCAGGCTGGCCGAGGCCGGCAGGCCGCGGCCGCGGATGGCGTCGATGATCCGGGGCAGGCCGCAGCGCAGGCCATACTCGGCCCAGCTGTAATTGGGAACGTCAGGGACCGTCTCGCGCCCGTGCGGCGCGGTCAGCAGGGTGCGGGGCATGGGCTGGTCGAACGGCCAATGCTCCACATTGACGACCAGGTGCACCAGGATGGGCCGGCCGTCCAGTGCCGCCAGAGGCGGGCGCTGGCTGGAAAGCATGAAAGGAATGCGTGGATTGTTCATGGCATCTTGCTCATGGTTCAAAGACGGCTCAGCGGCCGAGAAAGACCGGCTCGCGCTTTTCGGCGAACGCCCGCCGGCCTTCGGCGTAGTCCTCGCTGGCGAAGCAGTCGGCCACCAGGGCATCGATCGCGTCAAGCCGGGCGGGCGCCGGCGGATTCATGGTCGCCAGTATGGCCGCCTTTGCCGCGCGCAGGGAGAGGGGCGCATTGGCGGCAATGGTTCGCACCCGCGCCTGGGTCTGGCGGGCGAAGTCGTCGTCGGCGTAACGTTCGTGGATCAGGCCGCGGCGTTCGGCCTGCTCGGCGTCCAGAGTGCGGGCGGTATAGAACAGATCGAAGGCGGACGCCGCGCCCACCACGCCCGCCAGTCTGCGCATGTCGGCATGGGAATAGCCCAGCCCCAGCCTTGCGGCCGGCATGCGGAAACGGGCGCTGGCGCTGGCATAGCGCAGGTCGCAGGCCAAGGCCAGGCCGATACCGCCGCCCATGCACGCGCCTTGTATCAGCGCGACGGTGGGCGCCTCGAACTCCGCCAGCAGCCGCTGTGCGTCCGCCACCGCCTGGTTGTACCGGGCGACCGCTGCCGCGCCGTCGCGGGCCTGGTCGAACTCGCTGATGTCGGCCCCGGACACGAAAGCCCGGACGCCGGCGCCGGTCAGCGTCAGCACCCGGACCCCGGCGCCAGCCAGTCCACGCAGTGCGGCGGCCAGTTGCTGCCACATGGCCAGCGTCATCGCATTGCGTTTTTCCGCATGGCAGACCGTCAGGGCCGCAATGCCGTCCTGGAATTCCACCAGGATCTGGCCGCCGCTCATACCACCCCCGCTTCATACAGACGCTCGACATCGCCCGCGGCATAGCCCATCTCCGCCAGCATCTCGCGCGTGTGTTCGCCCCAGCCGGGCGCGGGCCGCGCGATATGGGCGGGCGTGCGCGTCAAGGCCACGGGCTGAGAAATCAGGCGGTACTCGTGCCCGGTCTCGTCCGCAACCGGCTGCGCCACGCCCAGGTGGCGCACCTGTTCGTCCTCGAACACCTGCGGAATGCTATAGACCGGGCCTGCCGGAACGCCGGCGCGGTTCAGCAGCCCGACCCAGTGCGCGACGCTCTGCTGGCGGAAACGCTGCGCCAGCGATTCATTGAGCTCGGCCCGGTTCGCCACGCGCAGCTTCTCGGTCGCATAGCGCGGGTCCTCCAGCCATTGCGGCGCGTCCAGGCACTCGCACAGGCGACGCCAGTTGCCTTCGCCGGACGCACCCAGGTTGAAGGCGCCGTCGCTGGCCTCGAACAGCCCCATCGGGCTGCTGGTCGGATGATCGTTGCCCACCTGCACCGGCGTGTCGCCGTCGTTCAGGTAGCGCGCCGCCTGGAAGTCCATCAGCGCGATCTGCGTGTGCAGCAGGGAACTGTGGACCCATTGGCCCAAGCCGGATCGTTCGCGCTCCAGCAAGGCCAGCAGAACGCCAACCGCGGCGTAGATGCCCGTGCCGCAATCGGCGACCGCGAGCCCCGCGCGCAGCGGGCCGCCGCCGGCAAAGCCTGTCACCGACATGAGGCCACCCATGCCCTGGATGATCTGGTCAAAGCCTGGCCGGTCCGCATAGGGACCGTCCTGGCCAAAGCCGGAGATGCTGGCCAGGATGATGCGGGGATTGATGGCGCGCAGGGCTTCGTAATCCACCCCCAGCCGCGCCTTGACGTCCGGGCGCCAGTTCTCCACCACCACGTCGGCGGTGGCGACCAGTTGCTTGAACACGGCCAGACCTTCGGGCTTCTTCAGGTTCAGCGTCATCGACCGCTTGTTGCGGTTCAGGTTCTGGAAATCGCCGCCAGTGCGGTCGGCGGCGAACATGGCTTCGTTGGGATCGATTCCGGCCGGCGGTTCGATGCGGATCACGTCCGCGCCGAAGTCCGCCAGGATGCGTACGCAGGTCGGGCCGGCGCGCACGCGCGAAAGGTCCAGCACGCGAAAGTGCGCGAGGGTGGGGGAAGCGTTGATTCTGGCCATGATGAGTCCGTGGAGTTAGCGTTGCAGAATGGCGGAAAAGGGCAGAGCGAACTGGTGCGCAAAGGCCAGCAGCAGGGCTTCGCCGCCCGGCGCGCCGACCGCTTGCACGCTGACGGGGCGGCCCTGCGCATCGATGCCGATGGGCAGGACCAGCGCCGGCAGGCCCAGATAGTTCAGGTAGGCGTGGTGCCGGTGCAGCGCCGCGAGCGCGCGCGGATCAAAAGCGGGGCTGGTGGTGGTGACCGCGGCGCGGTCCGGCACGCCTTGCGGCAGGCAAGGCATGAGCAGCAGGTCCGCGTCCGCCAGATAGGTAGCGAGGAAGGCGGCGCGCAATGGCGCGATCTGCGACAGGGCGTGGCGATACCAGATCGCCGGCATGGCCCAGCCAGGCAGCGCGATGGACCGGGTGGCCGGCGCCAGCGAGGCCAGATCGTGGCGTACGCTGCCCGCCAGCGTGGCGGCGGCTTCGGCATGCAGCACGATCTGGGCCAGACGGTTCAGGCGGTCCAGGTCGGGCGCCGGACGGGAATCGATGCGCTGCGGATCGGGCAGGGCCTGTTCGAATCCCGACATCACGGCCGCCACGTCGGCGCGCGCCCCGGCGGTCGCCAGGGTCGAAGCCAGCCGCCAGCGGCGCGGCCGGGAAAGTTCCTGTTCGATCTGCGCCGCGTCCGCAGGCAGGGCGGGCGCGGCGGCCTGCGCAGGCAGCAACGCGGCGTAGACACAGGCGGCATCCAGCGCGCTACGGCCTATCACCCCCACCGTGTCCAAGGTCGGCGCCAAGGCCGCGACGCCGTCCGCCGGCACCAGCCCGGGCGTCGGCTTGAGCCCCACCAGCCCGCAAGTCGCGGCCGGCATGCGCACCGAGCCGGCCGTATCGGTGCCCAGCGTGGCGGGAACCAGGCCCGCCGCCACCGCGACCGCGCAGCCGCTGGACGATCCGCCTACCGCAGCGGCGGCATCCAGCGGATTGGCCAGCGCCGGGCCATGGGGATTCTCGGCCGTCGCGCCGCAGGCGTGTTCGACCATCGCCAGGGCGCCCAGGTTGAGCGCTCCATGGTCCTGCAAGCGGCGCAGCGCCGTGGCCATCGCACCCGGAGCAACGTCGCGCAAGGGCCGGCCGCGGCCCGGCGCGTGCGTGCCGGTCTGGAAGGCATCCTTGTGCGCCAGCGCCACGCCCTCAAGCAGGCCGCCGTGACGCACGGATGCGCAAGAGGGCAGATAGGTGCGCGTGGCGCAGTGCAGGTCGGCCGCGCGGCGCTGGAACGCCGCAGCCTGGGCCGCGACCAGCGCGGCGCGTTCGCCAGGCGTGGCCTGGACGTAGTTGCGGCGCATGTCGGCCACGGCAAGATGCAACAGGGGCTCAGACATCGGCATCCCCACAGGCTGCGATCTCGGCCTCCACGGCGGCAAGACGCAACAGCGTGCGCGCGACCGCCGATTGCGTCTCGGCGGGCACGGCCAAGCCATGCGTCTTGCAGACCAGGGCGACCCAGGCCTGCCACTCCTGTTTGGGCGAGTCTTCCATGTTCACTACCTCCTGCCGCGCTTTGCTCGGTAAAATAAAAGTCTAGTCTCATAAATATATTTATAGAAGTCAAGAAAATACTATGCCCTGCGTGAATTTTCTTCACCCCTTGACTGGAGTCCGCCATGAAAGCCGCTGAGCGCATCCGCCTGTCCGTCGAAGAGTCCATCCGCGATGGCAGCCTGTTGCCGGGAGATCCCGTCGACGAACAGATGCTGATGCAGACTTACGACGTCTCGCGCACACCGGTGCGC